>DAIOFZ010000050.1:0-14460 GCA_036745475.1 Actinomycetota bacterium | reverse complement strand
ATCCGCGAGGGCGCCGCTTCCTCCGAAGCGGCTGGCGGCGACGCGGCAGCCGCAGGAGCCGCCGCGGCTGGCGGCGCCGGAGCAGCGGGTGGTGCCGGAGCGGAGGGAGCATCGTCGCCACCTGCGGTTGCCGACGAGGTCTCGGCTTCTCCTGAGCCATCCGAAGCGAGCTGCGACGCAGCTCCCGGAGCTTCGGCACCACCCGCCCCACCCTCGGAGATCTCCGCGAGCTCGGTCCCCACCGCGACCGTCTCGCCCTCCGGCACGAGGATCTTCGTCAGCGTGCCCGCCGCCGACGACGGCACCTCGGTGTCGACCTTGTCGGTCGAGATCTCGAACAGCGGTTCGTCCACCGCGACCTGGTCGCCCTCCTGTTTCAGCCACTTCAGGATCGTTCCCTCGATCACGGTCTCGCCCAGCTGCGGCATCTTGACGGCGGTCATCCTGCCTCCAGGTTCACCATGCGGACAGCTTGAGGACGGCGTCCTCGATGTCGGACACCTGCGGCAGGTACGCGTCCTCGAGCGGCGGCGAGAACGGCACCGGGACGTGGGGCGGCGAGAGCCGGACGACCGGTGCGTCGAGCGACTCGAACGCCTCCTCGGCGATCAACGACGCGACCTCCGCGCCCGTGCCCAGGTACCGCTGGCTCTCGTAGAGCACGACTGCACGGCTCGTCTTGGTCACCGTGGCGAGGATCGCCTCCACGTCCAGCGGTTGAACGGTCCGCAGGTCGAGCACCTCGACCTGGATGCCCTCGCTCGCCAGGGTCTCGGCCGCCTCGAGCGCGAGGTGCACCATCATCCCGTGCGCGATCACCGAGACGTCCGTGCCCTCGCGCTTGACGTCGGCCTTGCCGATCGGGACGAGGTGGTCGGGGTCGTCCGAGACGATCTCCTTGATCCGACGATAGATCCACTTGTGTTCCAGGAACACGCACGGGTTGTCGTCGCGGATCGCCGCCTTCAGCAGGCCCTTGGCGTCCGAGGGGAACGAGGGGCAGATGACCTTCAGACCGGGCGCCTGCGAGAGCCACGGCTCGGGGTTCGTCGAGTGGAAGCTGGAGGCCCTGACCCCGCCTCCCGACGGCCCGCGCAGCACCACCGGGACCGGCACCCCGCTCCGGTAGTGGTATCGGGCCATCGCGGTCGTGATCTCGTCGTAGCCGCTCGACATGAAGTCGGCGTACTGGAACTCGGCGACCGGACGCAGACCCTCCATCGCCGCGCCTAGCGCTGCCCCGACGATCGTCTCCTCGACGATCGGGGTGTCCATCACGCGCGACGGGCCGAACCGTTCGATGAACCCCTCGGTCACCTTGAACGCCCCGCCGTACACGCCGATGTCCTCACCGAGCAGGAACACCCGTTCGTCGCGCTCCATCTCCTCCCACAGCGCCTCGGCGATCGCGACGAGGTAGGTGGCCTCCCCCTGGTCGGTCCGTTTGCCCCGCGGCTCGGCACCGTGGCCTGCGGCTCCCGCCTCGACGGCTCGCGTCGCCATCAGGACTCGGTCCCGCCGCTTCGGCCGGGCTCGGCGGCCCAGTAGCCGTCGTCGGTGAACAGGCCCTTGGTGACGTCGCCCGGCTCGGGGAACGGCGAGGACAACGCGTACTCGTAGCCGGCCTCGAACGCCGCCCGGATCCGCTCGTCGAATCCGGCTACGTCCTGCTCGCTGACGACGCCGCGCGATCGGACCAGCTCCTCGAAGCGCTTCACCGGATCCTTGTCGCGCATGTACTCCTCGAGCAGCTCCTTGGGGACGTACTTGGCCGGGTCGTGGCCGGCGTGCCCCCTCCAGCGCAGCGAGACGCTCTCGATCAGCGTCGGGCCGCCGCCCTCGCGGGCGCGTTCGACCGCGTCGTGCGCGATCCTGTACACGTCGAGCACGTCCTGCCCGTCGATGCGGACGCCCGGCATCCCGTACGCGCCGGCGCGCTCCGCGATCGTCGGAACGGGGAACTCGAGCGGGTTCGGGGTCGAGTACGCGTACAGGTTGTTGTTGACGACCCACACCACCGGCAGCCGGTGGATCGCCGAGAGGTTCAGCGCCTCGTGCCAGCGGCCGTTCGAGGTGGCCCCGTCGCCGCAGATCGCCATCGCGACCCGCGGCTCCCCGCGCATCTTGTAGGCGAGCGCCGCCCCGCAGGCGACCGGGTAGGCGATCGGGAGGTGGGACATGACCGTCCAGGTCCGGTTCCCCTGCCAATCGCCCACGTGGCTGTTCCCGTCGCGGCCCCGCGTGTAGCCGTCGATCCGCCCCCAGAACTGCGCCATCACGCGATTGAGGTCGAGGCCCTTGGTGAGCTGCGCCGATAGGTCGCGGTGCGTCGGGAACAGCGAGTCGTCCTTGCGCAGGGCGGAGGCGACGCCGACGTGGGTGCCTTCCTGACCGCGACCCGAGTAGATGGCGCCCGGCAGACGCCCCTGCCGGTACAGGGCCTCGATGCGCTCGTCGAAGTACCGGCAGAGCTTCAGCATGAAGAGCAGGTCTTTGAGCCGCTCGTCGGACAGCCCGACGCGCCAGTCGTCCGCAGCGAGCTTCTGTCTCTCCACCTTCGTTGCCATCTTCACGCTCCGTGGAGGGGCTTGCCGGCGAGCGCCAGGAACGCCTCACCGACGCCTTCGGACAACGTCGGGTGCGGATGGATCAGCGCGGCGACCTCGGCGGGAACGGCCTCCCACGCGACCGCGAGCATGGCCTCCGAGACGAGGTCGGTGACGTGTGGCCCGACCATGTGCACGCCCAGGACCGGCCCCCCGTCCTTGCCGGCGACGATCTTGACGAGCCCACCCTCCGCGACGATGTTGGCCTTGCCGACCCCCTGGAAGTTGAACCGCTCGACCTCGACGTCGTGGCCGCGCTCGATCGCCTGCGCCTCGGTGATGCCGACGGACGCGATCTCGGGCGAGCAATAGGTCACGCGCGGGATCTGCGCGTAGTCGATCTCGGGCACCGGGATGCCTGCGATGCGCTCCGCGACTGCGTAGCCCTCGGTGAACGAGACGTGGGCGAGCTGCAGCGGGGTTGCCGCGACGTCGCCGATCGCCCAGACGTGGGTCGCCGTGGTCCGCAGCTGGCCGTCGACCTTGACGAACCCGCGGTCGAGCTCGACCCCGGCGTCCTCGAGCCCGATATCGTCGGTGACCGGTCCCCGGCCGACGGCGACCAGGCAGACCTCGGCCGTGACGGTCTGCTCCGCGCCACCCGCCTCGAAGGCGACCTCGACATGGTCGCCCGTGTCCGACACGCCGGTCACGATCGCGCCGGCGTGGGCCGCGATCCCGCGCTTTCGGAACGCGCGGGCGATCTCCTTCGACAGGTCCTCGTCCTCCAACGGCGCGACTCGCGGGAGCGCCTCGACCATCGTCACGTCGGCGCCCATCGAACGGTAGAAGCTCGCGAACTCGAGCCCGATGGCCCCCGCCCCGATGATCACGGCCGACGAGGGGATCTCCGCGTACCACAGCGCCTCGTCGCTCGTGATGATCCGGGGCGTGACCTGCAACCCCGGCAGGAGCCTGGGGCGCGACCCGGTGGCGACGACCACGTCGGTGGCGCTGATCGTCCGATCGTCCACCTGGACCCCCGGCCCCGCCTGCAGGACCGCGGAACCGCGGATCACGTCGATCTTCCGGGCCTTCACCAGGCCCGTCAGCCCGGAGACGAGCTTGTCGACGATCTTGGTCTCGAACGCCTGGACCTGCGTCCAGTCGGGCTCGCCGGAGGCCTTGATGCCCCATTCCTCGGAACGGTTGACGGTGTCCAGGACCGCGGCCGATTGCAGGAGCGCCTTGGTGGGGATGCAGCCGCGCAGCAGGCACGTGCCCCCGAGTCGCTCGTCGCGCTCGACGATCGCGACCCGCTTGCCCAACTGTGCCGCCCGCAGGGCGCAGGAGTAGCCCCCCGTCCCCGAGCCGATCACGACGATGTCGTAGACGTCGGACATCCGAACGGCCATGCTACCGCGGTTCCGTGCGACGACTCCTCGAACGTAGGATGACGCGGCCGTGATCGACGCAACCGACCCCGATCCGGACACACGGCATGGCCCCCTGGAGGATATCCACCGAACCCTGGGAGCCAAGCTGGGTCCGTTCGGCGGGTGGTTTATGCCGATCGAGTACCGCGGCGTCCTGTCCGAGCACCGCGCGGTCCGAGAGCGCGTCGGGTTGTTCGACCTCAGTCACCTCGGCAAGGTCGACGTCGTGGGCGCTTCGGCGTTCGACGCGTTGCAGGGACTGTTTACCAACGACCTGCGCAAGGTCGACGTCGGCCGGGCGCAGTACCACCATCTGTTGAACGAGAGCGGGGGTGTCGAGGAGGACCTGTTCGTCTACCGCCTCGCCGGCGATCGGTGGTTCCTGGTCCCGAACGCGGCCAACAAGGACAAGGTCGTCGCGGCGGTGCGATCCGGGGGGGCCGAGGTCGTCGACCACGACGACTGGTGCTTCCTCGGCGTGCAGGGGCCGAGGGCGCATGCGGTCGTGAGCAAGCTCTGGCGGAACGCGCTCGAGCTCTCCTTCCGCGGGGTCCTTGTCGTCGACTGGCACGGGACCGAGGTCGTGCTCGCGCGGACGGGCTACACGGGCGAACGCGGCTTCGAGCTATTCGCCGACGCCGAGATCGCCTCCGAGCTCTGGGATGCGATCGTCGCTGCGGGGGAGCCGTTCGAGCTCGAGCCGTGCGGGCTCGGGGCGCGGGACCTCCTGCGTCTGGAGATGGGCTACCCGCTCTACGGTCAGGACCTGGGCCCGGACCGGACGACGCTCGAGGCCGGGTTGGGGTGGGTGGCGTCGTTCGACAAGGGCCCGTTCGTGGGACGCGACGCGCTCGAGCGCCAGCGCGAGCAGGGGTTGCCGAGCCTCCTCCGAGGCGTCGCGACCGCCGACCGCCGCCACATCCCGCGCCCGCATCAGCCGGTCCTCGCGGGCGGCCGTGCCGCCGGGGAGGTGACGAGCGGCACCTTCTCGCCGCTGCTCGGTCACGGGATCGCGCTCGCGTACCTCTCGCCGCCGGACGCGTTCGAGCCGGGCGTCGCCGTCCAGATCGACATCCGCGGCCGCGCGGCACCGGCGACCGTCGTCACAACACCGTTCGTGGATCGCTCCCCGCGCTGAGCGGGCTTCCTCGGTGAGCGCGGGACCGGGGGAGATCAGGCCAGGTCGCCGGGCGCGGGGACGGCGGCCGCCTCGAGCATGTCGGCCACCGACGATCCGTTGAACTCGGTGCGTCGGAGTAGCCGGTTGAGCAGGAACGACGCGCGGGGGGACGCGGGCATGACGGCCACCACGACGTACAGGCCCGAGCTCGGGATCCCGACCTCGCGCAGGGGCCCGTAGCCCGGCGCGGCCACGAAGTAGGCCCAACGGGTCGGTTGGTCGCGGACCGTGCAGGTGCCGAGCCCGTGCGCCACGTAGTCGCCGGGCGAGTCGGGGGCTCCCTGCGCGAACGCCGGCACGTGCTTGGCCACGACGAATCGCCGGGTCGCGCGGCACTGTTCCGAACCCGTGAGGACGTCCAGCGCCGGACCGGTGGCCGCGAGGTAGTAGTAGTCCGACGGCACGCCGATGGCGGTCCCGTCGATCCACATCGCGGCCAGCCCCTCGAGCGGCGGCCGGTCGGCCCTCCACGCCTGTGGTTGCGGTCCGGCGACGATCCCCTGGCGCGGGTCGTCGATGGGCCCGGCGAGGCGCGGCTCCCACGCATCGGGGATCAGCGCCGAGACCGGTCCGGCGGACACCTGCTGGAACGGGCTCGGGGACTGTCGGATCATCAGGTCCGAGGTGTTCGCGCCCGGTGGCGGCGTCGCTCCAGCCTCGCCGCACGCCACAGCGGCGAGCGCGATCACGAGACACCCGATGAGTTTCCGCACTCCACCGATCCCGTCCGCAGCATAGACTGGGTGTTCGCGCTCCCGCCACCAGCGCTCGCGCGCGCTCAGCGAGCGGCGAGGGCGGCCACGAGCGCGAGCGTCTCGCCGAGCTCGATCGCCCCCCCGAACACGTCGCCGGTCGCGCCGCCCAGATGGCGGTTCGACCACCAGCCGATGAGGCTCGACGCGACCGCGACGGCGACGATCATGCCGATCGTGGCGATGCCGGCACTGGGGATCGCGATGGCGAGGGCGATCAGCGACGCGATGGCGACCGTTCGGGAACCGATCCCCACGGTCCACGTTCCCGATCCGCCGCCCGCGTAGCGAAGCCGCGATGCCATGGCCACCGGCGCGACGCGCGAGAGCGCGCCCGCGGCGATCACCGGCCATGGGAACCCGGTGACCACGAGCGCGGACAGCGTCGACGTCCTCAGCAGGAGGTCGAGCACGACCGCGGCGAAGCCGAACGTCCCCAAACGCGGGTCGCGCATCGCATGCGCCGGATCGCGTCCGGCCAGCGAGGCCCCGATCCCGTCCCCGACGTCCGCGAGTCCGTCGAGATGGAGCGCGGCGGTCACCGCCACGCCGGCCGCGATGCCGAGCACCGCGGCGACGGATGCCGGCAGCACCTGGGCCGAACCCCAGGCCACGAGCGCGACGAGGGCCCCGACCACCGCACCGACCGCCGGCAACAGCGCCGCGCTGCGTCGAAGGTCGTGTGGGCCAAGCTCGACGGCCCGACCGACGGGGACCGCGCTGAGGAAGGAGAGCGCCGCGAGGACGGGTCTGATCCGCTCACGCATCGGCGGCGGCCGACATTGGTTCGATCGCGGGCGCGGGTCCACTGACGCCGGCGGCGTCGAACGTATCCATGTCGGTCAGGATCGCGATCGCCGAGCGCACGAGCGGGAGCGCGAGCGCCGCGCCGGTGCCCTCGCCCAGGCGCAGTCCAAGGTCGAGCAGAGGTTCGAGCCCAAGGTTGTCGAGCACCAGCGCGTGACCGGGTTCGGGCGAGCGCGTGGCCGCGATGAGCGAGGCGACGGCCGTCTCCCGGAACCCGATCGCGACCAGCCCGGCCGCGCTCGAGACGAACCCATCGAGCAGGACGGGGATCCGGCGCGCCGCGGCGCCCAGGGTCACCCCGACCAGGAACGCGATCTCGAGGCCGCCCACCGCCGAAAGCACGTCGGCCGGATCGGCGTCCCGGCGCGGGAGCCCGTTCGCCGCGAGCCCACGGCGAACGGCGTCGACCTTTCTCGCGAGGCCCTCATCGCCGATCCCGGTTCCGGGGCCGCACACGACCGATGGGTCGGCCGGGAGCAGCGCCGAGGTCAGGGCACTCGCCGACGTCGTGTTCGCGATCCCCATCTCGCCCAGGCCGAGGATGTGGACGCCCTCGGTCGCGAGCTCGTCGGCCAGAGCGATCCCGCGCTCGATCATGCCGATCGCGGTCGAGCGCGGCATCGCGGGCCCCGTCGTGAGGTCGTCGGTGCAACGGACGCCGTCCACGACCTCTGCGCGAACACCATCGACCGCGACGCCGCCGGCCACGCCGGCATCCACGATGACGAGCCCGGCCCGCGCCTCGCGGGCGAGCACGCAGATCGCGGCGCCGCCGCCCGCGAAGCTCGCGAGCATCTGCGCGGTGACCTCCTTTGGGTACGCGCTCACGCCTTGAGCCGCGACCCCGTGGTCCGCCGCCGCGACGACAATCGCGGGGCGAAGGGGTCCCTCGGGGACGGACCCGATGATCGCCGCCAGCCGGCAGGCGAGCTCCTCCAGTCGTCCCAGACTGCCCGGTGGCTTGGTCTTCGCGTCGAGTAGGCGTGCCGTCGCCGCCGCGACGTCGTGATCGATCGGGGAGATGGATGCGATCGTCCGCTGGAGGAGGTCGCCGCGATTCACGTCGCCCATACGTCCTCGAGCGGCAGGCCGCGGCCGGCGACCACGAAGAGCGATCGCAACGCCTCGGCGGCGAACGACGCGTTCACACGCCCCAGCACGTCTCGGTACGTCCGAGCCAGGGCGTTCGCCGGAACGATGCCGAGCCCCACCTCGTTGCTCACGACCACGGACGAGGCGCGGCGCCCGGCCAGGATCGAGATCACCGCCCGAGCCTCGGCATCGATCCGTTCCTCGCAGGCGCCGGCCTCGATCGCGTTGGACACCCAGAGCGTGAGACAGTCGAGGACCACGCATGCGTCCTCGCCGGTGCCGTCGACCGCGTCGAGCAGCTCGATCGGTGCTTCCACGGTCTCCCAGCCATCCGGGCGAGATGCGCGGTGTGCGCGGATGCGTTCGGCCATGTCGTCGTCGCGAGCCTCGGCGGTGGCGACGACCACTACCGGCCCGTCGACGGCCGAGGCCAGGCGGACGGCGAGCGACGACTTCCCGCTGCGCGCGCCCCCGATCAGGAACGTGTACGGCATCAGAACTCGATCCCGCGCATTGCGGAGAGACCCTGATCGAACGCGTGCTTCTCGCTCACCATCTCCGTGACGGTGTCGGCGATCTCGCGCAACTGGGCGGGCGCCTTCCGCCCGGTAACGACGATGCTGACGTCATGGGGGCGAGATCGGACGGTCTGGACGACCTCGGACGTATCGATCCAACCCCAGTTCATCGGGTAGGTGATCTCGTCCAGGATGACCAGCCGGTGCTTGCCCGCCCGGATGAGCTCGGCCGCGGCGAGCCACGCCTCGCGCGCGATGGCCTCCGTCCGGTCCATGTCCGTGGAGTCCCACGTGAAGCCGTCGCCGGCCGACCACCATTCGACGCCGAGGGCCCGACCGGCGGCCTCCTCGCCCGTCCGCCACTTGCCCGACTTCACGAACTGGATCACCGCCACCTTCCAGCCGGCCGACACCGCGCGGAGCATCACCCCCATCGCGGCGGAGGACTTGCCCTTGCCGTCGCCGGTGTGCACGATCACCCGGGACGGGGCATGTTGGGTCGCGCGCGCTGGCCGCTCGGTCGGTGGCTCGTGCGTCGACGCTTCCACGGGCTCCTCGTCGATCATCGCTCGGGCCCCGAGAGTGGCACGACGGCCCACCCGAGCGTTCCGTCGTCGATCACTCTGACCCGTGCGCCGTAGTGCTCGGCGATCACGTGGGAGCGTAGGACCTCGGCTCGTGCGCCCTCCGCCACCACGCGTCCGGCGGACAGCAGCGCGAACCGGTGTGCGAACCTGCCGGCGAGGGTGAGGTCGTGCATGGTCGAGATCACGGTCAGCCCGTCGGCCGTGCGGAGCTCCTCGACGAGCTCGAGCACGCGCAGCTGCTGCGCGATGTCCAACCCGGTGGTCGGCTCGTCGAGCAGGAGCAGCGACGCCTCCTGTGCGATCGCACGCGCGATGACCGCCCGCCGAAGCTCGCCGCCCGAGAGCGTGTCGAGCCTCCTCGTCGCGGCCCAGCCGAGATCCAGCCGCTCGAGCGCCGAGGCCACCGCCTCGAGGTCCCGAGGTCCCTCCGACGCCAGCAGCCCGAGGTGCGGCGTTCGCCCGAGCAGCGCGTACTGCTCCACCGTGAAGCTCTCGGGGATCGCGGGCAGTTGCGGCACCAGCGCCATCGTGCGGGCGCGCTCCCTCCTGCCGAGCTCCTCGATCGGACGCCCCCACAGCCGCACCGAGCCGGAACGTGGGAGCAGTCCGGCGACCGCATGCACGAGCGTGGTCTTGCCCGCCCCGTTGGGTCCGATCACGCACACCCACCCCCCGGCGGGGACGTCCATGCGGACACCGGAGAGAATCCGACGCCTGCCGAGCTCGACCGAGAGGTCGCGCACCTCGAGCGCGGTGACCACGCCCGGCCGTTCGTCGAGCTTCACGCCGCCCTCCGGTTCCGTCGGAGCACCGCGATGAAGAACGGTGCCCCGATGAACGCCGTGATGACGCCGATCGGGATCTCGGCCGGTGCCACCACGGTCCGAGCGAGGGTGTCCACGAGGATGAGGAACGACGCGCCGAACAGCGCCGAGAGCGGCAGCACGGATCGGTAGCTGCCGCCGACCATCAGCCGGACCGTGTGCGGGACGATCAGCCCGACGAACCCGATCAACCCGGCGACGGCGACCGCGGCCGCGGTCGCGAGCGAGGCGGCGACCACCACGACCAGTCGCAGCCGGGCCACGTGCAGGCCGAGGCTCTGTGCCTCGACGTCGCCCACCTCGATCACGTCGAGCAGGCGGCGCACCGCCCACATCGTCGCGAGCGCAAGGACGACCGAGGGGAGCGCCAGACGCACGTCGTCCCACCCGGTGGTCCCGAGCCGCCCGAGGATCCACGTGTAGACCTGGCGGAGCGTCTCCGAACGCTGCTGCTGCAGAAACGTCTGCACCGCGGTCAGGAACGAGGCGACGGCGACGCCGGCAAGGACGAGGCTCGTGCTCGAGCGCGCGCCGAGGGTCGAGCGCCCCAGCCCGTAAGCCAGGCCGACGCCGAGGAGCGCCCCGACGAACGCCGCGGCGGGGACCGTGAGCTCGAGCGCGCCCGACGGCCCGTACGCGACGGCGATCGTCGCACCGAGCCCGGCACCGGCGGCCGCCCCCAACAGGTACGGGTCGGCGAGCGGGTTGCGGAACACCGCCTGGTACGCGGCGCCCGAGGCCGCGAGCGACACGCCGACGAGGCCGGCGACGATCACCCTCGGCAGCCTGAGGTCGGCCAGGATCAACGCCTGCTGTTCGGACATGCCCGGCGGCGCGTCGCCGAACGAGAGAAGCCAGCGCAGGACGTTCGCCGCGCCGATCCGAACCGGCCCCACCAGCAACCCGACCAGGACGGCCACGACCAGGACGGCAACGCCGACGACCGTCGCTCGCGCCCCGGCACTCACTCGCGGACCGGCCGCCTCGGGGCCGCTCACGCCACGTTCGCCTCGGCCGAGTCCGCCGCCGCCGAGATCTGCCGCAAGAGGTCGACGACCCTCGGCCCCCAACGCGATGCGACGTCGTCGTCGAGCGGCACGACGTCGCCTCGGGTCACGGCCGCGAGCTCGTCCCAGCCGGGCCGCCGCGAGACGGTTTCGAGCGACTGGCCGCAGCACTTCGTGTCGGCCAGGAAGATCAGGTCGGGGTTGGACGCCAGGATGTACTCGGCCGACAGCTGGGGGTACCCGCCGCTCCCCTTGCCGGCCTCGTCGGCGATGTTCTGGAGCCCGAGCAGCTCGAACAGCTGCCCGATGAACGTCTTCGACGTGACCGAGTAGAACGTGTCGTCGAGCTCGTAGTAGAAGCTCGTCCCGGACGCCGGATCGGCAGCGTTCACGAGCTTGTCGATCTCCGAACGCATGTCGTCGACCAGCGCCCGCGCCTCGTCCGCGTGGCCGGTCGCGAGGCCGAGCTGCTCGATCTGCTCGTACGCGACCTCGAGCGTAGGAGCGGCGTCGAGCTGCAGGGCCGTGATCCCGAGACCCTCGAGCGATGACCCGAGATCCCCGGGATCGGTGGCGAACACGACAAGGTCGGGTTCGAATCCCGCGATCGCCTCCACGTTGGGTTCGAACCCGGACAGCTCGGTCGCAGGCGCCTCCGGCGGGAAGTTGGATTGGTCGTCAACGGCGATCACCTGCTCGCCTGCACCGATCGCGAACAGGTCCTCGGTCGCGGTCGGCGAGAGCGACACGATCCGTTCCGGCCGTTCGTCGATCGTGACGAGCCCGCTCGTCCCCTCGACCGTGACCGGGAACGACGATGGCTCTGAAGACGGTGACGTGACGTTGCCGCCCGGCACGTCGTCCGACCCAACGAAGGAACCACACGCCGCGACCGACAGCCCGAGCAGGAGCGCAACGATGAAGTTAAGACGCTTGCCCATCAGCCCTCCTTCCGATCCGAAGGAGCTGCGATGGGCCTCGTTCTCGTCGCCCACAAACCGCCCTTCCTTCGAGGACCGTCGTTTGCGCGACGGGGGAGGCGACCCGACTCGTCCCCCGAAGGGGCTTCACGGTTGCGGGACAGTGCCGGATTCCAACCGGTCTTCGCTGCACCCCGTCACACCCGGGCTCCCGTGCCCGGGCACGTGTGTTGTACCACCGCGCTCGGACGGATCGCAACGAAACCCCGTTGTGCGGTGCCGGTTCCGCGAGTGATACGACGCGGGTGCCGCCGGAGGGAAGGGGAGCTACTCGACCAGACCGCTGCGGATCGCGATCGCCACGGCCTGGGCTCGGTCGTTCGCGCCGAGCTTCTCGAAGATCCGCTCGAGATGCGTCTTCACCGTGTGCGGCGAGATCCCGAGATCGTGCGCGACCTCCTTCGTCGTGGCCCCGTACGCCACCTTCTGGAGGATCTCCTTCTCCCGCCGGGAGAGCGGAGGCGCCTCGACCCGCTTCTCGGCGATCTGCACCTCTTCGATGAACGCCCGGGTGAGCTGTGGGTGGATCACGGCCTTGCCCTCCAGGGCGAGGCGGGCCGCGTTCACCAGCTCCTCCGCGGAGGCATCCTTCAACAGATACCCCGACACCCCGGCCTGGATCGCCTCGGAGATCGAGGCTCGTGACTCGTCGACCGTGAACAGGATCACCCTGGTGCTCGGCGATGCCTGTCGGATCGCCTTCGTCGCCTCGATGCCGTTCATGCCCGGCATCCGCACGTCCATGAAGACGATGTCCGGGGTGAGCTCGCCGACCTTTACGACGGCGTCCTCCCCGCTGTCGGACTCGCCGACGACGATCACGTCGTTCGCCAGGTCGAGGGCCGCGTGGAGCCCCTCTCTGGTAACCGGATGGTCGTCGACGATGAGGATGCGGATGGGGCCCTCCTCCCGTGGCTTCGGTTGGCTCTCGGCGGTCAGCGGGTCCTCCTTCGAATCGTCCCTTAGGATAGAGGCAGACCTTCTCCGAAGGAACGATCTCTCATGGACGAGTCGACCACGCACGAACCCGAACCCATCACGGACGAGGGCACCCGGGTGATCGCGGCCGAGCCGGCCGCCCCTGCCCCTGGTGGGTCCAACGGCGGTCCCGCCACCGAGGAGGCGATCCGTGAGGCGCTCAAGCAGGTCGTGGACCCCGAGCTGGGCATCAACATCGTCGACCTCGGGCTCGTCTACGACGTGGAGATCAGCCAGGAGGGCGCGATCTCCATCGAGTACACCCTGACCACCATGGGCTGCCCGATCGGACCGCTGATCGAGCACCAGATCCAGTCGTTCCTGGAGAACGTGCCCGGCGTCACCTCGGTCGAGGCGGAGATGGTCCTGCGCCCGCCGTGGACGCCGGAGATGATGTCCGAGGAGGCCAAGGCCGCCCTCGGGTATTTCTAGCGGGAGCGTGCGGCGCGAGCTCGCGACACCCCGTGACCCCCATTGACACTCGCCACGACCGGCTGTTTGACTTGCACCTGCAATTCCCGAGTCGGAGGGTCGGATTCGTGGTCCGGACGAGATGTGCAGGCCTGGTGGCGGCGATGATCCCCGCGCGACTCTGCGGCTGTATCGAGCCCGGGCGCCTCACCGGCGCCCCAGAGGTGCCGCGCTAGCCGAACTCCCAGGAACGACCGAGGGGCCGCGCGGCGGCCCCTTTTCGCGTTGCGCGGGAGTTCCGATTCGGAAGGAGGAGGAGGGCATGGCGGGATACGCCAAACCCGACGCGCTCGTCGAGACCGACTGGCTCGATGAGCACGTGAAGGACCCGGACATCCGGGTGATCGAGGTGGACGAGGACACCGAGGCCTACGAGAAGGGCCACATCGACGACGCGGTCGCGTGGAACTGGACGACCGACCTGCACGCGGCGGTGGGGCGCGACTACGTCGGCCAGGCCGAGCTCTCCGAGCTTCTCTCGGCGGCGGGGGTCGGCCCCGATACCACCGTGATCCTGTACGGAGGGAACAACAACTGGTTCGCGGCGTACGCGTACTGGGTGCTGAAGCTCCGCGGATTCGACAACGTGAAGCTCCTGAACGGCGGTCGCAAGAAGTGGGAGCTCGAGAGCCGCCAGCTCACGCAGGAACCTGTCTCGCCGGCCCCCTCCGGCCTCTCGATCTCGGGCTCCGATCGCGGTGAGATCCGGGCGCTCCGGGATGAGGTGCTCGGCAAGGTGGGTGGTGCGACAGGGTTCGTGGACGTGCGCGCGCCCGAAGAATTCCGGGGCGAGAAGCTGGCTCCCGACCACCTTCCTCAGGAGCAGGCCCAGGTACCCGGGCACATCGCCGGTGCGGCCAATATCCCGTGGGCCAAAGCCGCGAACGAGGACGGGACGTTCAAGAACGCGGACGAGCTGAAGGCGCTGTACGAGGGCGAGGGCATCACCGGCGACCGGGAGATCATCGCGTACTGTCGGATCGGCGAGCGCTCGAGCCACACGTGGTTCGCCCTGCAGGAGTTGCTCGGCTACCCGAACGTCAAGAACTACGACGGCTCGTGGACCGAGTACGGCTCCCTCGTTGGCGCACCGGTCGAGAAGGGATGACCACAAGGGACAGCTGACATCGGTGTTGGAGGCGAACCAGAGGTTCACGGAGTCGTTCGACAAGGGTGATCTCGAGATCCGCCCGCCCGCAACATCGCGGTGCTGACCTGCATCGACGACGACGTCGACCGGATCCGCTCGCTCGGCCAGATCCCGGCGGATGCGACCGTCTCG
>DAIOFZ010000049.1:0-14627 GCA_036745475.1 Actinomycetota bacterium | reverse complement strand
CCGATCCGTTCGACCTCGCCCCGGTCAAACACGAGGCGACGACGGACCGGCCGCTGCTCGTGATGCCCGAGCCCCGCGTCGGGATCCCGCTCCGGATCGCCCGGCGGCTGCCGTTCGGTTCGCCGGCGCCGGCCGCGCAGCTGTTCGAGGACCGGGAGCACTTCGCGGGCGTGCGCGACTACGAGCCGGGCGACCCGATGCACCACGTGCACTGGCGCCTGTCCGCCCACGCGGGCAAACTGCAGACGAAGCGGTACGAGCCGACGCGCTCGGCCGAGGTCCTGTTCGCGCTCGACGTCGCGAACGGTGAACCGTTCTGGCACGCCGTCGATCCCGACACCGCGGAAGAGTCGATCGGCTGGACCTCGTACCTCGCCCGGCAGGCGATCCACGCGGGCTGGCGCACGGGCCTGGTCGCGAACACGCACCTGCGCCGCGGCCGCGGGCCGCTGCGTGTGCGGACCTCGGACTCGGCCGGCAACGAGGCGGCCCTGTTCGCGGCCCTCGCCCGCATGCCGAACCAACCGACCAGCGACCTCGGGCCGGTGCTGCGCGAGGTCGGCCGGCGGCTGGTCCGCCGGACCACCGTCATCGTGGTCTCGCCGCGGCCGGGCCCAGCGCTGTCCCACGAGATGGAGGTGCTTCGCCGGCGGGGGTGCGACGTGATCCACCTCTCACCGCTCCAGGAATCCAGGGAGGCGGCGTCGTGACGCGCTCCGGGGTGGTCTCGTGATGGGGTCAGCCTGGATCGGAACCACGCGACCCGAGGCGCGTGAGCTCCGCGCGTGCGGGCTGGCCGCGCTCGCCGAGGCCGGCGTCCTCGTCCTGCCGGTGTGGCTCGTCCTGACCGAAACCCGCGGGCTGGAGATCGGCGTCATCGCCCTGGCGGTGCCGTTCGTGGTGGCCTACGTGAGCGGTGCGATGCTCGCGTGCCGGTTCCGGGCCTGGCGTAACGTCGCGTTCGGGGCGGCGATGCTCGCCGTGCTGGCGGGGATCTGGCTCGGGCACGGCGACCTCAACCGCACCGTGTTCGCGGTCCTGATCTGCCTGTTGGTTTCGCTTCGGCTCGTCACCCTCGCTCTGCGGGACTGGCGTGTGCCGATCCACGCGGAGGTCGGGTGGTTCGCGCTCGCCCTCGGGCTCGAGGTGATGGTCGCCGCCGGCTCTACCGACGAGTGGCGAGGCCCCCTGCTGCTGTTCGTGCCGCTGTTCTTCGTGGCCGCGCTCGCAAGCCGCGCGAGCACGGTGTGGACCTCGGGCGGCGCCGGCGAGCTCGACCCACGCATCCGCGCCGCATGGATCCGTCGAGCGCTCATCGCGACGGGCGCGTTGGTGGGCGCGATGGCCACCGCGGTGATCCTGAGCGTCGAGGGCGGAGTGTTCGACCGCATCGGCGTCTGGCTCACCCCCGCGGCCAACGCCGTCGCCTCGCTCTTCGCATGGCTGCTCTCGCAGGCCGCGCGGCCGATCTTCTTCCTGGTGGATCTGCTCGGCATCGACCCCGACCGCGTGCGAGAATTCTTCGAGAGCCTGCGGGAGGGCGCGGCGGGTCGCGTGATCGACCAGCGTCACGCCGGTCCCCCCGAGATCTGGCAGCGGATGCTCGGGTTCCTGGCGTTCGCGGCCATCGGCTACGCCGTGTTCCGGGCGATCCGGCACTTCCGGCCGCCGGCGGGCGCCGAGCCCGAGCCCCGCATCCCAGGGACCCAGACAGAGGCGGCACTGCCTGCGGTCGAGGCACTGTCCCCCCGGCCCCGGTTCCGGCGCGAGCCGCCCGCGGACACGGTTCGGCGCTGGTACGCCGAGGCCCTGTCGGCGCTCCGGCGCCGCGAGATCGTTCGCGAACCCTGGCAGACGCCCGCCGAGTTCGCCCCCGTGGTGGCCGGCGCGGTGCCCTCGTGCGCGGACGCGTTCGCCGAGCTCACGCGCGCCTACGAGGACGTGCGGTACGGCAGCCTACGGCTCGACCCGACCGCGATCGGGCGGCTCGAGGCGGGCCATCAGCGGATCATGTCCGCGATCGGGCGCGGCTGAGCCGCGTCCCCCCGCGGATGTCGATCCGGGCCCCCGGCTCGACCCAGGAAGTGTTTCGGCGTTTCGATGAGTTCGGGGCCGGAACGTGGTCCACGTGGTGTGGGGCTACGACATGAGCCAGGCGGAGGACGGCGTGACGCACGGGTTCGGATCCGACCGAGCGCGAGGGGTGCAAGGGTGGCGGGGTTGACGTCGCGGATAGGATGGCGCGCTCCATGACCGACGCGGCGATCGTCGTCGAGAGCCTCACCAAGCGGTTCGGCAAGGTGGAGGCGCTGAAGGGGGTGGACCTCCAGGTCCCGCCCAGCACGGTGCTGGGGCTGCTCGGCCCCAACGGGGCGGGCAAGACCACAGCCGTCCGGATCCTCACCACGCTCCTCAGCCCGGATGAGGGACACGCCACCGTCGCCGGCTACGACGTGGTCAAGCAGGCGGAAGAGCTGAGGCACGTGATCGGGCTCGCCGGCCAGAACGCCGCGGTGGACGAGAACCTGACCGGCCTGGAGAACCTAGAGATGGTCGGGCGCCTGTACCACGTGCCCGCGGCAGAGGCGAAGCGGCGCGGCGAGGAGATCCTCGAGCGGTTCGAGCTGTCCGACGCCGCCCATCGGGTGGCCAAGACCTACTCCGGCGGCATGCGGCGGCGGCTCGACCTCGGCGCGAGCCTGGTGGGCAAGCCGAAGGTTCTGTTCCTGGACGAGCCGACGACCGGCCTGGATCCGCGGGGGCGGCTGGAGATGTGGGACGTCATCCGCGGGCTCGTCAAGGAGGGCACCACGCTGCTGCTCACGACCCAGTACCTGGATGAGGCGGACCGGCTCGCCGACAGGATCGTCGTGATCGACGTTGGCCGCGTGATCGCCGAGGGAACCTCGGACGAGCTGAAGGCCCGCGTCGGCGGCGAGGTGCTGGCCCTGCGCGTGGCCGATCGCAGCCGCGCGCCGGACGCGGCGGGCGCCGTGCTGGGGCTCGGACCCGGCGGGGGCAACGTGGACAACAACACCGGCGAGATCAACGTGCCGGTCGGCACCGATGGGACGGCGATCCTGACCGAGGCCGTACGAAGGCTCGACGACCGCGGGATCCAGCTCGCCGACGTGGGCCTGCGCCGACCCACGCTCGACGACGTGTTCCTGGCCCTGACCGGGCACGCGGCCGAGGAGGCGGACCTGGAGCAGCCGCCCGAGGACGGCGGCAGGTCCAAGCGCCGCGATCGGAAGCGGGAGAAGGTATGAGCGCGATCACCGAGACGCAGCGCTCGCCCGGCCGCCTCGCGAACACGGTCTCGGACTGGTGGGTCATCACCCGCCGGAACCTGATCACGTACATCCGCAAGCCGGACCTGCTGGTGTTCTCGACGATCCAGCCGGTGATGTTCGTGCTGCTGTTCGTCTTCGTGTTCGGCGGCGCGTTCGAGCGCTTCTTCCCGCCCAACCTGTCGTACGTCGACTTCCTGATGGCCGGGATCTTCGTGCAGACGGGCATCTTCGCCGCGACGCAAACGGGCGTCGGACTCGCCGACGATCTTCAGAAGGGCATCATCGATCGGTTCCGGTCGCTTCCGATGGCTCGCTCGGCGGTCCTGGCCGGTCGCACCGCGGCCGACACGGTCTCGGTGGGTATCCAGACGGTGCTGATGCTGATCGTCGCGTATCTGGTCGGTTATCGGATCCACACGAGCGTGTGGGAGGCGCTGCTCGCGTTCGGCGTGATCGTCGGTGTGGGATACGTGTTCACCTGGGTGTCCGCCTTCGCCGGGCTCACGCTGAAGACGATCGAGGCGGTCCAGGCGGCGCTGTTCACGATCGTGTTCCCGTTCGTCTTCGTGAGCTCCGCCTTCGTCCCGCCCGAGACGTTCCCCTCATGGCTGCAACCGATCGCGCAGAACAATCCGGTGACGATCTGGGTGAACCTGGTCCGGGTGCTCACGCTCGGCGACCTCATCACCGAGAGCAACAGCCAGCTGTTCTCGGACGTCCCGTCGCTGTGGACCCTGCTCTGGCAGTCGGCCGCATGGATGGCGGGCTTCCTGGCCTTCTTCTACGCGATGGGCATCCGCGCCTACCGCCGCACGTAGCCCGCCCTCGCCCTCCCGATAGTCCAACGGTTCAGCCGACCGTTGCGTCTGCCGGTACCTGCTGCGGAAGGACATCCGCGCATGCAGGCACCCACGACGCCGAGCGGTTCGCCGGCACCGCAGCCGGGCGACCGAACCTGCCCGAACTGCGGCGCCTCCAGCGGGCTGACCGCCGCGTTCTGCTGGCAGTGCCACCAGCCCTTCGGCGCCCACCAGACGCCGCCGGGGCTCGCGGGCTCGCCGCCCGGCCCGGGCTCCTGGACACCGGGGATACCTGCGGCACCTCCCGGGTGGACGCCGACCCCTGGCCCTCTCGACGATTCGGCGCGGCGCCGCGGCGGGGTCGGCCGCATCGTCGGCGTCGCCCTGCTCACGCTCGTCTCGATCGGCATCGTGACGTCGTGGGTAGGACGCGACGGGTCCGTCACGTTCCCCGAGCAGGTCGGCGGCCTGGTCAGGATCGAGAACGCGCAGACCGGGTTCGTCGCGGACACGTTCCACCGGCAGCTGGACACGATGGGGGTGGAGGGCGACATCGCGATGTACGGGGCAGGCCTGCCGACCGCAGCCCTCTTCTGGATACGCGATGCCTCGACGCCGACCACCGACGCGGCCTTCGACGAGTTCGCCAGGGGGTTCGACTCGGGGATCGGGACGGCCGGATCGCTCGAGGGCTCGAGGAAAACCGTCGTAACCATCGACGGAGTCACCTACGTGTGCGCCCCGCTGGTGGGCGACGTGTCCGGCACGATCTGCATGTGGCAGGACCAGGCGGTCTTCTGGGCGTTGTTCGACACGTCGGGGGGCTCCTTCGAGGCGGGCAAGGCCCTGGCCAAGGGCGCCCACGACGCCGCCTCGGCAGCGTAACGCCGGGCGGGGAACAATCGGGCCGCACCCTCAGGTTGTCCGTTGAGGCCGGTACAGTGACCGGGACGTCGTCGATCTCCGGAGGTCCGAAGGCATGTTCGGTTTCGAGGGCGAGAACGCTCGCGAGAAGGTCATCGTCCTGTTCACGATGTGTTTCGCGCTCGCGATGGCGATGCTCGACAACACGGTCGTCAACGTGGCGCTCCCCACGATCAGCCGCGAGCTTGGCGCCGGCGTCAGCGAGCTCCAGTGGATCGTCGACGGGTACGTCCTGGTGTTCGCCTCGCTGCTGCTGACGGGCGGCATCGCGGGCGACCGCTACGGACGCAAGAAGGTCTTCCTCGCCGGCCTCGCGATCTTCACGCTCGCCTCGGCGCTCTGCGGCTTGTCCCAGAGCACAACGCAGCTGATCGCGGCGCGCGCGTTCCAGGGTGTGGGGGCGGCCCTGCTCATGCCGGGCACCCTGTCGATCATCACGGTCACCTTCCCGCCACACGAGCGGGCCAAGGCGATCGGCCTGTGGGCAGGCGTGTCGGGCCTCGCGCTCGCCCTGGGCCCCACGGTCGGCGGCCTGATGATCGAGCACCTCGGCTGGGAGTCGGTGTTCTTCCTGAACGTCCCGATCGGGATCGTGGCCATCTTCGCGGCCTCGCGCAACGTCCGCGAATCGGTCTCCGAGGTCACGCGCGAGCTGGACATCCCCGGGCTGCTCTTGGGTTCGGGCGCGCTGTTCTGCGCGACCTACGCCTTGATCGAGGCCAACGAGAAGGGCTGGAGCGACCCGCTGATCGTGAGCATGCTGGTCGCCTCTGCTGTCCTGGCGGTCGCGTTCCTGATGTTCGAGCGGCAGAGTCCCAAGGCCATGCTGCCCCTGCGGTTCTTCCGCATCCCCGCGTTCTCCGCGGGCGCCACGGTCGCGTTCAGCCTCTCCTTCGGCATGTTCGCGACGTTCTTCTTCATGTCGCTGTACATGCAGCTGATCCGCGGGTACACCGCGTTCGAGGCCGGCGTCCGGTTCCTGCCATTGACGGTCATGATCATCATCGTCGCGCCCAACGCCGGTCGCTACGCCTCCAAGCACGGCTCGAGGATCCCCATGACGTTCGGCTTGATCCTGGCGGGCACCGGCCTCCTGCTCCTGTCGCGCATCTCGATCGACACGCCGTACCTGCTGCTGGCGCCGGTCCTCGTGATGATGGGCATCGGGATCGGCGCCACGATGGCGCCGATGACGGCCGCGGTCATGAACGCGGTCGGCCCCGAACGCGCGGGGCTGGGCTCCGCCACGACGAACACAGCCAGGGAGGTTGGCGGCGTGTTCGGCATCGCGCTGCTGGGCACGATCCTCACCACGAGGCTCAACGCCGTGTTCGCTCCCGCACTGAGCGGGCTCGGCCTCGCGCCGACGACGCAGTCCGCGATCGAGGCGACGGCCGGACACGGCACGCTGGATCCCTCACAGCTATCCGGGGTCCCGCTCGAGCAGCAGGGTGCGGTGGTGGCGGCCTTCCGCGACTCATGGATGAGCGGCTTCCGGATCTCGCTCTTGGTGGCCGGCCTGGTGCTGCTCGTCGCGGCCGTGGTCGCGAACCGGTTCATCCCCGGCCGTGCCCACGCTCGGGAGGTCACCGCGGCCGGCCGGGTCGAGTCGACCCCCCTCGAACTGGCATAGGCTTCCCTCGATGGAGGGGGACAAGGACCTCATCGAGCACATCGAGGAGCTCGCTCACGAGGAGCACGAGCTGTTCGACAGAGAGTCGCGCGGCGACGCCTCCACCAGAGAGCGCACTCGCCTCAAGGAGATCGAGGGAGAGCTCGAGGCCTCCTACGATCTTCTCCGGGCCCGGAGGGCGCGTCGTTCGGCCGGGCTGGATCCCGACGTCGAGCCCATGATCGACGGTTCGCAGGTCGAGGACCCCACGCCCTAGTGGCGCACGGCTCGATCCGGGTCGGACGGGTCGAGGTCGTCGCCCTCTGCGACGCCGTCGTGGCCTCAAGCTCACCCGGGTCGGGCTCGTACCCCAACGTGGACGAGCATCGCTGGCGCGAAGCGCGTGAGCGCCATCCAGAGGTCTTCGCCGGAGATGGCCGATGGCGATTCCACATCCACCAGTACGCCGTACGCGTCGATGGGCGTAGCTTCCTGTTGGACACGGGGGTCGGTCCAACATCGGCCCCTGCGTTCGGCTGGAGCGGGGTCGCCGGCAGCCTCCCGAGCGAACTCGCCGACGTGGGTGTCGATCCACGGTCCGTCGAGCTCGTCCTGATCAGCCACGTCCACGACGACCACATCGGCTGGAACGTCACCGACGCGGGAGCGCCGACCTTCCCGAACGCGCGGTACGTGATCCACCGAGCCGACTGGGATCTGATGGCGAACGCCACCGACGAAGACGATCGTGAGATCTTCACCACTGCCCTCGAACCCCTCGAGCACGCGGGCGTCCTTCAGCTCTCAGAGGCCGCGTTCGCCGTGACGGACGAGCTCCGGCTCGAACACGCGCCCGGGCACACGCCCGGGCACCAGGTGCTCGCGATCGACTCGGGCGGCGACCGGGCGCTGCTCTGCGCGGATCTCGTGAATCATCCGGTCCAGCTCCTGCAGCCCGGACTCGCCGGCGCGAGCGACATGGATCCCGTGGGAGCGAACGCGACCCGAAGCGCCTGGCTCGAACGGATCGTCCGCGAGGGACGCACGGTCGCGCCTGCGCACTTCGCCCAGCCGTTCGGGACGATCGCCCGCGACGGTGGCGGATATCGCTGGGCGCCACTCGCGGACTAGTGACGCGGTGCGTCGGAGACGCGGCGTGGCCCGCTCACTCCGGCAGCGCAGGGTCGTCGAACCCGTACTGCTTGTGCGAACCGTCGCAGAACGGCTTGTTGCGCGATTGCCCGCACCGGCACAGGGTCTGACGGTTGCGCACCTCGTACGGCGTCTCGTCCTCCGAAACGACCGCGATCCCGCCGCGGATCCAGTAGGAGGCGTCGGGCTCGACGCCCACCGACGGCTCGAACGTGGGCTCGACCGGCTCCGGGTCGGGCAGCACCGCGAAGGCGAGCCGGCCCGAGGGGCAGCGTTGGACCATCGCGGTGAACTCGGCCCGCACCTCCGGATCGTCCGCCTCCTCGACCATCTCCCACACGCCGGTCCGGACGTTGCGGCAGAACCCGGCATGCGTGCAGAGCGACACGTCGTCGTACAGGACGTGGTCCTCCTCGCCCTCCCAGGCCTCGCGGCGCTCCGCGATCGGGCCACGGTCGGCGGTCTCGGTGCCGTCGAACGGGATCCGTTCGTGTGTCTTGTCGCAGAAGGGCTTGGTGGACGACCGACCGCAGCGGCAGAGCTCGTACACCTCGCCCGGGGTCTCGAACGCGGGGCCCTCGTCCCATGCGATCGGCTCGCCGCGCTCGGTCTGCACGATCGCCGTGCGCAGCAAGGGGACCCCGCCCTCGACGCGGTACGGGCCGTCCCTGGTGACGACGATCCGGCGCTCGTCCATCCGTGGAGTCTAAACCGCTGTCCGGGACCGGTCGCTGGGTGGAGCCCGCCGGCTCACGGGGGGAGGAACGACCGGGCGAACCCAAGCGCCCGCCAGGGGCGGCGCCCCGTTGCGACGAACCCGCCCCTCGCGACCCCTTGCCATCGGGTCAAGCGCCCGTACGACACGAGGACCAGCGCCGAGGGCTCGGCGCGGATCGTGCAGTCCGCGTCGCCCTCGGCGGGTTCGAGGGAGGCCGTGCCGTCGTCGACCCGAACCCGGAACGCCGGTCCCCCACGGACCACGATCCGGTACGTCGTGCGGTCGCCGCGCGTCGAATCGGGGTCGACGTACCAGGGCGCGAGCGTCGCCATGGCGCGGACCACCGTTCGGGCGTCGTTGCCGGCGATCGGCCATGGGCGCCCGAGGGTCCCCGCCGCGTCGTAGCCATGTACGATCAGTTCGCCGAGCAGCAGCCCGGAGGCGGTCGCGACGTCCAGCGTGACCCCCGAGTACCAGGGCAACGGATCCCCGCCGAGCCTCCCGTGGGTCGTGGCGACGAAGCTCGAGACGTTGGACCGCAGCTCCTCGACCAGGTCGGCGAGGGGGCGCTCGCGGCGCTCGAGGACGTCCCGGCGGTTCTCCTCACTGATGCCGGCGATCTCGCCCTCGGGGACCGCCGCCCCCGACAGGTACGCAGCGAATCGACCGGACCGAGCCGCGACGTGGGCGACGAGCTCGCCGATGGTCCACTCCAGGCCGCGGACGCCGCGATCAGGCACGTCGATCGTCGCGAGCAGGTCGGCGACCCTGCGGCCCGCCCGCTGGATCGCCTCGGCGGCGGGTCCGAGTTCGATCCGGAGCTCCGGGATCTCGGTGACGCTCATGGGGTGACGCTCGACCGGGCGGAGTCCTGCATGCCCCGATCCTCGCTCCTGGGTGCCACGATCGGCAAGCCGGGGCGAACTGTTAGCGTGCTCGGGTGGCCGCGCCCGCACCTCCACGTCCGCGGTTCCGCGTGGTCGCGGTCACGCTGCTCGTGGCCGGCGCGGCCTGCACCTCGACGCCGCCACCGAGCGCGGACCGAACGACATCCGAACCGGCGACGGCGCCGTCGGGCCCCACCGCCTCCGCGACGCCCACGACCGAGGCGCCCACCTCCGCGGTCATCCGGTCGGGCGACGGCTCGCTCCTGGTTCGCGGCACCTACCCCCGGGTCGCATCTCGGTGCGTTCGGTACCACCGGCCCCGGCTCGCGGCCCGATACCCCGGGACGCTCTCGGTCAGCCGCTCGGACGACGGCACGCTGGCGCTCACGCTGACGCTGCCGTTCGAGGACTACCTCGAGGGCATCGCCGAGGTCCCACCGTCCTGGCCGCGCGCGGCGCTCGAGGCGCAGGCGATCGCGGCTCGAAGCTACGCGCTCGCGACAACGGGGTGGGAGGGCGCCGAGGGCGAACCGCTCAAGACGCCGATCTGCGCGACGACTTCCTGCCAGGTGTACCGGGGGATCCCCGTGCCGTTCGAGCCCAGCGTCCGGCGGTGGTTCGCGGCCGTCCGCCGTACCTCGGGCGAGGTGCTCCTGTACGGGGACCGCCCCGCCGACACCGTCTACTTCTCCACCTCGAACGGGCGAACGTACGGCAACGACGAGGTGTTCGGCAGCGCGCCCCTGCCCTACCTGCGCCCGGTGGTCGAACGCGACGACGGCGCGTCGCCCGTGTCGCATTGGCGCGTTCGAGTGCCGTTCGACGACCTGGCGACGTTCCTGCACGAAGCCGGAGAGTGGCCGCCGCACAGGACGATCTCGAGCGTCGGCCTGGAGGGCTCGACGGTCACGGTCCGGGGCGAAGGCGCGTCGCGCTCGATGGATCTGACCACGTTCCGAGACGACGTCAACGTCTGGGGGCCGTGCCTGAAGCCCGGTCGCTACCCGCCCTCACCGCTCCCGGTGACGCTTCCCTCGAGGTGGATGACGCTCTCCTCGGACGGGGACGCCGCGGTCGCCGTGGGACGCGGCTGGGGGCACGGCGCCGGGATGGTGCAGTGGGGCGCGTACGGCAAGGCGCTCCGCGGGCTCTCGGCCTCGGACATCCTCGCTCACTACTACGGGGGGCTGCGGCCGCAGACCTATCCCGAACCCGGCCTGATCCACGTCCGGGTGGTGAGCGGCCTCATCTCGATCCGCGTCGTGCCGTCCGGACCCGGCGCGACGCTCGACGGCGAGGCGCTCGGCTCCCAACGCGTGACGATCACCGGCGGCGACGAACTCACCGTGACCACTCGGCCTTGACCCGGCGGACGCTGCTCGTCGCGGCGGTCGCGGTGGCCGTCGCGGTCGCGTTCGCCGACTCGTCGATCGTCGTACTCGCGCTGCCCGAGCTCTACGCGCGGTTCGACACCACGATCGAGGGCGTGGCGTGGGTGATCACCTCCTACAACCTCGTGCTGGCGATCTGCGCGCTCGCGCTCGTCCTCGTCGTACACCGGGCACGGGCCGACCTGCTCCTGGCGGCGGGGACGGTCCTGTTCCTGGCCGCGTCGATCGCCTGCGCGCTCGCGGACTCGATCGGGGTGCTGATCGCCGCGCGATCGGTCCAGGGTCTCGGCGGGGCGCTGCTGCTCGCGGGCTCCCTGCCGGTCCTGGGCGCGCTCGCCGGCTCGACCGCGCGCGGCGTCGCGATCTGGACGCTGGCAGGCACGTTCGGGGCGGCGGTGGGGCCGGCGCTTGGCGGACTGCTCACTCAGCTGTTCGACTGGCGCGCGATCTTCGTCTTCCAGGCCCCGGTCGCCGGAGCGGCGCTGCTCGCGACGTTCGGCGCGCACGTCGCCGCGATCCTGCGGGAGGGGTGGCGGCCGACCCTGTGGCGAACCGTGCCCGGGAACGTCGCGCTCGGGTTGCTCTCCGGGGCCCTCGTTGGGACCCTGTTCCTCGGCGTCCTGCTCGTGATCGACGTGTTCGGCCTCACGCCGATCCAGGGCGCCGCGGTCGTGAGCGCGATCCCGGCCGCGACCCTGCTCGCGCGGCCGCTGGCGGCCCAGCTCCCGGCCGCGGTCGCGATTGCCTCGGGCGCGGTGTTGCTCGCGGCCGGGTTGGTCGGGCTCGCCTTCCTGCCGTCGAGCGACCTCGGGTACACGCTCGCATCGTTCGCGCTATGCGGGTTCGGGCTCGGGCTGGCCGTGCCGGGGCTCACGCACGCGGTGCTCGGCGGTGAGGGCGGGATCGCGCCCAAGGCGACGCTCACCGTCGGCGTCCGGCATCTCGGGCTGGTGCTCGCGCTCGCGATCGGGGCGCCGTTGCTCGCCGGCGACCTCCTGGCGGGCGCCGACGTCGCGAAGCTGAACGCCACGGCCGAGATCATCGACGGCGAGATCCCCGGGACGACGAAGATCCCCCTTGCTCTCGACATCCGCGACGAACTCGAGCGCGCGCCGAAAGGGAAGATCCCGGACTTCGCGGCCGCGTTCGCGGAGGCCGGCGCGGGGACCGACGACGCCGTGCAGCAGGTGCACGACGATCTGGTCCAAACGATCGAACGGGCCGTCACCAGGAGCTTCCGGCCGTCGTTCCTCTTCTGCTCGCTGCTCGCGGCGCTCGCGCTCGTGCCCATCCTCGTCTTCCGGAGGCGATGGGTGGCGTGAACCGCCGGATCGCGGTCGGGGTGTTGGTCGCGCTGTTCGTCGGCGCCGCCGGCCTGATCGCGATCGAGTTCGCGAACGGCGCCGCGGACGCCGGGGCGCTCGCGATCCGCGACCCGTGCGAGCCTCGCTCTGCCTTTCCCGGCGAGGGCATCGACGCGACGTTGCAGCGCATCGTGTCCGACGGGCTCGACGGGGCGGCCTGCGAGCTCGAGACGAGTCGCGAGGAGCTGGTGCTGTCCCTCGCGCCGGGCTCCGGCGTCGAGCCGATCCCGTGGGACGACGAGACGATCGAGCGCGCCGTCCGGGCCGGCCTCCTCGAGTCGATCGACGACGCCGAACAGCGAGGGTCGATCAACGGTCTCCTGGCCGTGGCCTTGCGTCAGGTCGTCGAGCACGCGCCGATCCAGTGGCTGATCGACGGCGGCCAGGGGATCGCGGGGCTGTTCGACTAGGGTGGCTCGCACCGGGTACGCGACGACGGAAGGAGGGAGGACAACATATCCTGCCGCGGGGCCAGGGGGGTTCGCGCCGCCGCCGTGAACATCAGCCGACGAAGGTCCTCGCCTCCTCGACGAGCCCCTTCCATCGCCGGGACGCGCTCGCCGGGACCGACGCCCACTCCTTCATCGGACGGCCCTTCCCCGCGTCGAAGCGCCGGGCCGCGCCCGCTTCCACGAGCTCGTCGACGCGACCCCGTGGGAGCTTCACGACGAGATCGCCTCGGACGAGCATCGCGAAGATCTTCCCGGAGACCCGCAGCCCCTCGTTGGTCCCGAACCCGGTGCCGCCGGTCACGCCGCGTTTCGCGAGCTGGTCCCTGGCGATCGGCTCCCAGAGCTGCTCGGGCGTCCGAACCATCACGCTACGGCCGGACGCGGGTCCGCTGGTCGGGCCGGCGCTGCGGGTCCAGCACCCAGTGCTCGGAGACGTGCGCCCGGTAGAGGCGCAACGCCGCGGGCAGCTGGACATCCTCGACCCTCCACTCCTTGGCGCCGTGCGAGACCGAGACGCGGGAGAAGATCTCTATGCCCCGCTCGAGGTCGGCGCCCGTCAGCTGCTCGGCGACGGCCGACATGTACACGCCCTGCCCCTCGCCGACCGGTGCCTGCGAGTCGAAGACCACGATGCTCAGGTCCGGGCGGGCGGCGAGGTTGCGCGAGTGCTGCGCCTCCGGCGAGGAGACCCAGTACAGCTCTGAATATGCAGACGGCGCGTAATAGACGGGCGAGGCCCACGGTCGTCCACCCTCGTCGGCGGTCCCGAGCACCATGTATCGGTTGCCGTCGAGGATGGCCCGCGCGACCTCGTCGAGATCCATCCTCCTCCCTCCAACGCGACTAGCTAGTGAAGAACTCCGCCAGCACCGGCGCGAGCAGCGTCGGGTCGACCTCGTGGGACTGCCCCTCCATCGTCAGGCGCCGAGCGTTGGGGAGGACGTCGACGAGTTGCTGGACCGCGTTCCGCATCGACGGCGGGCTTGCCCCGCCGTCGATCACCAGCGTCGGGATCGTGACCGAGGACCACCGATCTACAGACAGAGGCTTGCCCACCATGTTCTCGCCCATGATCACCCCGTCGTACCAGAGCGTGTGCGCGACCGCCTCCAGCGACGGCCAGAACGCCGACTCCCTCATCGACGGGATGGCCTCTGCCGGCACGCCAACGCCCGTGGTCATGAAGTACTCGACCGCCTCGCCTCGGCGATCGGTGGCCGCCAGCTCCTTCAGATGCGACACGTAGTCGTCGGGTAGCGGCGGCCGCGAGTCATCGACGATGAAGGGCGGCTCGTAGAGCACGAGCTTCGTGATGCCCGGGGCCGAGGCCGAGGCCGCGGCCTCGAGCGCGAGCACCGCGCCCGACGAGTGACCGAACGCGAACGCGGTCCCACCAGCGCCCTCGACGAGGGCCCGGAGGTCCTCCACCTCCCGATCGACCGCGTACGGAGGCGTGTCGCCGCTGTCGCCGCGGCCGCGACGGTCGTAGGCGTAGACCGTGAAGCTCGGGGCGAGGAGTTCGGCCAGCGTCGAGGCGGCCTGTCGGGTATTCAGCGCACCGCCCACCACGATCAGCGGTGGCCCCTCCCCCCGCGTCTCGAACGCGATCGTCGTCCCGTCCCTCGAGGTTGCCGTGTTCATGACGTTCACATCGTGAGGTCGTCGATCCCGTGGCGGGCCGAGCGGACCGTCGCGATGAATCTCATGCCGCGTCCTCGATGGCCGGCGGGATGTTCTGGTTGCGCCGGAACACGTTCGTCGGGTCGTAGCGCGTCTTGATCGTCGTGAGCCGTTCCCACGTCGGCCCGGGATAGGCGTCGCGGATCCGCGCCTCGCCGTCGAAACCCAGGAAGTTGACGTACGCGCCGTCGTCGTCCTGCTTGAGGGCGGTGGCAAGGCTCTCGATCCAGGGGCCATGCACCTCGATCTCGTCGGGGCGTTCGTAGACGGCGGCGCAGTTCACCATGATCCTGCTCCGACGGTGCGCGAACGCGGTCGCCTCGACCGGCACGCGCGCCATCGCACCGCCGAGCG
>DAIOFZ010000048.1:0-14817 GCA_036745475.1 Actinomycetota bacterium | reverse complement strand
GCGACGCCGGAGGAGCTGTCGGACCAGGAGCTCGAGGAGCGCCTGCTCGCGCTCCCCGGCGTGGGACCCTACGCCGCCGCCCACATCATGATGACCCTGGGCAGGTATCACCGGTTGATCCTGGACTCGTGGACCCGTCCCACGTACGCGAAGAAGGCCGGACGCGCGAAGGTGAGCGACGCCGGCATCGAACGCCGGTTCCGCCGCTACGGACCCTACGCGGGCCTCGCCTTCTGGCTGTACCTAACGCGCGACTGGGTGGACTGAAACCCGCTCGGTCGAACGCGCGAAGGGTTGTCCCGCAGGGAGGTCGAGCGCATACTGCCTCGGGCGCCCGGGAGCCCCTACTCCGCGGCCGAACCGAGCCAAGAACGAGAACCCCCAGGACAAGCAGGACAAGAGGGAATCGAATGAGCGAACCGTTATGGCGCTTCCACGTCGTGCGCAGCGTCTGTGGGCCTACTGGCGCGCGGAGCAACGGACCCTGCGACAGGGTCTGGTCGCGCTCGCCCTCAGCACGCTTGCGGGATTCGTCGCCGGGCTCACCCTCGCCCACATCACCGGAACGCTCGAGGAGCTGCCGGGCCTGATCGTCCTGATCCCGGCCGCGGTCGGGATGAAGGGGACGATCTTCGGGGCGATCGGCGCTCGGCTCGGCACCGCGAACGTCGCCGGTCTGCTCGAGCCGACGCTCCGGCCCGGCGGGGTCCTGCAGCGGAACGTCTACGTGGCGGTCGTCACGACGTTCTCGTCCGCCCTGTGGCTCGCGGTCCTGTCGGTGCTCGCCTCGGCGGCGTTCGGCGAGCCGTCGATCTCGCTGTGGCGCCTGGCGACGATCTCGATCGTCGGCGGCGCGATCGGGTCAGCGCTGATCCTGATGATCACGCTGACGCTGTCGGTCCTGTCGTACCGGCGCGGCTGGGATCTGGACTCGGTGTCGACACCGATGGTGACCGCGCTCGGCGACATGACGACGCTCCCGAGCCTGTTCCTCGCGACGTACCTGCTGCGCTGGGACCTGGTCGCCGTCCCGGCCGCCGTGATCTCGATCGCGGTGGCCGTGTACGCGGCGATCCGTTCCTACACGGTGGCCGATCGGGTGATCCGCAGGATCGTCGTCGAGATGACCGCGGTGATCCTGCTGACGCCGATCCTGGACATCTTGGCGGGAAGCTTGCTGCGGGCTCGACAGGAAGAGCTGGTCGCGGTGCCGGTGCTGCTGGCGCTGATACCACCCTTCGTGTCGCAGGCCGGCGCCCTCGGCGGCATCTTCACGTCGCGGACCGCCTCCAAGCTCCAGATCGGCGTCATCACGGCTCGCGGACTCCCCGAGTACCCCGCGCTCGTCGACGCCTCGATCGTGTCGGCGCTGTCGATCGCCGTCTTCGCGATGGTCGGCGCCGTGGCGTACGTGCTCGGCGCGGCGACGGATCTCGTGGGGATGCCCTCGTTCCCGACCCTGGTCGCCGGGACCTTCCTCGCCGGGCTCATCGTGACCCCGATCACGCTGGTCGCGGGCTACTACCTCGCGATCGGGACCTTCCGGTTCGGCCTGGACCCCGACGACCAGAGCGTGCCGATCATCACGAGCCTGATGGATCTCGCGGGCGTGGCCGTCGTTCTGTTCGTCATGACATCATTGGGGGTGCTCCCGAATGGATGACCAACCGAAGAGCGTGAAGGACCTGCTCATCGAGGCGAAGGATGCCTCCGAGCTGATGGTGGACCTCGCGTACGCGGCGGTGTTCTTCAACGAGGACAAGCTCGCTCGAGAGGTCGAGCGCCTCGAGGAGCGGATGAACGGCCATCTCCGCCGGCTGCGCGAGGTGGCGATGCTCGCCGCCCGCAGCCCCGAGGACGCGGAGGCGATGGCCGGCGTCCTGTGGATCGCGGGCGCCGTCGAGAAGATCGGGGACGCCGCCTCGGACATCGGGCGGGTCGTCGAGGCTCGCCTCGGGATCCCGGACGCGCTTCGGCGAGATCTCCGGCACGCCGACGAGATGACCGCACGGGTGAAGGTCCGAGCCTCTGCCCCGGTCGTCGGTCGAGCGCTGCGAGAGCTCTCGCTGCCGACCGAGACGGGCATGTGGGTGATGGCGATCCGCAGCGGGATCGAGTGGCAGTTCGACCCCGGCCCCGACGACGTGCTCTCGGTGGGCGACGTCCTGCTCGTGCGGGGCCCGGAGGACGGCGTCGCGCTGCTCCGCGAGCTCGCCGGCGCGCCGGGGCGACCCGACCCCGGGGACGACGACGCCCCACCGCTGTCCGAGCTCGACCGCGCGGTCGACATCCTGGTGGAACTGAAGGACCTGTCCGAGGCGGCTGTCGGCCTGGCCTACTCCTCGATCCTGTTCAACAACCGTGCGCTGGCCGCCGAGGTCGGGGCGCTCGAGGCCCGGAGCGACACGCTCCACGACGAGCTCGAGTCCTGGGTGCTCCGCGCGGCGCCGGAGGCTCGGAACCCGGACGAGCTGCGAGGGCTGCTCCGGCTCGGGAGCGCGAGCGAGTCGATGTGCGACGCGGCGCGCGACCTCACCTGGTACGTGGAGCACGGCGAGCCGCTGCATCCCGTCGTCCAGATCGCGCTCGAGGAGACCGAGGAGACCTCTGCGGAGACGGTGGTCGAAGCCGGGACGCCGGCCGCCGACCGGAGCCTGAAGGATCTCCGGCTCGAGACCGAGACGGGGATGTTCGTGCTCGCGGTGCAGCGCGGGGCCCGGTGGATCTACCGGCCGCGGGGACCGTTCGTCCTGCGCGCCGACGACCGGTTGATCGCAGTCGGACCCGAGGAGGGCGCCGAGGCGCTCGACGCCCTGTGCCGGGTCTCGGCTCCCACCGCCTCCTGAGACGCGCGCCGGTCCTTCCCCGCTGATCCGCCCCTTCTCCGCCCGATCGGCCGCCGAGGTTCACTCAGACGCGAACGTCGGAGAATCGCAGGTGTTCCTCGGTGAGGCGGAGCTCCTCGACCTCGGTCGCGCCCTGATCCGCGAGCCAGGCGAGCAGCCGATCCACGAGTCGCTCCGGTGCCGAGGCCCCGCTCGTCAGGCCGACCACCCGAGCGCCTTCGAGCCACGCCGGGTCGACCTCGGTCTCGTCGTCGACGAGGTAGGCCGGGGTCCCGAGGTCGCGCGCGACCTCGGCGAGACGGTTGGAATTCGACGAGTTGTCCGAGCCGATGACGAGCACCACGTCGGAGCGACGCGCCACCTCCTTGATCGCATCCTGGCGGTTCTGGGTCGCGTAGCAGATGTCTTCGCGCGGCGGCCCCTGGATCGAGGGGAACCGCTCGCGGAGCGCCTCGACGATCTCGTTGGTCTCATCCACCGACAGCGTGGTCTGCGTGAGATACGAGAGGTTCTCTGGATCGAGCACCTCCACGGAGCGCACCTCGTCGACGTTCTGAACCAGGACCGTGCCGGCCGGGGCCTGACCCGTCGTGCCGACGACCTCCTCATGACCGGCGTGACCGATCAGCACGATCGTTCGTCCGTGGTCGGCGAACCGCCGCGCCTCCAGATGCACCTTCGTGACCAGAGGGCACGTCGCGTCCAGGACCGTGAGCCGCCGGCGTTCGGCGTTCGCGTACACCTGCGGCGCGACCCCGTGCGCCGACAGGACGACCACGGCACCCTCGGGCACCTCGGTCTCCTCCTCGACGAAGACCGCACCCTTGGCCTCGAGATCGCGGACCACGTGCGCGTTGTGAACGATCTGCTTGCGGACGTAGACGGGACGGCCGTGCGTCTCGAGCGCCCGCTCGACCGCCTCGACGGCGCGCTCGACCCCCGCGCAGTAGCCCCTGGGGGCGGCGAGCAGGACCTTGGCCGGCACGTCCCCATGGTAGCCGCCATAACGGAGACTGGAGTTTCAAGGGCATGTCGTTGGCTCGTGCCACCCTGACAGGATGACCCCGGGGAGCCAACCTACGAAGAGATGCCACAAGTGTGGCCTCATCAAACCCGTTAGCCTGTTTCCGCGGAATCGACACTCATCCGATGTTTATCGATCCCGTTGCAAACCTTGCCACGCAGCAGACGTGCGGCAATGGACTCATGCCGAGCCTGAACGGTTGGAACGCGTGCGCCTCCGCGTTGCCGAATGAGAAGAAACACCATCCTGAGCGGCACCGCGCGAACGAACGTGAACGACACAAAGAACGATGGCTCCATGATCGAGTGTTCCGTCAAGCTTCCCGTGAGAAATGGCGTCGATACCGACAGAAAAACACTCACACGTGCGCAATGGCCTACCGGAAATGGGCGCAAGACAACCCAGAGCGCGTGAGAGCCCGAAACCGTAGGTGGGCGGCGCGACATCGAGGGAAGACGCGTGAGAAGGCTAAGGCTTGGCGCTTGGCGAACCCCGACGGAGCAAAGGCACTTTGGCGCGAAGGGAGTGCAACCACCTCGCCAAGTTCGGGCACGCAGGCAGGCACCTGGCAATTCATCCTCGGTGAAGTCGAGCGCCACCTCGCGCTCCAACGAAGACGAAGGCGCCCAGAATTCAGCAGCTGAGTAGGGCCGCGCTGCCAGGCACCGTCCAACTCGCCACGATGTTCTTTTGTGCGGAACGATCTCTGTGCGCCCTGAGGCCGGATGCTCGTAGAGGTATGCCTCCTGTTCGAGAGTCAGCTTGCGTAGCCAAAGCTGGCGGCGGCTAGGCGAGGACCGGGCCGCCGGGACCGTTCGACGGCTTGACGGCCACGCGGACCTGCTCGAGCGAGCCGACCGCCACCGCCCCCGGGAGGGGACGGTCCGTGATCACGCGCAGGGACGGGTACGCCTCGAGCGCGCGCTCGACCAGGGTCGGGAAGGATCCGAACACGACGAGGACCTGCGGACGCTCGGCATGGAGCTGGCGGATCGCGTCATCCTCGGTCGTCGAGCCGGGCGCGAGCTCCCACTCGGCCGAGACGGTCGCTCGCTTCAGCTCGGCGAGGGCGGATCGATCACCGGCCACGCACAGGACCTTGAGGGCTCGGCACATGTCACAGCCACTCGCGCTTGCGGAAGCTCCGGTACAGCAGGAAGGCAGCCCCGCCCATCACCGCGAGCGCGAACGGGTAGCCCAGCGCCCAGTCGAGCTCGGGCATGTGGCGGAAGTTCATCCCGTAGATGCCGGCGATCAGCGTCGGTATCAGGATGATCGCGGCCCAGGCGGTGAGCTGCTTCATCACGACGTTCTGCCGGTTGGCGACCTGGGCGAGCTGAAGCTCCCGCGCCGAGGTGAGCAGATCGCGGACGTTGTCGCTCAGCTCCGTCATCCGGATGACGTGATCCAAGACGTCGCGGAAGTACGGCGTGAGGGCGGGGGTCACGGTCGCCGGCGTCTCGATCAGCAGGTCGACGACCTCGCGCATCGGCGCCGCCAGCCGCCGGAACCGAACGACCTGCTGGCGGAGGCGGAAGATGCGTCGCGCGAGCGTTCGCGTGGCCTCGCCTTCCGCACCCTCCTCCTCGGTCGCCACATCGTCCTCGATGTCGTCGGCCCCGTCTTCGAACCGCTCGATCACATCGAGGTAGCCGTCGACGATCTCGTCGAGCATCAGATACAGGAGGAACCCGATCCCCTCCTTGGAGAGTTCCGGTGAGCTCTCGAGCCTCGCCGCCACCTTGGCGAAGTCGAACGTCGGCTCGCGGCGGACCGTGGCGACGTACAGGCCCTGGCCCGCGAACAGGTGCACCTCGCGATCGACGAGCTCGCCCTGCTCGTCCAGGTCGATGCCGTGCGCGACGAGGAACAGGTGCTGCGGGTAGAAGTCGACCTTCGCGCGCTGCTCCCAATGGCGGCTGTCGTCGATCGCGAGCTCGTGCAGGCCAAGCTTGGCCTGCAGCTCGGTGAGCTCGTCGTCGGTGGGATCGACGACGTCGATCCACACGCGCCGATCGCCTTCGCGCGCCTCCTCGATGGTCCGCGCTTCGAACGGCATCTCGCGCTTGAGCGAGCCGTCGTGGTAGACGCGACAGGTGATCACGGCGGGGCGAGCCTATCGCAGCGCCTCCGTCGCACGAGCGTTCGAGGACGGCTGGGCGGCGCATCGACTGCGAAGATGGCCGCGTGCCCGACCTCGAGCCGCTCCTCCGCTTCTGGCGGGCTCAGGACGCCCTGTTCGAGCGAACCGAGGCGCGGTGGTGGGGGGCCGTCGTGTCGGACGCTCGGTTCCGGGCGATCCAGGAGCCGAACTACGCGAGGGTCGAGACGCGGCAGCCGGTCCGGCTCGAGGAGATCGAGGGATCGCTGCTCCCCGCGATGCTCGCGAGCGGCGTCGAGCGTTCCCACGTCGTGATCTTCCACCCCGAGGACCAGACGGACCTCATCGCCGCCGCGAGCACCCGCGGCGAACGGATCGTGTGGGACCTGGTGATGGTGACCGCCGATCGCGGCGTCGAGCCCATGGGGGAGGTCCAGGAGGTCTCGGCGTTCGACGGGCCGTTCTGGTCCGACCACCGTGACTCGGCGCGGCTGTTCGACATCTCGGACGCGGACACGCTCGACCAGCTGCAGGCGATGGAGCGCGACGTGCAGATCCCAGCCGGCCGCCGCTGGTTCTCGGTGATCGACGGCGGCCGTCGGGTCGCGCTCGCGGCGCTCCTGGTGCTCGAGGGTACGGGGTTCGTCGATCACGTCGTCACGTTCCCCACCGCACGGCGCCGCGGGCACGCGGACCTGCTCACGCGCCGGTGCGTCTGGGAAGCCGCCGCGATGGGCGCGGACCGCGTCTACCTGCTCGCCGAGCCCGACGGCGGCGCGGTCCGCATCTACGACCGGATCGGGTTCGAACGCGTCGGGCATCTCGCGAGCTGGCTGTCGCCGCGGGACCCGTGACCGGACGCCCGTCGTGCGCGTCAGCGGCGACCCGCGATGCCGACCCCGATCTCGATCGTGCCCCGGAGCGTCCGCCCCAGCAGGGCAGCCGCCGAGCGGGCCTCCGCGACCGCGGCGTCCGGGTTGCCCGAGCCCGAGATCAGGACGTGGACCACGCCGTCGCGCAGGTCGGTCGCGACCTCGAGCCGGTCGCCCTCGGGCCCGCGCCCGATCGCGTGCGCGATCCGCAGCATGCCCACCAACACCACGACGGTCTCGCGCTCCGGATCGGACAGTGCCGCGAACGGCGGGTACAGCGGCCGCGGGTCCTTGCCTCGGTGGAACCGAACGACCGAGGCGATCATCGCGATCTCGTCGGGCGTGAACCCGCGTAGGCCGGCGTTCTCGACCAGGTAGGCACCGTGCTTGTGCAACCGGGCCGGCGAGATCCGTGCACCGATCTCGTGCAGCCGCGCGGCGTGCTCGAGGAGCTCGCGCTCGGGAACCCCCAGACCGTGCAGCCGGGCGGTGTCGTCGAACAACCGCCGGGCGATCCGGGCGACGACGTCCACGTGTCCCCGGTCCTCACCCCACGCGCGGACCAGCCGGTCGACCGATCGGCGTCGGAGCTCGGCCGGCGTCGGGGTCGGGCGATCGGCGAGCCCCAGCGCGTCGAGCACCGCCCCTTCGCGCAGCCCCCATTCGGAGTGCACGAGACGCTTCGCGCCGAGCTCGGTGGCTGCGCTCGTCAGGATCCAACCGCCGGCCGGCAGGAGCCCCGCACGACGCTCGTCCACCGCCGGCACGCGCAGGCGCTCGGCGAGCGACAGGGAGGCGAGCTCCCGGGTCAGGTCGCGGATCTCGGACACGGTGACCTCGTACTGGTTGAGCGAGGCCGGTGGGGTCCCCCACCGCCGCGCCGCGATGACCCGCGCGAGGGCGCCCGCCGTGCCGCCGCTCGCCACGCACCGGGCCGGCTCGGCCGCCGCGACCTCCTCCACGAGCGGCGCAACGGCCTCCTCGACCGCGGCCCGCACCGCCCTGCGTTCGTCCCGCGTCGGCGGGTCGTGGGCGACGAGCAGGCCGGTGATCCGACCGGCGCCGATCGGGAGGCTCCTTCCCCACCGCAGGCCCTCGGGCCCGGCGAGCGCGACCTCGAGGCTCCCCCCGCCCAGGTCGAGCAGCAGCGTCGGACCCTCGCCGAGCGCGACGCTCGCCGTCACGCCGGCGAAGGTGAGGCGGGCCTCTTCGCGCCCGTCGATGAACCGCACCCGCGTCCCGATCGCGCCCTCGAGCAGCGATGCCAGCGCGTCGCGATCGGGGCTGTCCCGCAGGGCGCTCGTGGCGAGCGGGATGACGCGGTCGGCCCCCATCCGGACCGCGAGGTCGGCGAGGCGCCGGGCGGTCTCGCCGACGCGGGCGGCGACGTCCTCGGGGATCCTGCCGCGCCCAGCCAGTACCCGTCCGAGGTTCAGCACGACGCGGTCCCGGAACACGGGGGTGAGCGAGCCTTCCCTGTCCGCATCCGCGACCAGGAGCTGGAAGGTGGTGCTGCCCAGATCGAGCACGGCGAACCGCGTGTCGGACGCCACGTGCTAGCCGGACGGCGCCGGCAGGTAGTGCGCGGCCACGATCCGTTCGCCCTCACGGTCCAGGACCCAGACCGAGCCCTTGGCGATCCCGCGAGCGCCCTCGATCGTCGCGCCGCCGGCCTCGAGCCGATCGATCATCGACCGGATCTCTGTGCCGTGACCGCAGACCACCGTCGGGCGGTCGCCGAGCGAGTCGAGACGACGCATCAACTCGTCCACGCTCGCGCCCTCGCCCAACTCGGAGGCCACCTCGACCGGCAGCCCTCGAGCTTCGGCGAGGGGCTCCACGGTCTGCACGCACCGGACGAAGGGACTCGACAGGATCCGCTGGATCTCCAGGCCGCGGAACCGAGCAACGAGGCGCAGCGCCTGCTTCCTCCCCCGTCGCGTGAGCGGCCGCTCCACGTCGGGACCGGACCAGGCCTCGCGGACCCCGGCCTTGGCGTGTCGAACGACGTAGAGCGCAGACGCGGAGGCCGGGGCGCCTGTCGCGACCCGCCGCAACAGCCTGCGGTCGTGGGCGTAGCTCAGCAGCCGCAGCGCGTCCTCGACGGGCACCCACCGAAGCTCGTCCACCTCGTGGTTCGGAGCGAACCCGCCGCCGTTCGCATCCATCCGGAAGTACCGAACGACCTTGGTCCGCCCCAGACGATCCCGATAGGTCACCGCGCCGACGCCGGGCCCCAGGCGGACCCGCAGGCCCGTCTCCTCCTCAACCTCCCGCAGGGCCGCCGTCGCCTCGTCCTCGCCGTCCTCGAGTTTGCCCTTGGGGAACGACCAGTCGTCGTAGCGGGGACGGTGCACCAGGGCCACCGAGCGGTCGCCCCCCTCACCCCGCAGGACGATGCCTCCGGCCGCGCGGACGGGCTGGCTCACACCCAGAAGCGTAGTCGCTTGCGGGACAGCGCCTTCCATGCCGTGGGCCACGCCGCTCGTGCGTTGGCGGCCGCCTGCGCCTCGATCGCCGCGAGCTCTCCCGCGACGAACGCATCGGCTTCGGCCTCTGCCGCATCCCGCAGCCACTCCCTGGCTACGACCGAATCCTGGTGGTCGCCGAGCACGTCCTGGAGCTCGGCCGCGGCCTTCGCGAACGCCTCGGCGCGCTTGCCGAACACCGGGGACACCGCCTCGGCCGCGTACCGGGCCCGCTTGGCTCGGATCCGAACGGCGTGCAGCGAGGCGTCCGAGGCATCCTCCCGGGCCCCTTCGACGGCGTGCTCGAGATGTTGCCAGGGCCGCTCGAGTGCAGACCGGAGCTCGCTCGCCGCGGGTGCGCCGGCCGCCTCCTCGAGCACCCGTGGTTCGCGGGCCGCCTCGACGAGCTCGTCGAGCAGCTCCACGTACGTCTCCTCCCCGATCGCGGCCAGCAGCTGCTCCCGGGCCTCGTCCCGGGTCGACTCGAGCATCGTCACGAGCTCCTCGAGAGCCTTGCGGTCGCCCTCGGGCAACGACGGCTCCCTCGAACGGAGCCGGTCGCGCAGGACCTCGGTATCGCGCACGGCCCCGAACGCGTCGGCCACCCCCTTCAATCGATCACGCAGCGATCGACCCCACTCGGGGTCGAGCACGTCGCGGAACGTCCGGAGCGCCGAGCGGACGCGACGCGTGGCCACCCTCGCCTGGTGGACCGCCTCGGGATCGTCCCCCAGACGAACGCCGGCATCGTGGCGGAGCAGCCGCACGACGGACGTCGCGAGCTCGCGACGGACCACGTCGGCCACGGTGGCGTCCTCGTCGAGCTCGGCCACCTCGACGTCCGGCGGCGACGCGGCGCGTGGACCGAGCGCTCGCACGAGCTTCGGCACGTTGTCGAGGGGGCCGGCGCCGGCCTGCGTCAGCCGGTCGATAAGGATCTCCGAGAGGGCGTCGTCGGCCTCCGGGTCGAGCTCGACCTCCAGCTCCCGGAACCTGCTCGCCACTCGGCGTCCGTCCATCACCGACACCTCATCGTCGGTCACCACGGCCAGCCGTCTGCCCGCGTCGTCGCCGATCTCGACGCCGCGGCGGACGGTCTGCAGCCGAGCCACGGGCGCCAGTTCCTGCCCACGGACGTACGCGCGGAGGAGGTCGGCGGCGGCCGTCGGCAGCTTCCTCGCGTCGTCGCCCTCGAAGTTCACCTCGGTGCGGACGAGCTGTGATCCGTTGGTCGGGGACGGGAGCTTGACCGTCCATCCCCTCTCCTGGCCTTCGCCGTGTCGGTGACGCAGGCTGCTCCCCCACCGGGCGATCCGGAGATCCGGGGTGTCCACGTAGACCGTGACGAGCCGCTGGGGCTTCATCCCGGTCGCGACCAGACCGTCGCCGCCCAGCTCGGGGAGGCGGAAACCGGCGGGCGCCTGCAGCTTGGCCTCCCGTTCCAGGTTCGTCGAGCCGGCCTTCGTGCTCACGCCGTGCGCGACCCCGCGCGCTCGACCGCCAACTCCTGGAGACGCTGCTGCGCGTCGATACCGCGCTCGCCGTGAACCTTGGTCCACGTCCCGTCCGGGCCGAGCGTCCACGAGAGCATGTCGTCCTGCATCAGCACCTCCAGGATCTCGTCGAGCCGGGCCGCCAGGGACGGGTCCGAGACCGGCACCAACGCCTCCACGCGCCGATCGAGGTTCCGCTGCATCAGGTCGGCCGAACCGATGTAGTGGGTGGCTCCACGCCGCGCACCGAACCGGAAGATCCTGGAGTGCTCGAGGTACCGGCCGACCAGCGAACGAACGGTGATCCGCTCGGACAGGCCGGGGATGCCCGGACGCAGGCAGCAGATCCCTCGGACGATCAGGTCGATCTCGGCGCCGGCCTGGGAAGCCTCGTACAGCGCGTCGACCATGTCGGGGTCCACCAGGGCGTTCAACTTCAACACGATCCGGCCGCCCTCCCGGGCCTGGCCTCGGATCAGGTCCAGCATCTCGGGACGCAGGTACTCCGGGGCCACCAGCAGCCGGCGGTAGTCGCGCTGCCGGCTGTAGCCGGTCAGCAGGTTGAACAGGTCGGTGAGATCGGCGCCGATCTCGGCGTCGGCCGTCAGGAGCCCTATGTCCTCGTACAGCCGGGCGGTCACCGGGTTGTAGTTGCCGGTACCGACGTGGGCGTATCGGCGGACCCCCCCGGCCTCGCGTCGCACGACGAGGGAGATCTTCGCGTGCGTCTTCAGCCCCACGACCCCGTGGACGACGTGCACGCCCGCCTGCTCGAGCTCTTGCGCGTAGGTGATGTTCGCCTCCTCGTCGAACCGTGCCTTGAGCTCCACCAGGGCCACCACCTGCTTGCCGAGCTCCGCGGCGTGGATCAGCGCGCGGATGATCGGGCTCTCCTGCGTCGAGGTGCGGTACATCGTCTGCTTGATGGCGAGGACCGCCGGATCGCGCGCGGCCTGCTCGACGAAGGCCTCCACCGAGGAGGAGAAGGAGTCGTACGGGTGATGGACGAGGACGTCGCCCGCCCGGAGCACCCGGAACAGATCGGGTGGACCGTCGCCATCGGCCAGGCGTGGCTGCGTCACCGGCACCCAGGGCTCGTACTTCAGCTCGGGGCGGTCGAGCTCGACGAGCGACCACGTGGCGCTCAGGTCGAGCAGCCCGGGCGTCACGACGACCTCCTCCTCCGCCAGGTCGAGCTCGCGGCGAAGGAGCTCGAGGACCTCGTGGCTCATCGTCTCGTCGACCTCGAGCCGGACCGGGTTCGCGCCGCGCCGGCGACGCCGGAGCACGCTCTGGATCGCCTCGAGCAGATCCTCGGCCTCGTCCTCCTCGACCTCGAGATCGGCGTCGCGCGTCAGGCGGAATGCGTGATGCGCGACGAGCTCCATCCCCGGGAACAGCCGATCCAGGTGCGCCGCGATCACGGTCTCGAGCGGGACGAACCGCTCGCCGTCGGGGAGCGGGACGAAACGCGGGAGCAGCGGCGGCACCTTCACGCGAGCGAACCTGCGTACGCCCGTCATCGGGTCACGCACCATCGCAGCGAGGTTCAGGGAAAGGTTCGAGATGTACGGGAAGGGATGGGCGGGGTCGACCGAGAGCGGGGTCAGCACCGGGAAGATGCGCTCGTCGAACTCCTGGGCGAGGAACGCTCGGTCCGCCCGGTCCAGCGCGTCGAACGAGCGCACGATCCGGATCCGCTCCTTCTCGAGCGCCGGCACGAGCTCGCTGGCGAACACCGTCGCCGCGCGGGTCGACAGCTCCTGCGCCCGCTCGCGGATCCCCTCGAGCTGCTCGGCGGGCGTCCTGCCGTCGGGCGATCGCTTCACCACCCCCGCCTCGACCTGCTCCTGCAGGCCCGAGACGCGGACCTGGAAGAACTCGTCCATGTTGCTCGCGAAGATCGCGACGAACTTGACCCGTTCGAGCAGCGGGAGCGAGGCGTCCTCAGCGAGCGCGAGCACGCGGGCGTTGAACTCCAGCCAGGACAGCTCGCGGTTCAGGTACCGAGCGTCATCGGCCAGGTCGGCGGTTGGGGAAGCGTCCGTTCCGGACTCCTTGGGGTGAAGGGGGGGATTATCCCCCAGGCCGACTTACGGGCCAACCCTGCGGAGAGCTCAGTCTACGAACTTGTAGCCCAGCCCCCGTACGGTGAGCAGGTGATCGGGCTGGTGGGGATCGGCCTCGAGCTTGCGACGAAGGCGCTTCACGTGCACGTCGAGGGTCCGGGTGTCCCCGAAGTAATCGGGCCCCCAGACCTCCTCGATCAGGAAGTCGCGGGTGAGCAGGCGGCCCTTGCGGCGCAGGAAGGCCTCGAGCAGCTCGAACTCCTTCGGCGGGAGCGAGACCGTGTCCTCCCGAACGGCCACCTCGTGCCGCGCCACGTCCATCCGGACCGGCCCCCCCTCGAGGACCTCGTCGGCCGGGACCGGCACGGCGTGCGGCCTGGTCCGCCGGAGGTTGGCGCGCACCCGCGACACGAGCTCGCGCATCGAGAACGGCTTGGTGACGTAGTCGTCGGCACCCAGCTCGAGCCCGGCGACCTTGTCGGCCTCGGAGTCCTTGGCCGTGACCATGATGATCGGTACGTCCGAATCCGACCGGATCGTCCGGCACACGTCCAGGCCCGAGACCTCGGGCAGCATGAGGTCCAGGATCACCAGGGACGGCGGATCGGTCCGGAAGCGCTCGAGCGCGCGCCGGCCGTCGGGCGCGACCGAGACCGAGTACCCCTCGCGTTCGAGGTTGTACCGAACCGAGTCGGCGAGCGACTCCTCATCCTCGACGACGAGGATCCGCGTGCCGTCAGGTTGCATCCGAGGCCACGCCACCGGGATGGGACGCGTCGGTGAACTCGCGGAACTCGCCAGAGACCAGGAACGCGACCTGCTCGCCGATGTCGACGGCGTTGTCGCCCACGCGCTCGAGCGCACGGGCGGCCAGGTTCATGTGCATGCCCCATTCCAGTGCCCGCGGCTCGTCCGCGAGCTTGGCGACCTCGAAGTGCATGTTGCGGTTCAGCCGGTCGACCGGATCGTCCATCTTCGGCAGCCGCAGGCTGAGCTCGAGGTCGCGACGGCGCAGCGCGTCCATCGCGACGCGGACCATCTCGACGACGATGTGCCCCATCTCCCCGATCTGCTGCAGGATCGTCTCGTTGGCGGGCAGGTCGCGCGTGACCTGCTTCATCTTGGCCACGTTCACGGCCTGGTCGCCGATGCGCTCCAGGTGCAGACTCGAGTGGAGCACGACCGAGATCAGGCGCAAGTCTGCCGCCACGGGCGCCTGCAGCGCGAGGAGCGAGAGCATCTGCTGGTCCAGGTCGATGTAAAGACGGTCGATCTCGTCGTCCTCGGCGATGACCCGTTCGGCCAGCGCGTCGTCCTGCTGCATCACGGCCTCGACAGCGTTCTGGACGGCGTTGCCCGCGAGCTCGCCCAAGGTCAGCAGTTCCATCTCCATCGCCTCAAGCTTCTCGTGGAAGTGGGAGCGGGGCATCAGCCAAACCTTCCCGTGACGTAGTCCTCGGTTCGGGGATCGTTCGGATTGGTAAAGATCGTCTTCGTCTCGGCGTACTCGACGATCGTGCCCGTCCGGTGGCCGGTTTCCTCAAGCACCTCGACAGTGAAGAACGCTGTTCGGTCCGAGACCCGCGCGGCCTGCTGCATGTTGTGCGTGACGATCACGATCGTGTACTCGGACAGCAGCTCCTGCATCAGGTCCTCGATCCGCTGGGTCGCGATCGGGTCCAGCGCAGAGCACGGCTCGTCCATCAGGATGACGTCGGGGCGCGTCGCGATCGCGCGCGCGATGCACAGGCGCTGCTGCTGCCCGCCTGAGAGAGTGAGGCCGGACTCCTTGAGCTTGTCCTTGACCTCGTCCCACAACGCCGCACGACGCAGCGACTCCTCGACCAGCTCGTCCATGTCGCCCTTGAAGCCCGCGATCTTGGGCCCGAAGGCGATGTTCTCGTAGATCGACTTGGGGAACGGGTTCGGCTTCTGGAACACCAT
>DAIOFZ010000047.1:0-15041 GCA_036745475.1 Actinomycetota bacterium | reverse complement strand
CATCGAGCGGCTCGGCGTTCGGACGGAGCTGGTCGTGCAGGACGGTCGCCGGCCCGCCGTCCGAGGCGGGTTCGACCGAGTCCTGGTGGACGCGCCGTGCTCGGGGATCGGCTCCTCCCGCCGGCGCCCCGAGCTCCTGTGGCGGGCCCGCAAGGACGAGCTCTCGAGCCTCGCCCGGCTGCAGGTCGGGATCGCGACCGCCGCCGCGGGGCTGCTGCGCCCCGGGGGCCGGCTCGTCTACAGCGTCTGCACGTTCCCGCGCGCCGAGACCGACGCCGCGTGCGACGCGATCCTCCGGCGCGTGCCCGAGCTTGAGCCCCTCGAGATCACCGGTCCCGACGGCCCCGCCGAACGGGTCCGTCTGTGGCCGCACGCGCACGGATGCGACGCGATGTTCGTCGCGGCCTTCCGCTTGCGAGCAACCCCTCAAGGCTAGAATCGCGCCGTGGCCAAGCTGGGCGCGTCCATCCTGTCGGCCGACCTCGCCCGTCTGGCCGAGGAGGTCAAGCTGGTAGGTGAGCATGCCGACCTCATCCATATCGACGTCATGGACGGACATTTCGTCCCGCCCCTCACGATCGGTCCGGTGGTGGTGGCTGCGCTGCGCCCGCACACGGATCGGCCTCTCCACGCCCATCTCCAGGTCGAGGCGCCCGATGGGTTCCTCGACGAGCTCGCCGGAGCGGGTGCCGATGCCGTGAGCTTCCATCTCGAGGCGGTAAGCGATCCGATGCCTACGCAGCGCAAGGTCAGGGCCTTGGGGATGCGGGTCGGGGTGGCGCTCGCGCCGCGGACGCCCGCCGAGGCCGCCTTCGCTTTCCTGGAGGACGCCGACGACGTGGTCGTCCTCGCGGTCGAACCCGGGTGGGCGGGGCAACCGTTCCAGACCGGGGCCCTGGCCAAGATCGAGGCGCTCCGTTCCGAGATCGATCGTCTCGGCCTCGACGTCGAGGTGCACGTGGACGGCGGCGTGAACCTCCAGACGGTCGCCCGTTGCCTGCAGGCAGGGGCCGACGTCCTTGTCGCCGCGACCGCCATCTTCGGCGCGGGGGATCCGGCCCGCTCGGCCCTCGAGCTGAAGGCCTCGGCGGAGGCGACGGTCTGATGCCGGAGTCGATCCTCGTCGTCGACGACGATCCGGACATCGCCCGATTCGTCGAGGTGAACCTCCGCAGCGCGGGCTACGAGGTCTCGGTCGCCTCGGACGGGGAAGAGGCGCTCGAGAAGGCCGCCGGCATGCGCCCCGATCTCGTGCTGCTCGATGTGATGATGCCGCGCATCGACGGTTTCGAGGTCGCGCACCGGCTCCGCCGGAACCCGCACACCTCGAACACGTCCATCATCATGCTCACCGCGAAGGCGCTCGCCACCGACAAGGTCCTCGGGCTCACCGCGGGCGCCGACGACTACATCATCAAGCCCTTCGACCCGATCGAGCTTCTCGCGCGGGTCAAGGGCACGCTCCGGCGAGCGAAGGAGATGCGCAACCTCTCGCCGCTCACCGGGCTGCCCGGGAACATCCGCATCCAGGAGGAGATCGAGCGGATGGTCCGCGAGGAGTCGCCGTTCGCCGTGCTGTACGCGGACCTGGACAACTTCAAGGCCTATAACGACCAGAAGGGGTTCGTGCAGGGTGACCGCCTGATCCAGGCAACGGCGAGGATCCTGCAGGACGCCGTCGTCGGGCGTGCCGGCGCCGACGGGTTCGTCGGGCACGTCGGGGGAGACGACTTCGTAGCGGTCGTGCCGCCCGACGTCGCCGAGGACGTCGCCGCACTCGTGGTCGAGACCTTCGACCGGCAGATCCGCGGGTTCTACGACCCCGAGGACGTGGAACGCGGGTACCTCGAGGTCGAGGATCGCAAGGGAAAGCTGCAACGGCTTCCGCTCGCAGGCATCTCGATCGGCATCGCGACCACGAAGGTGCGCTCGTTCGCGCACTACGGCGAGGCGGTCTCGGTGGCCACGGAGATGAAGCAGTACGCCAAACGCGAGCCGAAGTCCTCCTACGCGGTAGACCGGCGCAAGGTGGACTGACCCACCCTCTATCCGGCTTCGCGCGCATCGTGTCCGCGTGACCTGTCCGCGCGGGCGACCTATACTTGGGCTCCAGAACAGCCTGTCTTCGGGGCGGGGTGCAAGTCCCCACCGGCGGTGAGAGTCCGCGACCCCCCGAACGCCATTCGGGGGTTGACCCGGTGAGATTCCGGGACCGACCGTCAAAGTCGGGATGGGAGAGGACGGGGGAACGGCAGCCGGCGGCTGCCCGTCCTGCCTCTTTCCGCATCGCCGCCTCGAGATCGGAAGTGACGTGTCCGACGAGGCGTACATGGAGCGGGCGATCGAGCTCGCGCGGCGGGGCAGTGGTTTGGTGTCCCCCAACCCCATGGTCGGCGCCGTCGTCGTCTCCGACGGCGCGATCGTCGGCGAGGGCTCCCACGAAGGCCCGGGCCTGCCGCATGCCGAGGTCGTGGCGCTCGACCGGGCGGGCGAGCGCGCTCGAGGCGCCACGCTCTTCACCTCGCTCGAACCCTGCGACCACTACGGCCGAACCCCACCGTGCACGGAGGCGATCGTGCGCGCCGGCATCGCGCGGGTGGTCTCCGCGACCCGGGACCCCAACCCGGTCGTCGACGGGCAGGGGGTGCGGAGCCTCCGCGCCCGCGGCGTCGAGGTCGTCGAGGGGATCCGCGAGGCCGAGTCGCTTCGGCTCAACGCGGGGTTCGCCAAGCACGTCAGCACCGGGATGCCTTTCGTGATCTGGAAGGCCGCCGCGTCGCTGGACGGGAAGGTGGCGGCGCGCGACGGCTCCTCGCGGTGGATCACCGGCGAGGCCGCGCGGGCCGACGTGCATCGCCTCCGAGCGTGGGCGGACGCGATCGTGGTGGGTGCGGGCACGGCGCTCGCCGACGACCCCGAGCTCACGGTCCGCGACCCCGACTACCGGGGGAGACCGCCGCTCCGGGTCCTGGTGGACGCGCGAGGGCGGGTGGGTCCGTCGGGTGACCTGTTCGACGACCAGGCGCCCACCCTCGTCGCGACGACCGAGCTCGCCTCCATGAAGGCGCGTGATGCGTGGCGGGAGGCCGGCGCCGAGGTCCTGGTGATGGAGACCGACGGCGAGGGCGTGGGGCTCACCGCGCTGATGGGCGATCTCGGCAAGCGCGACCTCCAGGGGGTGCTCCTGGAAGGCGGACCGACCCTGGCCTGGTCGGCGGTCGAGGAGGGCCTGGTCGACACGATCGTCCTGTACCTGTCGCCGAAGCTGCTCGGGGGAAGGGATGCCCCGACCGTGTTGGACGGACGTGGATTCGCGCCGATCGGGCAGGCGTTGCCGATGCGGATCCGCTCGGTCGAGCGGGTCGGCGAGGACCTGAGGGTGGAGGCGGATGTTCACGGGGATCGTTGAGGAGCGAGGGGTGGTCCGTGAGCTGGGGACGACGCGCCTGTCCGTCGGCTGCCGAACCGTGGCCTCGGACGCGACCGAGGGTGCGTCGATCGCGGTGAACGGCGCCTGCCTCACGGTCGTCGAGCGCTCGGACGAGCATCTCGCGTTCGACGTCTCCGAGGAGACGCTCCGGCGAACGAGCTTCTCGCGCCTGCGGGCGGGCGACCGCGTCAACCTCGAGCGGTCGCTTACCCTGTCGAGCCGGCTCGGCGGTCACCTCGTGCAGGGACACGTCGACGGCGTGGGCGAGGTCGTCGCGATCGATCTCGCCGAGGACCGGAGCGCGTGGATCACCGTTCGCGCTCCCGAACGGGTGGCGCGGTACCTGGTGGACAAGGGGTCGGTGTGCGTCGACGGGGTCAGCCTGACGGTCGCCTCTCGGGATGGGGAGACGTTCGGCGTTGCGCTGATCCCGCACACGCTCGAGGTGACGACGCTCGGCACCGCCGAGGTGGGAGACCCATTGAACCTGGAGGTCGACGTGATCGCGAAGTACGTGGAAGCGCTCCTCGGCCCGATCGAAGGCCGGATGGAGGGCAAGATGGAAGGAACGACACCGTGACCCAGGAGACCGGACCCGTGTTCGCGACGATCGAGGAGGCCCTCACCGACATCCGCGCCGGGAAGATGGTGATCGTCGTCGACGACGCCGATCGCGAGAACGAGGGCGACTTCATCATGGCCGCGGAGAAGGCGACGCCCGAGAGCCTGAACTTCATGGTCACGCACGGCCGGGGCATCGTGTGCATGCCGATGACGGCGCAACGCCTCGACGAGCTTCGGATCCCCCTGATGGTCTCGAAGAACAACGAGAGCCACGGCACGGCGTTCGCGGTCTCGATCGACATCGAGGGGCGGACGACGACCGGGACGAGTGCGTTCGACCGCGCGGCCACGGTGCGGGCGATCACCGACCCATCCCTGCAGCCGGGGGACATCCGGATGCCCGGCCACGTCTTCCCGCTCATGGCGCAGCAAGGGGGCGTCCTCAAGCGGGCTGGCCATACGGAGGCGACCGTCGACCTTGCGCGGCTCGCCGGCCTGTACCCGGCCGGGGTGCTGTGCGAGGTGCTGCATCCCGACGGCTCGATGGCGCGGGCAGCGGAGCTCGCGCGGGTGGCGAGTGAGCACGGCCTCAAGATCATCTCGATCGCGGATCTGATCGAGTACCGGCGCCATCGCGAGCATCTGGTGGCGCGGACGGCCTCGGCGCAGATCCCGACCGAGCACGGGGAGTTCACCGCGCACACGTACGAGAGCTCCGTCGGCGGGATGGTGCATGTCGCGCTCGTGCTGGGCGAGGTCGGCGACGGCGAGCAGATCCTGGTACGCGTGCACTCGGAGTGCCTGACCGGCGACGTGTTCGGTTCGATGCGGTGCGACTGCGGCGACCAACTGAACGGCGCGCTCGCCCAGGTCGGCAAGGAGGGCCGAGGTGTGGTCCTGTATATACGGGGCCACGAGGGGCGTGCGATCGGGCTGACGCACAAGCTGCGCGCCTACCGCCTCCAGGAGCAGGGACGGGACACCGTCGAGGCCAACGTCGAGCTCGGGTTCGCGGCGGACCCCCGCGACTATGGGATCGGCGCCCAGATCCTCGTGGACCTCGGGGTGCGCTCGATGCGGCTGCTCACCAACAATCCTGCGAAGCGGGCCGGGCTCGAAGGCTACGGCCTGTCGATCTCCGAGCGCGTGCCGCTCGAGACGCGCCCGACCGCGGAGAACATCGGCTACCTGCGCACGAAGCGGGAGAAGCTCGGGCATCTCCTCGAGAACCTCGAACCCGATCAGGCCGCGCCGTGAGCGAGCTCCGGGGTGACCTGCACGCGCGTGGCCGCCGCTTCGCGATCGCGGTGGCGAGGTTCAACGAGCTCGTCACGCGCAAGCTGCTCGAGGGCGCGCTCGCCGGCCTTCGCGCGAACGGGGTGGCCGAGGAGGACGTCGACGTGGTGTGGGTGCCGGGAGCGCTCGAGCTACCCCTGGTTGCGCGGCGGCTGGCGGCGTCGCGGACGTTCGACGCGGTGATCTGCCTCGGCGCGGTGATCCGGGGGGAGACCGCACACTTCGAGCTTGTCTCGGGACAGGCGGCGGCGGGGATCCGCCGGGCCGCCGAGGCGACCGGCGTGCCGGTCACCTTCGGGGTCCTGACGACGGAGACGCTCAAGCAGGCGCTGGATCGCTCGGGCGGCAAGCATGGGAACAAGGGGTGGGACGCGGCGGCCGCGGCGATAGAGATGGCGTCGCTCCTCGAACAGCTGCCCAAGGAGGCCGAACCGTGATCGTCGACAAACCGTGGGGCAAGGTCGTGACCTACGCGCTCAACCAGCCGAGCTCGGTCCGCGTCATCACCGTCGAGCCCGGCCAGGAGACGAGCGTCCACTACCACCAGATGCGTGACGAGATGTGGGTCGTGCTCGACCCGGGGCTCTCCGTGCAGATCGGCAACCGCCAGGTCGAGGCGTCCTCGGGAGAGGAGTTCATGGTGAGCGCCGAGACGACGCATCGGATCGCGAACCCCCGGACCACCCGCGGCCGGGTGCTCGAGATCGCCTACGGGTACACCACCGAGGACGACACGCTCCGCCTCCAGGACGACTACGGCCGCCCGCTCGAACCCGACTGGTGAGGCTCGCGTACAGGGGCCCGAACGTCCCGTCTCCGCGTTGAGCGCCGCGCGTGGGCCGTGCTACGCTCCGCGCGCTCCAGGCACCAGGAGGGCACGTTGGCAGAGCAGGGGACCGTGAAGTGGTTCAGCAACGAGAAGGGTTTCGGGTTCATCTCGCGCGAGGGGGAGGACGACGTGTTCGTCCACTTCTCGGCGATCGACGGCGAGGGGTACAAGTCCCTCACGGAGGGCCAGGCGGTCGAGTTCGACGTCGTCGACGGCCCGAAAGGCAAGCAGGCGGCCAACGTCCGAGCCGTCTGACCCGCTCGGCCGGGGTCGTGCCCCCAACGTCGACAGCCTCCCCGGGCGGCACCTATACTCTGCGGGTTCTGTTCACCGTGTTCGGCTGGCACCGGCGAACGGCCGGTGCCTTCTCATCGGTAGGGAGGTGATGCGGGGTCTCGGCTGATCCGCGCATAAACGACCGCATCCGCTCGGCGGAGGTGCGCCTGGTGGGTGCAGACGGGTCGCAGATCGGGATCGTTTCGACCCAGGACGCGCTCCGTCAGGCACAGGATCTGGATCTCGATCTCGTGGAGGTGGCGCCGCAGGCGAACCCTCCCGTGGCCAGGATCATGGACTACGGGAAGTTCAAGTACGAGCGCGACATCCGTCAGAAGGAAGCCCGCAAGAAGCAGGCCCGGATCGAGGTCAAGGAGATCAAGTTCCGTCCCAAGATCGATCCGCACGACTACGCCACCAAGAAGGGCCACGTCGAGCGGTTCCTCCGGACGGGCGCGCGGGTCAAGGTGACCATCATGTTCCGGGGGCGCGAGATGGCCCGCACCGAGCTCGGACGCAAGATCTTGGACCGGCTGGTCGCGGACCTCGCGGAGCAGGCCGTCGTCGAGGCGCATCCCAAGCAGGACGGACGGAACATGGTGATGGTCCTTGCGCCGTCGAAGAGGCCCCCCGAACCGAAGAGCACCGAGCCGAGGAACCGGCGGGAGCCGGAGGCGGCCGTCCCCCTGGCCGCTGCCCAGCCCGTTCCGCAGCGGGCGCCGGACGAGGTGGTCGCGGCCCCCGCGGAGGCCCCCCCGGAGGCGTAACGGAGTCGCAGGCACGCCACGTTCGACCAGAGGAAGCAGAGCGATGCCCAAACAGAAGACGCACCGAGCGACGGCGAAGCGGTTCCGCATCACGCGAACCGGCAAGGTCCTGCATCGAAAGGCGACCGGCAACCATTTCCTGAGGAAGAAGAGCGGGAGCCGCCGACGCCGCGTGGAGGGCATGACAGAGGTCACGGCCGAGCGCACCAACATCCGTCGGCTCCTCGGGAAGTAGGGGAGATGGCACGGGTCAAGCGATCGGTCCACGCGAAGAAGAAGCGCCGCGAGGTGCTCCGCAAGGCGAAGGGGTACTTCGGGTCGCGTTCGAAGCGCTACCGCGTGGCCAAGGAGCAGCTCCTCCACTCCGGACAGTACGCCTACCGGGACCGACGAGACCGCAAGGCGCAGTTCCGCCGGCTGTGGATCGCCCGGATCGGGGCGGGCGCTCGCCAGCACGGTCTGTCCTACTCGAGGTTCGTGCACGGCCTCAGCAAGGCCGGTATCGAGGTCGATCGCAAGATGCTGGCCGACATGGCCGTGCACGATCCGGCCGCGTTCGGCCAGCTCGTCGAGGCGGCCAAGGACGCGCTCGCGGCCTAGCCCCAAGGGCCGGGAAGGATGCCGGGAGGGCGCGTGATCACCTCCGTCCGGAACCCGAAGGTCGCCGCGGCGCTCAGGCTCCACAAGCGGGCGTTCCGCGAGCACGAACGCGCGTTCCTGGTCGAGGGAGTGCAGGTTCTGGGCGAGGCGCTCTCGATGCCCCGCGACGCGATCTCGACCCTGTTCCACACGGAGCCCCTGCATCCCCTCGTCGAACGCGCGCGCGCCGGGGGCGTCGTGGCGGTGCACGTGAGCGGTGACGTGATGGCTCGTCTGGCGGGCACGGTCACCCCGCAGGGGTTCGTCGGGGTCGCGAGATTCCTCGACGTCCCGTTCGACGACCTGCCCGATGAGCCGGCCGGGGTGGCGCTGCTGCACGAGGTCCGAGATCCGGGGAACGCGGGGACGGTGCTCCGTTCCGCCGATGCCGTCGGTGCCGACGCGGTCGTCTTCTCCTCGTCCTCGGTCGACGTGTACAACGCGAAGACCGTGCGGGCCTCGGCGGGCTCGCTGTTCCATCTACCGATCGTGCGGGGCCCCGACACCGCATCGGCGATCGACGCGCTGCGGGCGCGGGGGATGCGGATCCTGGCGATGGACGCCGACGGCGAGGGGGACCTCTACGAGCAGGATCTGTCCGATCCCGTCGCGTTCGTGTTCGGCAACGAGGCATGGGGTCTGCCCAAGGAGGTCGCGGCGCTCGCCGACGCGAGCGTGCGCGTGCCGATCACGGGTCGAGCCGAGTCACTGAACCTCGCCGCGGCCGCGACCGTCTGCCTGTTCGAATGGGAGCGCCAGCGTCGCGAGGGCAGGCGGGCGGTGCTCGAGACGATCATCGCGGCCGCCGCTCACGACATCCGCTCGCCGCTCACGGCGTTGAAGGGGATCGGGCACGCCCTCGCCACCCGGTGGGAGCAGATGACGCCCGAGGACCGCGAGCTGATGCTGCAGGGGATCCAGTTCGACACCGATCGTCTGAACGCCATCCTGCGTCAGCTCGTGGACGCCGCCCGGGTCGCCGCCGGTGCGCTCGACCTGTTCCCGCAACGAACGAGCATCGCGCAGGTGGTCGAGGCGATCGCGACCTCCCTGGCCCGCGACCCCGAACACGTCCGCGTCGAGTGGACGGGCGGAGACGAGCTGAACGTGGTGGTCGACCCCGAGCGCCTCAGGCTCGTGCTCGAGGCATTCGTCGAGTCCCTCGTCTGGTGGGCGAGCGAGGGTCCGGTGCGCGTCGAGGGACGCCTCCGGGACGGCCGTCTCTCGGTCGAGGCTCGCCGCGCCGAGACCGAGCTCACGCAGGAGCAGGCGGAACGTCTGTTCCGTCCGCGCGCGCCGGGGATCGGTTCCGGGAGCAAGATCGGGCTGTTCGTGGCGCTCGGTGTGGCCGAGGCCCAGGGGGGCGGCGTGTCGGCCCGCGTCGCCGCCGGCACGCTCACCTTCGCGCTCGACCTGCCCGTCCCGTCCGAGCCTGACGCCTGACTCGTAGGCGCACGGCGTCGCGCAGGGCCGGAAAAGGCCCTTGCTAGACTCGCCGCACCATGGACCCGACCGAGGCCGCGCGCATCCTGGAGCAGGAGCTCGAGCGTGGACGCGCGCTGATCGCCGCGGCGCGGACGGTCGAGGAGCTCGACGAGGCGAAGACCGCGGTCCTGGGGCGCAAGGCGCCGATCGCGAGCGTGCAGGGCTCGCTCGGGTCGCTGCCCGCCGACGCGCGCCGCGATCTCGGCCGTCGGACCAACGAGGTCTTCGCGGAGCTGCGGTCCGAACTCGACACGCGCCGCGCCGAGCTCGAGGAGGGCGACGAGGACGAGCTGCTCCGGGCCGATGCGGTCGATGTCACCCTGCCCGGGCGGCGCCCGCGCCCGAGCTCGCTGCACCCACTCAGCCTCGTCCAAGACCGGATCGTCGAGATCTTCACGCGGATGGGGTACCGGGTGGCCGTGGGTCCCGAGATCGAGGACGAGTGGCACAACTTCGAGGCGCTCAACATCCCCCCCGACCATCCGGCGAGGACGATGAAGGATTCGCTGTACGTCGACGCGGACGGGCTCCTGCTCCGCACCGAGACCAGCTCGGTCCAGATCCGGACCATGGAGTCGCAGGAGCCGCCGATCTCGGTCATCGTTCCGGGGCGCACCTACCGTCGTGAGGCCGTCGACGCGACGCACCTGTCGGTCTTCCATCAGGTCGAGGGGCTCGTCGTCGATGAAGGGATCTCGTTCGCCGATCTCCGCGGCACGCTGGAGGCCTTCGCCCGCGAGATGTTCGGCGAGGACGTGCGGGTGCGGCTCACGCCCGACTACTTCCCGTTCGTCGAGCCCGGTTGCCAGGCGGCGGTGTCGTGCTTCGTCTGCGGCGGCGTCGGTTGCCGGGTCTGCGGGAACGGGTGGCTCGAGCTGCTCGGCGCCGGCATGGTCCACCCGAAGGTGCTCGAGAACTGCGAGATCGACTCCGAGCGATACACGGGGTTCGCGTTCGGCATGGGGATCGAGCGCGTCGCGATGGTCAGGTACGGGGTCAACGACATGCGGCTGTTCGTCGAGGGTGACGTTCGCTTCCTCGAACGGTTCGAAGGCGTGGCGTGAAGGTCGTCCTGTCCTGGCTCCGCGAGCTGTGTCCGACCGATCGGTCCGCCGAGGACCTGGCCGAGCTGCTGACCGGCAAGGGTGCCGAGGTCGAGGCGATCGAGCATCCGTGGGAGCGGGTCTCCGGTGTCGTGGTCGCAAGGGTCCTCGAGGTCCGCGACCACCCGAACAGCGACACCCTGTGTATCGCCCGCGTGCAGACCGAATCGGGCGAGCTCGAGGTGGTCGTCGGCGTTCGGAACATGGCTCCCGGCGACCTCGTGCCGTTGGCGCCGTCCGGCGCGAGCGTGGTGACGCTCCCCGAACCCCTGGAGGCCCGCTCGATCCGGGGCGTCGTCTCCAACGGGATGCTGTGTGCGCCCGACGAGCTCGGCGTCTCGGCGTCGCACTCGGGAATCCTCGTGCTGCCGGGCGACCTGGAGCCGGGCACGGACGTCGCGGAGGCGTTCGGGCTGACCGGCGCGGTCCTCGACATCGAGGTCACGCCGAACCGCCCCGACTTCCTCTCGGTGCTCGGGATCGCCCGGGAGGTGGCGGCCGCGACGGGCACGCCGCTGTCGCCCCCCGACACCACGGTCGCGGAGGACACGGAACGTGCGGAGGGCGTCGCGACGCTGGAGGTCGCGGATCTCGAACGCTGTCCGCGCTACCTCGCCAGGATCGTCCGCGACGTGGCGCACGTACCGTCGCCGATCGCGATCCAGGCGCGTCTGTTCGCGGCCGGGATGCGTCCGATCTCCGCGGTGGTCGACGCGACGAACTACGCGATGCTCGAGATCGGGCAGCCGCTCCACCCGTTCGATCTCGCGCTTCTGAAGGGTCCCGGCATCATGGTGCGCCGCGCCGAACCCGGGGAGACGCTCGTGACGCTGGACGGGATCGAGCGGGCGTTCACCGACGACGACCTGTTGATCTGCGACGCCGAGCGCCCGGTCGCCGTGGCCGGCGTGATGGGAGGCGAGCTCGCGGAGGTCTCCGAGCAGACGAGCGACGTGCTGCTCGAGGCGGCGTGGTTCGAACGCGCAGGAGTCCAACGCACGCGGCGGCGGATCGGCCTGTCGACGGAGGCGTCGACGCGCTTCGAGCGTGGCGTCGATCCCGAGGCCGCGCCGACCGGGGCCGACCGGGCATGCCGACTGATGTCCGAGTGGTGCGGCGCGCGCGTGCTCCGCGGCGTCGTCGAGGTGGGCGGCCCGTCGCCACGGCGCCGGATCGAGTTGCGAGCTGCCCGGGCGTCGGCGCTGATCGGGTACCCGGTGTCGAGCAAGGACGCCGCGGAGGTGTTCGAGCGGCTGGGGATCGGAACCCAGACCGTCGACGGGGACACGATCAGCGTCGAGGTCCCGGGGTACCGCGTCGACCTCGAGCGCGAGGTGGACCTGATCGAGGAGGTCGTGCGGGTGCAGGGGTACGAGTGGGTCGGCTCAACGCTCCCGCCGATCGCGCGGCCGGGCGGGATGCCCGCCGCGTATGGGTTCCGGAGCCGTGTCCGTGACGCGTTGCGGCGGGCCGGCCTGCGCGAGGTTCGGCAGATCCCGTTCGTCTCCGAGGACGACCTCAGGATGGTGGGGGACGACGACGCGATACGGGTCACCAACCCGCTTCAGGCGGACGACGGATGGCTTCGGACGCGCCTGACCCCGGGGATGCTGAAGGTCGTCCGGCACAACGCCCATCGCCACGTCCGATCGGTCGCGGTCTTCGAGGTCGACACGGTCTTCCGGATGCGCGATGGCCGGCCCGAGGAACGCCCCGAGGCCGCGTTCGCGCTGCACGGGAACGCCGACCCCGGGTGGGCGGGCCAGGACCGCCCGTTCGACGTGTTCGACGCGAAGGGCATCGTCGAGGCGCTGATGGCCGAGCTCGAGATCGGGTGGACCCTCGGGGACCCCATCGGCCGGCCGTTCCACCCCGGCAGGTCGGGCGCGATCTTCGTCGGCGACGAGCGGATCGGCGTACTCGGCGAGATCCATCCACGGGTCGCCGATCGGTTCGGTCTCACCGGGCGGGTCGCCGTGGCCGAGCTCGAGGTCGAGGCCCTGATGCGCCTCGCGCGGCCGGTGTCGGGTCTGGAGGAGGTACCGCGCTTCCCGCCGGTCCGCCGCGACCTGGCCTTCGTCCTCGACGCGTCGATCCCGGCCGGACGCGTCCGTTCGGCGCTCGAGGACGCGGCGGGCGAGATCCTCGGCTCGGTCTTCCTGTTCGACGTGTTCGAGGGCCCGCCGCTGCCCGAGGGAACGAAGAGCCTCGCCTATTCGGTCGATTTCCGCGCGCCCGACCGGACGTTGACCGATGAGGAGGCCGACGGCGCGGTGGAGGCGATCGTCGAGCGGCTGGCGCGCGACGTCGGCGCCCGGCTCCGGTCGGGCTGAACCCGAGGGGACGCTTCGGATCGCGGTACGGCGTCCCCTCGCTCCGAGCGGGGCCTGCGAGCGGCGGGTCTTGGCCGAGGTCTAGACTCGGGCGATGGACCGCGACCTGCTGTCGATCGACGACCTCTCGCCGAGGGAGCTCGGCCAGCTGCTCGAGCTGTCCGCCAAGGTCAAGGCCCAGCCGGGAGACTATGCGGATCGCCTGGCTGGGCGTTCGGTCGCCATGATCTTCGAGAAGCCCTCGACCCGGACCCGGGTCTCCTTCGAGATCGCGGTCGCCTCGACCGGCGGACATCCGGTGCCACTGTCCTCCGCGGATCTCCAGCTCGGGCGGGGCGAGACGATCGAGGACACCGGGCGGGTCCTGTCGAGGTACGTGCACGCGATCGTGCTGCGGACCTTCGAGCAGGAACGGCTCGAGGTGCTCGCCTCGGCGGCCTCGGTCCCGGTGGTGAACGCCCTTTCCGATTTCGAGCACCCGTGCCAGTGCCTGGCCGACCTCCTGACGATCAGGGAGGTGAAGGGGGAGCTGGCCGGAAGGATCGTGACGTACCTCGGGGACGGCAACAACGTGACGCACTCGTTGTTGTTCGGTGCCGCCAAGGCGGGGATACACGTGCGTGCCGGGACGCCACCCGGTTTCGAGCCGATCCCGCAGGTCGTGCAGCGCGCATCCGACATCGCCGAGGAGACCGGCGGGAGCGTGATGATCACGCACGACCCGATCGAGGCGTCGCGCGGCGCGGACGTGCTGTACACGGACGTGTGGGCGAGCATGGGGCAGGAGGCCGAGTCCGGCGAGCGCGCCCTCGTCTTCCCGGCCTACGCGCTGGACGCCGAGAAGGTGGCCGTCGCCGCCCCGGACGTCACCGTGATGCACTGCCTGCCGGCCCACCGGGGGCAGGAGATCGCCGCCGACGTGATCGACGGGCCGCATTCGGTCGTGTGGGACCAGGCCGAGAACCGGATGCACACGCAGAAGGCCCTCATGCTGTGGCTCCTCGGTCTCGCCTGAGCCCGATCCGGGAGGACCCGTCGTGGCGCGTCTGAACGACACCGTCGAGGCCGCGCTGATCGAATACGCCGACCTCTTGTCGATCCTGACCGACGAACCCTACAAGCCGCGCTCGTACGAGAAGGCCGCTCGGGCGGTGGGTGGCTACCCGAACGACCTGGCGACGATGGACCTGAACGAGATCCTGAGGATCCCGAGCGTAGGCAAGTCGATCGGCGAGAAGATCGACGAGTTCGTCCGCACCGGCTCGTTCGAGGCGCTCGACGAACTGCGAGCGCAGATCCCGCCCGGGGTTCGCGAGATGACCGCGATCCCGGGCCTCGGGCCGAAGAAGGCGATCCTTCTCTACCGCGACCTCGGGATCGCAGACGTCGAGCAGCTCGCCCAGGCGGTGGAGCAGGGCCGCCTTGCCGACGTCAAGGGGTTCGGCGCCAAGACCGAGGAGAACATCCGCCGCGGCATCGACCGCATGAGCCAGTCGACTGGTCGGGTGCTCGTGTCGGTCGCCATGGACCTCGCGGACCTGTTCATCGAGCGGCTCGGTGCCCGCAAGGACGTGCGCCGGATCGAGTTCGCGGGCTCGCTCCGGCGGATGGCCGAGACGATCGGCGACCTCGACCTCCTCGTCGCGAGCGACGATGCGCCCGGGGTGATGGAGGCGTTCACGACGGCCGGGATGACCGAACGCGTCCTCGCGAGGGGCGACACGAAGTCGTCGATCCTGACGCGCAAGGGGTTGCAGGTCGACCTTCGCGTCGTCCCGCTCGAGGCGTGGGGCGCGGCGATGATCTACTTCACGGGCTCGAAGGCCCACAACATCCGGATCCGCGAGATGGCCGTCCGCAAGGGTCTCAAGCTCAACGAGTACGGGCTGTATCGCGCGAAGTCGGGCAAGCTCATCGTCGCGGAGACCGAGGAGGAGGTCTACGAGAAGCTTTCGCTCCCGTGGATCCCGTCCACGCTCCGCGAGGATCGCGGCGAGGTCGAAGCGGCGCTGGAGGGCAAGCTCCCCGACGTGCTCGCGCGCGAGCAGCTGCGGGGCGACCTGCACACGCATACCAACCTCACGGACGGCCTGGCCTCGCTCGAACAGATGCTCGCGGCGGCCTCCGAGCTGAGGTACGCGTACTACGCGGTGACGGATCACGCGCCGAACCTGTTCATGCAGCGGATGACGGACGAGAAGATGCTCGCCCAGCGGGAGCAGCTGAGGGCGCTGCAGTCCTCGTACCCGAAGATGACCCTGCTGCACGGCACCGAGCTCAACATCGACGCCGAGGGCAACGTGGACTGGGACGCGGACT
>DAIOFZ010000046.1:0-10963 GCA_036745475.1 Actinomycetota bacterium | reverse complement strand
CCCTCGATCCCTGGCCCTCGATCCCTGGCCATCGATCCCTGGTCTCGATCCTGGCCTGGATCCTGGCCTGGATCCTGGCCTGGATCCTCGCCTCGATCGTGGGGCCTGGACCCATGGGCCTCCGCGAGCGTGCCACGTTGCGAACGGCGCGCCGGAGATAATCACCCGGATGTCGAACGCCGTCCGACGGATCGGGCTCGGGACCGTCTTCGCGCTGCTCGGAGGCACCCTCGTGCTCAGCCACGCCATCAAGGCGCCGTGCGCGTCCGGCGCCTGGGGCGATGGTCGCCCGTACACGCGGCTGTGCTACTCGGACAACGTGCACCAGCTCGCCACCGAGCAGCTGCGTGGGGGCCGGCTCCCCTTCCTGGACGCCTGCACAGACACCGCGACCGAATGCGACGAGTACCCCGTGCTCACGATGTGGACGATGCGGGTGGCGGCATGGATCTCGGGTCCGAGCATCACCGGCTACTTCCACGCGAGTGCGATCATGTTGTGGATCGCCGCGTTCATCATCACGTTCTGCCTGTACGTACTCGTCGGCGACCGGGCCCTGTACTTCGCCCTCGCTCCCACGCTCGCGCTTTACGCGACGATGAACTGGGACCTGCTCGCGGTCGCGCTCGCCACGGCCGGCACGTTGGCGTACCTGCGACGCAGGGATGGCTGGTCGGGGGTGCTCCTCGGGCTCGGGGCGGCGGCCAAGATCTTCCCGATGCTCCTCGTGGTCCCGTTCGTCGTCGCCCGCTTCCGCGGGGAGGAACCCGATCGGGGGATCCGGCTCGCGTGGGCCGCCGTGGGGGCATGGGTCGCGGTGAACCTGCCCTTCGTGCTCCTCGCGCCGAGGAGCTGGTGGGAGTTCTTCCGTTACAACGCGGCTCGCCTGGCCGACTGGGACAGCCTGTGGTACCTGGCGTGCGAACGCACGACGGGTGAGACCTGCACCAATACTCGGCTGGTCAACCTGGCTTCCGTCGGGCTGTTCGTCGCGTGGGTCGCGGTCGTGTGGGTCCTCAAGGCGCGGCGAGAACCAGGGTTCCCGCGTTGGACGCTCGGTTTCCCGATCCTGGTGCTGTTCCTGCTGACCAACAAGGTCTACTCGCCGCAGTTCAGCCTGTGGCTGCTCCCGTGGTTCGCTCTGGCGTTCCCCCAACTGAGGTGGTTCGCTCTGTTCGAGCTCGCGGACGTCGCGGTGTTCGTCACGCGCTTCTCGTGGTTCGGCCGCTACCTCGGCATCGAGGGGGGGCTCGCCGGGTTGCCGATCGGCGTGTTCGAGCTCGCGGTCGCGATCCGCGCGCTGATCCTGATCGCCTGCGTGATCGGGTGGGTCAGGGGTGCGCGGGCGGGTCCGAGGCCCGCCGTCCCGGACGAAGAACGAGGGGTGACGGCGGAGGTCCTCGCGTGATGCCTGGCTACGACGCGGGCGGACCCTCGCGTCCGCGGCATTCCCCGGCGACCCCCGACGCAGATGATCCGGCCGTGCCCCCCTCCGGGCGGACGATCGGGATCGGGGTCGTGTTCCTCCTCCTCGCCGGGACGCTGGCGATCGGTCACGCGATCAAGACGCCGTGCGTGCACGGCGACTGGAGCGACGGCCGGCCGTTCACGTGGCTCTGCCACACGGACATCATCCCGCTGCTCGGCAACGAGCAGCTGTATGGCGACCGTCTCCCGTACCTCGACCCCTGCGAGCAGACGGAAGGCACCTGCGACGAGTACCCGGTCCTGACGAGCTGGACGATGCGGTTGACCGCCTCGGTGGCGGGACCGCACAACACGCGCTTCTTCTACGCGAACGCGATCTTGTTGTGGCTCGCCGCCATTTGGACCGCTTACCTCCTCTACACGGTGGTCGGGCGCCGAGCCCTCTACTTCGCGCTCGCACCGACCCTCGCGATCTACGCCACGCTGAACCTCGACCTGCTTCCGGTCGCACTCGCCACCGGTGGAACGGTGGCATACCTCCGCCGGCGAGACGTCACCTCCGGGATCCTGCTGGGACTCGGCGCCGCGGCGAAGCTCTATCCCGCGCTCTTGGTGATCCCGTTCGTCGTCGGTCGGTTCCGGGGCCACGAACCCGACCGAGCGATCTATCTCGTGTGGGCCGCCGCCGGCGCCTGGATCGCGGTCAATCTCCCGTTCGCGCTCGCCGGCACAAGCGGCTGGCTGGAGTTCTTCAGCTACAACGCCTCCAGACCGGCCGACTGGGACAGCCTGTGGTTCGTCGTGTGCGAGCAGGCGACCGGGATGGGGTGCACGAACACGCGCCTGGTCAATCTGGGGTCATTCGCGTTGTTCCTCGGATGGGTGGCGATCGTGTGGACGATCAAGGGACGACGCCAACCCGGCTTCCCGCGATGGGCCCTCGGGTTCCCGATCCTGGTGATCTTCCTCCTGACCAACAAGGTGTACTCGCCGCAGTACAGCGTCTGGCTCCTGCCGTGGTTCGCGCTGGCGCTGCCCAACCTTCGCCTCTTCCTCGCGTTCGAGGCTGCGGACATGGCCGTCTTCGTGACGCGTTTCTCGTGGTTCGGCCTGCTCGGCGGGCATCACAACGGTTTCGCGGGCAGCCCGCTGGGTGCCTTCGAGGTCGCGATCCTGGTGAGGGCTGCGGTCCTGGTGGTCTGCGTGATCGGGTGGATCCGTGCCGGCGAGCCGATCCCCCGGCCCGAACGACCTCCGCCGGACCGGACCGATGCACGCGTCGAGGTGCCCGTTTGACGACCGACACGGCGTCGCCCGTCGCCCTCTCGGGCAGTCACGAGGAATGGCGCGAGCGCGTCCTCCGAGCCATCCGCTTCTGTCTGCTCACGTTCGTCGGACTCCGGGTCGCGATGTTCGTGATCGGCGTGGTCGGCGTCACCCTGTTCCCACCGTTCCGCCACGCCGACACGCTCGACCCGGGGTGGCAGAACGCGTTCACGGCGTGGGAACGGTTCGACGCGCTGTGGTTCCTGCAGATCGCCGAGAGCGGCTATCGGCTCAGGGACGGGAGCGCCGCGTTCTTCCCGCTCTACCCGCTCGCGATCCGAGGGCTCTCGTTCGCGCTCGGGGGCCACCCCCTCGCCGCCGCGACGATCGTGTCGAACGTCGCCTTCTGGGGCGGCCTCGTCGTCACCTATCTCCTTACCGCGTCCGAGCTGTCCGAGCGCACCGCGCGAACCACCGTGCTCCTGATGTGCGTCTTCCCCACCGCGCACTTCTTCCTCATGCCCTACAGCGAGTCGCTGTTCCTCCTCCTGTCCGCCACGGCGTTCTGGGGTGCTCGCCGGCGGAGATGGGTGGTCGCGGGCGCCGCCGGGGCGCTGGCGGCGCTCACCCGGAGCATCGGGATCGTGATCGCGCCGGCGCTGGTGATCGAGGCGCTGCACCAGCGCGTCGAACGGCGCGGGCCGGCGTGGCCCGGGTTCCTCGCGGCGGCCGCCACGTCCTGCGGGCTGTTCGCCTACCTCGGGTTCTGGTGGCTCCGAGCGGGCGAGTGGCTCGCCCCGCTGACGTTCCAGGCGAACTGGGAACGCTCGTTCTCGTGGCCGTGGGCGACCCTGTCGGACGGCACGGCCGACGCGTTCGGCTACCTCGACGAGCTCAACGGCGGCTACTGGCTGATCGACTGGTTGATCGTGATCCCGATGCTGGTCGCGTCGGTCTACGCGCTCGTGCGCTTGCGGCCCGCCTACGGCGTCTACCTGTGGAGCGCCCTGCTGATCCCGCTGACCTTCGTCTTCCCGGGTCGTCCGCTGATGTCGATGCCCCGGTTCGTCCTGCCCCTGTTCCCGGCCTTCTGGGGCCTGGCGCTCGGCCTCGACCGGCTCCGGATCCCACGATCGGCGGCGCTGCTCGTGTGCGCGGCCGGCCTGGGGATCCTCTCGGTCTTGACCGTCAACTGGTACTACATCTTCTGAGGCGTGCCGGCGTCCATATAGGATGGGCCCACGCCGTCGAGGTCCGGCGTCGAGGTCGGAGGGAGAAGCGTGACGATTCGGGTAGCGATCGCGGACGACCACTCGCTCGTGCGGCAGGGGCTCCGCAGATACCTGGACATGGCGGATGGGATCGAGGTGGTCGGCGAGGCCGCCAACGGGCAGGAACTGGTCGACCTGGTCGCCAAGGAGGAACCGGACATCGCGCTGGTGGACATCCGGATGCCCGAGATGGACGGTCTCGAGGCAGCCCGGAAGATCCGCGAGACCCATCCCAAGACCGGGGTGATCATGCTGACCGCCTACGATGACCGGCAGTTCGTGGTGGAGGCCGTCCGGAGCGGTGCTCGGGGCTACGTCCTCAAGGCCCGCGACGCCGAGCACCTGATCCAGACCGTCCGCCTGGTCGCCGGCGGGAACATGGTGATCGACCCCCAGCTGGTGGTGGCGCTCGCCGAGGAGCTCTCGCAGGCCAAGGAGCGGGACCGCCGGGCGGAGACCCTGACCGCTCGCGAGATCGAGGTCCTGCAACTGCTCGCGTTCGGGCACACCAACCGCGACATCGCCGAGCGACTGTACATCTCGCCCGACACCGTGAAGACCCACCTCGAACACATCTTCGAGAAGCTCGGGGCCTCGGACCGAACGGCGGCCGTCGCCGAGGCGCTCCGCCGACGCCTGATCGAGTAGCCGACCGTGCCCGGCGCGACGTTCCCCCTCGTGGACTAGTCATCCCGGGCTACAGCAGTACCCGCCGGGCGGCCTAGGGCCGGTCCTCCGGTTGACCCCGGTCGGGTGATGGAGGCGCGAGCCCGCCTGCTGCATGATGGACGCTCGAACGATGTCCACGCAGACACAGCGCAGGGCTCCATGGTTCGCGCCCTTCGTCCTCCTCGTCGCGGGCGGCGGCGTGGCGTTGGCCTACGCGGCCTCGAGCCGTTCGGGCTCCCCGGAAGACATCCGATTCCCCGTCGTCACGGGTTCCTGCCTCCTCTCGGCGATCGTGATCCTGCTCCGGAGCCGGCACCATGGCGCGTGGAAGAGCGCTCCCTCACTCGGTCTGGGGATCGGGGCGATCGCGGTCGTGAGCGCCACGTTCATGGTGACCGACGCGACCGGATCCGAACCCCCTAGGCTCGGCCCGTACGAGGCGGGGTTCCTCGCGGCGGGCGTGCTCTTCCTGATCGCCGTGGCGATCGAGTTCCGCGAACACGTGGCCCGTGAGGACCGCCGGGAGATCGTGGCGGACGTCGCGCTCCTGACCGCCGCGATCGGCACGATACTGTTCCTGTCCCTGCGCCCCGAGTCGGCGAGCGGCACGGCGAGTTCCGCGTCGGTCGCGGAGTTCGCGGTGATCATCGCTTCGGGAGCGTCGGCCTTCGGTGCCCTTGCGCTCGCACGACCCAACCTGGCGCATCTCGGGATGTTCGTCGCGGTCTGCGGGATGTGCGTAGGTGTGCACGGGTTCGCCAAGCTGTGGCTGAGCGCATCGTTCGAGGTCGGACGGCCCGAGGTCGACCTGCCGATCGCGTTCGCCGCCTTGTTCGTCGCGGCGCTCGTCAGCGTCATCCCCCGAAGGGTGACGCAACCACGCAAGGATCCGGCGCGGTACGGCAGGGCCGTCCTCACGACCCTGTCGGTCGCCGCGACCAGCGCCGCCCTCGCCCTGGTCGCCGTCGACACGCGCAGCTCGATGATCGACGACGGTCAGGCCTCACTCCTGATCGGCGTCCTGGCGGCCGCGGTCGCGCTCCGCATCCTGGTGAATCAGGTCCGAGGGACGCAGTCGCAGCGCGCGGTCCACGACGCGCTCGACCAGAAGGAGGCCGCGCTCCGCGAGACTGACATGGCCCTGTCGCGGCTCCAGCGCGCGAACGAGACCCTGCGCGAGTCCGAGGAACGCCTCCGCACCGTGTTCGAGTCCGCCGTCGACGGGATCGTCGAGCTCGACCCCCGCGACGTCGTCGTCCGCGCGAACGGGGCCTTCCGCAAGATGGTCGAGCTCCCGCAGTCGCTCGTGGAGGGTCAGCCGTGGAGCGCGCTCGCCGCCTCGATCCAGGCCGACGACAACTTCGCCTCGCTCCCGGTGACCGGGCAGGGGACGATCAATCGCGAGGGTCACGCCATCTACCTCGAATCCAGGACCTCGGAGATCCCCGGCGACCCACCCCGGCGGCTGCTCCTGGTCCGCGACGTGACGGCGGCGCGGGTTGCCGACCAGACGATCCGGTCCCTGTTCAAGTTCCTGCAGGACCGCGACGAGGACCGGACGCGGATCATGCGCCGGACCAACGCGGCGATCGAAGGGGAGCGCAACCGCATCGCGCGCGACCTGCACGACGGGCCGGTGCAGGGGGTCTCGGCCGCATCGCTGTCGCTCGAGGCGGTGCTCCTGATGCTGAAGGCCGGCGAGATCGACGAGGGGCTCGGCATCCTGTCAAAGGTGCGCTCCGAGCTCTCGGAGGAGGCGGACAATCTCCGGCGGCTGATGTCGGGGCTCCGTCCGCCGCTCCTCGAGGAGCGCGGCCTGATCCCGGCGCTGCGGGAGACCGTCGACCGGTTCGGGCGAGACAACAACGTCCATACCGAGTTCTCGGGCCGCGCGAGCGGCGAGATTCCACAGGACCTCGAGACCCTTGCCTACCGCGTCGTCCAGGAGGCGCTGTCGAACTCGGCCAAGCACGCGCACCCGGTCTCGGTCACGCTTGCGGTGGAGACGACCGGAGGCCAGCTCCGCGTCGAGATCGTCGACGACGGCGAGGGCTTCGACGCCGGCAAGGCCCGCGAGTACCTCCAGAGCGGACGGGTCGGTCTGGCCTCGATGCGCGAACGGGTCGAGCTCGCGAACGGGACGTTCATGGTGCACTCGGCACCCGGCAGGGGCACGACCGTGGTCGCCTCCTTGCCGATGGGCGCCGTGCCGGCGGCACGGGAGTTCTCGGGCGACGACGCATCGGGACCGGCGAACGACCCGGCTCCGCAGGCCAACGGCGGACGATCCCCGCGTCAGCTCGAGTCCAGGAGCACGGAGCGTTCGGGCATCGCGGCCGGAGGCGACGTGGTCGGCGACGGTGAGGGCGAAGGGCTCGGCGGGGGGCTCGGACTGGGCGAGGGGCTCGGCTGGGGCGACGGCGACGGGCTCGGCCTGGGCGACCGCGACGGGGACGGACCCGGCGCGGGAGAGGCCGACGGGGTGACCGGCGGCGCCGGCGGCGGCGGCGGGGGGGTCGGCGCGCCGAGCGAGTAGCCCTCGAACGACGGCTGAGCGAAGTCCTTGATCCGCATGTTCGCGGTGGCCTGCGACATGAAGTCATGCCAGATCAGCGCGGGGATCGTGCCGCCGAACACCGCCGAGTACCCCTCGATGTCCTCCAAGGGGATCTGCCCCTGCGGGTAGCCCACCCACACGCATGTGGCGAGCTGCGGCACGTAGCCGCAGAACCACGCGTCCCAGTAGTTCTGTGCGGTGCCCGTCTTCCCCGCGGCGGGGCGACCGATGCTGGCGTTCGTCCCGGTGCCGCTCTGGATCACCGTCTCGAGCGCGTACGTCACCAGGTCGGCGTCGTTCTCCCGCATCACGAGCTTGCCCGGCCCGCCGATGACCTGCTTGCTCTCACCGTCGGCCGTCTCGACCCGTTCGAGCGGCGAGGCGCGGTGCCGCCAGCCGCGGGCGGCGAGAGTCGCGTACGCCGTGGTCATGTCCAACGGCGTGACCGACTGTGTGCCGAGCGTGATCGAGCACACGGGCTCGAGCGGCGTGCGGATCCCCATCCGCCCGGCCACGTCGACGATCGCCTCCGGCGTCACCGCGTCCGCGACCTGCGCGTACACGGTGTTGACCGAGTGGGTGGTCGCCGACAGCAACGAGAACGTCCCGGACTCCGAGTCGTCCGCGTTCGAGACCTCCCATGGCTCGCCGTCGGTGTAGCAGGCCTGGTCGGGGATCGTGATCGTCGACGGGCCGTACCATTGGGAATCGAGGTCGTAGCCCTGCTCGATCGCGGCGGCAAGCGTGAACGCCTTGAACGCCGAACCGGCCTGCCGCCCCGAACCGCCGTCGCCGGTCGCGAGGTTCACCTTCGACACGTCGAAGTTTTTCCCGCCGTACATCGCGCGGACGGCCCCGTTCCGTGGGTCGATCGCGACGAGCGCCGCCGCCGGGTCGCCCGGGGTGTCCAGGCGGTTGGCGACGGCCTCCTCCGCATAGCGCTGCATCTGCGAGTCGAGCGTCGTCCTGACCCGGAGCCCGCCGCTGAACACCTGTCCCTCGTTGTACAGATCGATCAGGTCACGCCGCGTGTAGTCGAGGAAGTACCCGAGCTTGGCCGGGAAGTTCAGACCGACATCGATCGGGTCCACCTTGATCCTGCGGCCCTCGAGCTGCGCCGCGCGCTCGGGGCTGAGGTAGCCCTCGGAGGCCATCTGCTCGAGCACGTAGTTCCGCCGTTCGAGCGCGGCCTCCTCCTGCTCGACCGGGTCGAAGTACGAGGGGCTCTGGATCATGCCGGCGAGCAGCGCGGACTCGAGCGCCGAGAGCTCGGAGGCGTCCTTGCGGAAGAACGTCTGCGCCGCGGCCTGGACGCCGTACGCGCCGCGGCCGAAGTAGACGGTGTTCAGGTACTTGGCCAGGATCTCGTCCTTGCTGAACTCGCGCTCCACCTTGATCGCGAGCAGGCTCTCGCGCACCTTCTGCCCGAGCGTCCGCGGCGGGACCGCGTAGGTCTCCACGCCGGTCTCGGGATCCTCCGTGTACTGGCCGGCGTAGACGTTCTTGACGAGCTGCTGGGTGAGCGTCGAGCCGCCCTGCACGATCTCGCCGGAGACGAGGTCGGTCCACGCCGCACGGAAGATGCCGGTCACGTCGATCCCCGGGTGCTCGTAGAAGCCCTTGTCCTCGACCGCGATGACCGCGTGCCGGAGCTGCGGCGGCATCTTCGACAACGGGATGACCGTGCGGTCGACCGTCGAGTGCAACGTCGCGATCTGATGGCCTTCGCGATCGTAGATGTAGGTCGTCTGCAACGGAGGCGGCGTATCGGGCAGCTCGAGCTGCGAGTAGACGTAGAACAGGGTCAGCAGCAGGCCGATTGCGGCGACCAGGGGCACGACGACGAACACCCACCACCAGCGGCGGAGCCAGGCCTTGAATCCCTTCCGCTTCTTGGTGGGGGCGTGCCTACGACCCTTGGGCGCGCGCGCCGGCGCGGTCTTGACCGCCAATTCGTCGTCAAGTGTAGTCACGGGTCGACAATCTCCCCAGGACGCGACCTGCGGAAACGTCGTGGAGTTCCCGTGGAGCCTTGCGAGGGCGGTCAGCCGGCGCGGGCCACGAAGGCCTCGTGCAGGTGGTTCCAGTGGCACTCGGTGCAGACCTCGACCACGTAACACCACGAGCCGGGCCGGTCGGCGGCCATGTCGAGCCCGACGTCGAGCGGCCACACGCGTCCGTTGTCGTGCTTCAGCCCGTCCCCGTAGACGTACGTCACGAGCTTGAGCTTGGCGTCATGGCACACCGGGCATTCCCTCCGCGTTGGCTCGCCTACGTGCTGGGCGGCACGCATCAACTCGGGATGGGCGTCGCAGATGTCGGTCCACGAGGCGAGCCCGGTCCGAACCTGGTTGATCAGGGCGCGCTTGGCGAGCGAGTAGTCCACCGTCGCGAGCAGCGAGCGGCGGCCTCGCCTGACCGGGAGCCGTTGTCGCATGGCCATGGTCGAGGCATCGTACACCCGCCTCCCGACGGAGGCCGGGTCGGCCTCGCACGAGATCAGGGAACGGGCAGGTCGACCTGGGCCCGAGCCCTCGCCTGCACCGTCCGGTCCCCGGCGACCAGGAACAGGTCGCCCACGGGCAGACGAACGCTGACCGTCGCCTCGAAGGTCCCGCGCTCGCACGAACACGTCTCGAGCACGGCCCCGTTCCGCTCGGCGTATTCGCCGGCGAGCGCCGCCGGTTCGGGACCTTCCTCGTCGATCGCGAGCGATTGCGCGGCGGCGAGCGCCGCCGCGTCCGCCGCCGTCTGCGCCCGCGAGGCCGCGTGCAGCACGCGGGCTACATCCGAGGCGCCCATCGCGAGCACCACCATGGCCGCCAGCACCGCCGCGCTCAGCGCCGTGATCGAGCCACGGTCACCGGCCAGCCGGGGAATCGGTGAGGCGCGAGCGTCCGCGAAGCCGTCTCGGGGCCGCTCAGCGGTCACGCGAACTCCTGCCGCATGGTCGCGCTCGCCCGGAGCGACACGGTCGGGGGGAGCAACCATCCGGCCAGCAGCGACGCCACTGGCGCCTCGTACGCCACGTCGACCGTCACGGGGGCACCCCGAGCTCCGCTCCACGTCGCGACCACACTGATCCGATCGGGATCCAGACCGACGGCGGCCGCGCGGACCGCCTGGTCGACCGCATCCCGGCTCCCCTGGACGGCGGCCTCGCGTGCGCCCGCGCGTGACGCCTGCGTGAGCACGAGGGAGTCGCGCGCGATGACCCCGACCTGCACGAACGCCAGCAGCAGGACGAGCAGGATCGGCAACAGCAGCGCGAACTCGACCGCCGCTGAACCCCGTTCGCGCAAGCGATCAGCCGGCACTTCCGGCAACCTGATCGATGATGGAGTCGAAGAAGGCCGGCAACTTGCCCGACGATCGCGCCCACGCGATCAACACGACGGCGACCGTTGCGGCCGCGAGGATCACGAGCGCGTACTCCGCCGTCGTCTGCCCCGCCTCCTCGGACGGCCGGTGGCGCGCTCGCACGTAGCGAGCACGGACGTACCAGGACAAGAGCATCCCGGTTCACCTCCTCTCAGTCGATCGAACGAAGGGTGGTCAACAAGACCGGGACCACCGTCAGGAGGAGGAACGCGGGGAGGACGAGGAACACGAGCGGGAAGAGCATCTTCACGGGCGCCGTTCGAGCGCGTTGGGCGGCGGCCGCGCGCCGGACCTCGCGTATGTCGGAGGCGAGATGTCCGATCTCCTCGGCGAGCGACGATCCGAGCGAGTCGGTTCGCGCGAGCGCGCCGAGCAGCCGCTGGAGGTCGGG
>DAIOFZ010000045.1:11204-15619 GCA_036745475.1 Actinomycetota bacterium | reverse complement strand
TCCGCGACCGACGTGCGCCTCGACGGCGACGAGATGGCCACGGACGCCGACCACGCTGACGCCGTTGACGCGTCCGTACACGGTCGGCCGACCCTAGCGCCGGCCACCGACACCTAGAACGCGTCCTCGAAGATCTCGACGTCAGCGCCGTGCGGACCGACCCAGACGCTCGCGACATCGAAGCGGACGCGGGCATGTTCGAACGCGTTCCCTTGCAGGAACGCGTCCGCGAGGTTCCGGAGCTTCTTGCGCTTGGCTCGCGTCACCGCCTCGTACCCGCCACCGAACGCTGCCCCCGAGCGCGTCTTCACCTCGCACACGATCAGCAGATCCCGCCGCACGACGACGAGGTCGAGCTCGCCCAGGCGGCAGCGCCAGTTGCGCGCGACCAGCGCGAACCCCCGCCGCTCGTAGACACGGAGCGCCGCGTCCTCGCCCGTGCGGCCGCGTTCGGAACGCCGGTCGGTCGTGGATCCGCTCACCAGGCGACGCTAGACCGCGTCGCCGACAACGCCCGCAGGCGAGGGCCGTCGCTCGGTCGGTCGCTACTCGGGGAGCCGCATCGTGTCCTCCTGACGCAGCTGCTCCACGTTAACGTCGTGGCGGGTCAGCACCCGCACGTTCGACACGAGGCGGGCGGGGCGGTACATGTCCCACACCCAGGCATCGCCGAGCACCACCTCGACCCAGCCGTCCTCGCGCTGATTCAGCTCGACCGTGTTCGCGAGGTAGAAGCGCCGCTCGGTCTCCACCACGTAGGCGAACATCGGCACGATGTCGCGGTACTCCCGGAACAGCTCGAGCTCACGCTGCTCCTCGTACCGCTCGATGTCGTCCTCTTCGGGGTTCACGGCTCCTCCACCCTATCGCGGTCGTAGAAACCGGTCCGCAGGCCCTTGAACGAGTACCGATGGATCGGCGAGGGTCCGTGGCGCCTGATCGCCTCGCGGTGCTCGTCGGTCCCATATCCCCGGTTGTGGTCGAACCCGTAGGCGGGGAACCTGCGGTGATAGCGATCCATCATCCGGTCCCGGGTCACCTTGGCCACGATCGACGCGGCCGCGACCGAGGCGGTGACCGCGTCCCCCTTCTTGATCGACAGGTTCGGGATCCCGAGCCGCTTCACGGGGAAGCCGTCGGTCAGGACGTAATCGGGTGCGACGGGCAAGGTGGTGATGCACCGACGGAGCAGCCAGACGTTGGTCTTGTGCAGGCCCCGCCGGTCGATCCGCGTCGGCGTGCATCGACACACGGAACGAGCGACGGCATGGTGCGCGATGCGCACGAACGCCGCGTCGCGCTGGAGCGCGGTCAGCACCTTCGAGTCGTTGATCCCCTCCAGGTCGAACTCCGCGGGAAGGATCACGGCCGCGGCCACGAGCGGCCCGGCGAGGGCCCCTCGCCCGGCCTCGTCGACGCCGGCGATCAGGCGGAAGCCCTGGTCTCGCAGACCGCGCTCGTAGCGCCCGAGGTCCAGGACTAGTGGATCCAACCGACCCTCGACGCTGGCCATACGATCGCGAACGCCCTCCCCACCACCTTGTCGAGCGGGACGAACCCGAGGCCGAACCGCGAATCGTTCGAGTTCAGCCGGTTGTCGCCCAGGACGAAGAGCGCACCCTCCGGAACCCGAACCGGGCCGTAGTCCCTCGTGTCGACCGCTCCCTTCAGGTAGGGCTCGCTGATCTGGACCCCGTCGACGAACAGTCTCCCGTCCCGCAGCTCGACCGTCTCGCCGGGGAGCCCGATCACCCGCTTGATGAAGTCCTCGTGCTCGGGGCGTTCGATGCCGAGCGTGCTCGAAAACCAGTGGACGAACCCGCCAACGATCCCGCGATCCGGGCCGGGGCGCCCCTGCGGGTCCGAGAACACGATGACATCGCCGCGATCGGGACCGTACACCATCTTCTGGACTAGGACGCGGTCTCCCGGGGCCAGGGTGGGCTCCATCGAGCTCGAGGGGATGAAGAAGGCCTGGACGACGAGGGTCTTGAGGACGATCGCGACGGCCAACGCGACGACGAACAGGATCGGGAGCTCGCGCAGGAACGAGCCGCGTTCCACCCTCTCGGCGGGCCGGGGCTCCGAGAGCGTGAACCCGCCGGCGGGCTCCTCGGAGCCCGTCGGGTGCTCGGTCACCGACTAGCCCTGGATCTCTGTCTCGGCGGGCTCGGCCTGCGCCACCTCGCCGTCCGACGTGGCCGAGGGTGCCTCCTGCGCCGAGGTCTCGGCTGCCGGAGTATCGACGGCGCCGGTCTGGGCGTCCGGAGCCTCAACATCCGGCGCGCCGGTGTCGGTGGTCTCCGACTGATCGACCTCATCGTCGGCTCCATCGGCCGAGCCGTCATCGGCGGCGGCGCTGGCGGCCGCGGCGCGTTGGGCCTCGGCCGCCGCGATCGCCGCAAGCTCCTCGTCGCCGAGCCGGCGCTCGCGGATCCGCGCCTTCTTGCCGCGGCGCTCGCGAAGGTAGTACAGCTTGGCCCGGCGTACGTGGCCGCGCGAAACGACCTCGAGCTTGCCGATCGACGGCGAGTGCAGCGGGAACGTCCGCTCCACACCAACGCCGAACGAGATCTTCCGGACCGTGAACGTCTCCTGGAGGCCGCCACCTTGACGCCGGATCACGACGCCCTGGAAGACCTGGATGCGTTCGCGACCCGCCTCGACCACACGAACGTGCACCTTCACGGTGTCGCCCGGCCGGAACTCGGGCAGGTCCGTGCGGAGATAGGGGGCGTCGACGAGATCGGTCTTGTTCATGGCGGGACGCCCATGGTAACAGGCGCCGCGATGCGCCCGGTCAGTGTTCGAGCAGGTCGGGGCGGTTGCGGCGGGTCTTCTCGAGGGCGGCCTCGCGGCGCCAGCGCTCGATCTCCGCGTGGTTGCCCGAGAGCAGCGTGTCAGGGACCCGCATCCCACGGAACTCCGCCGGGCGCGTGTAGTGGGGGTGGTCGAGGACGCCGTCGTCGCCGAACGAATCCTGCTCGTGCGACTCCTCGCGGCCGATGACACCGGGCACCAGCCGCGTCACCGCTTCGAGCACCACCAGGGCGGGGAGCTCCCCCCCCGCGACGACGTAGTCGCCGATCGAGACCTCCTCGGCCCCCAGGCCTTCGACGACGCGCTCGTCGACACCCTCGTAGCGCCCGCAGATCAGCACCAGCCAGGGCTCGCCGGCGAGCTCGCGTGCGAGGGCCTGATCCAGCCTGCGTCCGGCCGGCGACAGCAGGAGCGTGCGTCGTTCGCCCGCGCCGAGCGACTCGACCGCCGCGAACACCGGCTCCGGCTTCAGCACCATCCCCGGTCCGCCGCCGTAGGACTCGTCGTCCACCTGGCGATGCTTGTCGGACGTGCTGTCACGCAGATCGTGAACACGCACGTCCAGGAGGCCGCCCTCGATCGCCCGCCCGAGCAGGCTCTCGCGCAGCGGGCTCTCGAAGATCCCGGGGAAGATCGTGACGACGTCGATCCGCACGGCGGCAGGCTAGCGCCACCGATGCCGCGCGCCACGCGGGGGGGCAGCGCTCACTCCGGTGCCGTCAGACCAGGGATCTCGCGCACCTCGATCCTCTTCGCGTCGATGTCAACGTCGAGGATCACATCCTTGAGCACCGGGACGAGCGTCTCGACGCCCTCGTCGTCGACCGCCGACCAGACGTCGTTCGCCGCGGTGTGGATCACGTCGCGGATGGTACCTAGCTCGCGGCCGGTATCGGTCTCGACGACACAACCGACGATGCGATGGTCCCACCACGAGCCGTTGGGGAGCCGGGGAGACGCCGATTCGGGGACGACGAGCAGGGCCTTCTGGAGCGCCTCGGCCTGGGCGCGGTCCTCGACGCCTCGGAACCGGACGAGGAGTCGATCCTTGTGCGGCCGAGACGACTCGACGGTCAGCGTCCGGCCGTCCTCGAGCCACACCGTCGCCCCGTCGTCGAACCGCCCCGAGACCTCGGAGATCACCTGGACGGCGACCTCGCCGGTCAGCCCGTGCGCGCGTGTGATCCGGCCGACCACGACGGTCGGCTCGTCCATCATCCCCTCCTCGCCGTTCGCGGACCCAGACGGTCAGTCGACGATCTCGACGCCGGTGTGATGGATCCCTGCGCGCATCCCGGCGGCCTTCATCACGATCCTGATGGCTCGAGCCGTGCGGCCGCCGCGACCGATGACCTTGCCCATGTCGTCCTGCGCGACGCGGAGGGTGAGTAGCACGCCGCGTTCGTCGTCGACCTGTTCAACCTGGACTGCGTCAGGATCGTCGACCAACTCGCGCGCGAGGTAGTCGAGCAGGTCCTTCATACTCCCTGGCACGTTCTCTGGCACGTTCTCTGGCACGTTCTCTGGCACGTTCTCCGCGACGTTCTCTGCCAGGCCCTCAGGAGGCCCGCGCGCCCTTGGCGTCCCTCTTCTCG
>DAIOFZ010000045.1:0-11104 GCA_036745475.1 Actinomycetota bacterium | reverse complement strand
GCGAAGCGCTCCCAGATGCCGACCTTGGTCATCAACACCCTCACGGTGTTGGACGGCTGCGCGCCGACCCGAAGCCAATGCAGCGCACGCTCCTCGTCGATCTCGATCACCGAGGGATCGTCCATGGGCTGATACCTGCCGATGTTCTCGATGAACCGGCCGTCGCGGGGGCTCCGCTGGTCGGCGACCACGACCCGGTAGAAGGGGCGCTTCTTGGCCCCCAACCGCTTCAACCTGATACGTACCGACATGTTCCCTGACTCCTCACGGATGGACTCCTCACGGATGGACTCCTAACCGATGCCCGGGAGGTTCGGCATCCCCGGGATCCGCGGCATGCCCTTGCCGCCCAGCACACTCTTCATCATCTTCTTCGCCTGCTCGAACTCCTTGAGCAGCGCGTTGACCTCCGCGGTTGTCACGCCGGATCCGCGCGCGATCCGCGAGCGCCGAGACCCGCCGATGATAGCGGGATTCTGCCGCTCCTCCCTGGTCATCGATTGGATGATGGCCTGCGCTCGGCCGAGCTGGCCCTCGTCGACCTCGAGGTCCTTGATCGCGTTCTTGCCCCCGGGGACGCCCGGCAGCATCGCGAGGAGATCCTGCAGGGGGCCGAGTTTACGAAGCGCCTGCATCTGAACGAGGAAGTCTTCGAGGGTGAACCGGGCCGAGAGCATCTTCTCCGCCGTCTCGGCGGCCTGTTCCTGATCCAGGTTCTCCTGCGCCTTGTCGATCAGGGACAGCACGTCGCCCATCCCCATGATCCGTGACGCCATCCGGTCGGGGTAGAAGGGCTCGAGGTCCTCGGGCCTCTCCCCCGTCCCCGCGAAGAAGACCGGCCTGCCCGTCACCGCCGTGATCGAGAGCGCCGCGCCCCCGCGCGCGTCCCCGTCGATCTTCGTGAGGACGAACCCGGTGGTGTCCACCTCTCGCATGAAGGCACGCGCCTGGATCACCGCGTCCTGACCGGTCATCGCGTCGCACGCCATCACGACGTGATGAGGATCGATCGCATCCTTCACCCGCCGGGCCTCGCGCATCATCTCCTCGTCGACGTGCAGGCGCCCGGCCGTGTCGACGATCACGACGTCGTAGCCCTCGCGACCGGCGTGCTTGACCCCGGCCTTCGCGACCCTAACCGCGTCCTTGCCGTCAGAGTCCACGTCCACGCCGATCTCGCGCCCGAGGGTGAGCAGCTGTTCCACGGCGGCCGGACGCCACAGGTCGGCGGCGACGAGCAGCGGGCGCTTGCCCTTGGACTTGAGGTGGAGCGCGATCTTCGCGCAGGCGGTGGTCTTGCCCGAGCCCTGCACGCCGGCCATCATCACGACGGCCGGTCTGACGGACGGCAAGGTGAACGCCACCTGCGTGCCACCCATCGTGCTCTGGAGCTCGTCCCGCACGACCTTGATCACCTGCTGGGCCGGCGTGAGGCTCTTCATGACCTCCTCGGACAGCGCGCGATCGCGGACACGGGCCAGGAGGGCGTCGGCGACCTCCGCGGACACGTCGGCCTCCAGGAGCGCTACGCGCATCTCGGCGAGCGCCACGTCCACCTGCTTGGGGTGGAGCTTGCCACGGGACCGGAGCTTCTTGAAGATGCCGTCGAGACGGCCGGTGAGGGTGTCGAACATCGAGGACCTAGGTTACGACCCGGCCGGGGACGTCTCGGGAGGTCCCTCCAGGACGCGTTCCACGGTTCGGAGCAACTCGGTAGGTGGGAAGGGCTTGGTGAAGTACTCGTCGGCGCCGAGCGACAGGACGAACTCACGTCCCTCCTCGCCGGTCGCGGTGATGATGATCACGCGGATGTCGCTGGTCGACTCGTCGCCTTTGAGCTCGGCGAGCACGTCCGCGCCTCCGGTTCCGGGGATGTTGAGGTCGAGGAACATGATGTCCGGCGGCCGCTCGCGCACCATCGACAGCGCCGTCTTGCCGTCGGACGCCTCGCGCGTGTCGAAACCGGCGTTCTCCAGGATCAGCCGCATCGCCTCGCGCATCGTCGGGTGATCCTCGACAATCAGGATCTCGGCCCGGGCCACGTCTCAGCCCCCAAGGAGGCGGGTCGCGAATGCCTCGCTGTCGAAGGGCTCCAGATCCCCGATGCCTTCACCGGTGCCGACGACCTTGACCGGCACCCCGAGCTGGTCGCGCACCGCCAGGACGACTCCCCCCTTCGCCGTGCCGTCGAGTTTCGTCAGCGCCACGCCCGTCACCTCCACCGCCTCGGCGAAGGCGCGGGCCTGCGCGATGCCATTCTGACCCGTTGTGGCGTCCAGCACGAGCAGCGTCTCGTCGGGCGGTCGCCCTACGGCCTTCTCGATCACTCGCCGAACCTTCTTCAGCTCCTCCATCAGGGGTTGCTTCGTGTGCAGCCGGCCGGCGGTGTCGACGATCAGCACGTCCGACCCACGTGCTCGGGCCGCCTGGAGCGCGTCGAACGCGACCGCCCCGGGGTCCGCTCCCCGTGCCTGGCGGACGAGATGCGCGCGGGCGCGCTCGGCCCAGACGCCGAGCTGCTCCGACGCCGCCGCGCGGAAGGTGTCCGAGTTCGCGATGCTCACCCGCTTGCCCTGGCTCGAAAGCCGAGCCGCGAGCTTGCCGATCGTCGTCGTCTTGCCGGAGCCGTTGACCCCGACCACCAACACCACCCCCAGGCCCTCGGTCGGCAACTCGAGCGGCGAGGGGCCTCCCAGGATCGATCGGACCTCCTCGCCGACGAGCGCCGAGGGGTCGTCACCCTGCCCGTAGCGCGCCCGGACGTCGCCGACGATCCGAGCCGAGGTCGACGGGCCGACGTCCGCGCCGACGAGCAGCCCCTCGAGCTCGTTCCACGGGTCCTGGACCCCGGCCCCGAACGCCGACCGGATCCGCCCCCCGAGCCCGGGGGCGGGCGCTCGGGACGGAGCGGTGGGGGCCGTTGCCGTCTGCCGATCGCCGGTCGCGAGGCCCGGATCGCGACCATCGGTTCGTCGCGTCGGGCCCGGAGCCGGCCGCCGCCGCGACAGGACGACGCCGAGGACGATGCCGAGGACGACGAGGCCGACGACGATCGCGACGACGAGTTCCACGGTGGCCGAGGCTATCGGACGGCGTCGGGCGCGGGGACCGCGACGTCCGCGCCGACCGCCCCCGCGGTGTCGCCGGCCGCCGGTGCGTCGATCCGCTGGGCGAGGACCTTGGAGGTGCCCTCCTTGGACATCGACACGCCGTACATCATCCCGGCGACCTCCATGGTGCGCTTCTGGTGGGTCACGACGAACACCTGAGCATCCTTCGCGAAGCCTTCGATCAGGCCGATGAACCGGTGCAGGTTGATGTCGTCGAGCGCCGGCTCAACCTCGTCCATCAGGTAGAACGGGCTCGGGCGCGCCTTGAAGATGGCGAACAGGAACGCGAGCGCCGTGAGCGCGCGCTCGCCGCCCGAGAGCAGCGAGATGCGCTTGACCCGCTTGCGACCCGGGCGCGCCTCGATCTCGATCCCGGTGGAGAGCGGGTCGCCTGGCTCGGTGGACACCAGCCGGCCCTCGCCGCCCGGGAACAACTCGCCGATCAGGCGCTCGAACTCGGCGGCCACGTCCCGGTAGGCCGCCTCGAACGTGGTCACGATCTCGGTCTCGATCCGCTGGATCACCTCGAGCAGGTCGCGGCGCGCCCTGCGGATGTCGTCCAGCTCCCGGTGCAGGAAGTCGTGCCGCTCCTGCAGCGCCTCGAACTCGCCCCCGGCGAGTAGGTTCACCCGTCCGAGGAGTGCCAGCCGCCGCTGGACGAGCTCGGCCGAGCGCTCGAGCCCGAGGACGGTATTGTCCTCGGACAGCTCGGTCATCGCGTCGGCCGGCTCGCGCTGGTGGCCCTCACGTAGCACTCGCTCGGCGTCCCGGATCCGGCGCTCGAGGTCACCACGCGTGCGATCCTCGTCCTCGTACGTCTCGCGGAGTCGCTCGAGCTCGGTCGAGGCCTCTCGCCACAGGCGGTTCACCTCCGCCTCCTCGTCGGTGGCCGCGCGCTCGGCGACCGAGGCGGCCGACCGTGCGGCGGTCCCCGCCTCCAGCGCGGTCTCGGCAGCGGCCAGCCGATACTCCACCTCGGCGCGAGCGCGCGTGGCTTCGTCGGCCTGGGCGCGCAGTGTGTCGGCGTCCTGCGCCGCCAGCGCGTCGCGATCGGCGCGGACGGACGACAATCGCGTCTGGATCCGGTCGCGCTCGCGGCGGAGCGTTTCCACGGCGACTCGGGCCTGGATCGGGGGTTCCGGGGTCGGCGGCAACTCGGGGAGCTCGAGGGTCAGGGGCTCGGCGGCCGCCAGGTTCTCGCGCCAGGCGGCGGCCGCGTCGTCCATCCCGGCCAGCCGTTGTGTGAGGATCTCATCCTGCTTGCCCAGCGAGGAGAGCTCTCCGTCGATCCTCGCGATGCGCTCGGCGGCGCGGGTGATCCGTGCGTCCGCGTCCTCGATCGCCTCCGTGAGTTCGGCCAGCTCCCCCGAGATCTCGTCGAGCCTGGCGCGTCGCGGCCTCAGCACCGACACCGACCTTGCCAGGTCTCGCTCGACGACGACGAGCTCGCGGCGCACCTCCTCGGCGCGCGAGTCCGCGGTGAGCGTCGTGCGGATCAGGGCGGGTCCGACGAGCACGCCTTCGGGCGTGACGAACGACGCCTTCGGGTGCTCGCCGTGCTTGGCGGCCGCCTCCTCCAGCGTCTCGGCCAGGTAGATGTCCTTCAACAGGGTCGAGGCAAGGCCCCGCACCGCCGGGTCCGCGTCGACGATCGAAAGCAACGTCCGTTCGCCCGAGAGCTCGAACGCGGCGGGCCCGCCGCCGGCCACCGCGAGCGTGGCGCCCTCCCCGGTCGGGGCGTCGGCCAGCGCACGCCCCGCGTCCTCGTACACGACGGCGTCGGCGAGCGAGCCGAGCCCAGCCCGGAGCGCACGGTCCCAGCCGTCGACCGCGCGGATCAGCCGGCCGAGGAGGCCGACGCCACGGCCGGCGTGCTCCTCGAGGAAGCGGGAACCCGGGGTGCGCTCGAGGTCGTCGAGCCGCGCTCGCAGCACGTCCCGGCGCAGCTCCAGGCCGCGAAGGCCCTCCTCGAGCTCGGCCACGGTGTCCGAGAGACCGTGCCGCTCGCGCCCGAGCTCCGACCGGCGATCGCCGAGCGGTGCCGTGGACGCGTCGAGGCGTTCGACGTCGGCCGCGAGCGCCTCGCGTTCCGCCTCGCCGGCGATCCTGCCTTCTCGGACCTGCCCGAGCGACTCCTCCAGCCGCGAGCGCTCCCGATCGTGCGAGGCGAGCGACCGGCGGAACGTCTCCATCTCCGCGCGGTGCGCCGCCGCCTCCTCGGCGAGGCGTCGGCGCTCGTCCTCGGCGTCGCGCCTGGCATCCGCCGCCGACGCGAACGCGGACTCCGCCGCCTCGAGCCCGTGGCCGTGCCCCTCGAGCTCACTCGTCGTCTCGGCGAACCGGGCCTCGAGCCGCCGCAGATCCTCCTCGAGCGCGGTCAGCCGAACGCCGCGGTTGGTCTGGGCGGCGACCGCCTGACGGGCCTCGGACTCGAGCTCGACCGCGTGCCGGAGCTCGAGCTCGGCCGCGGACTTGGCGCTCTGCGCCTCGACGAACGACGCCTCGGCCTCCTGCAGGGCCCAGACCGACCGGGCGCGCTCGTCGGCGGCGGTCGCGACCCGTCCGTCCAGCGCGTCCAGCCGCTCTCGCGCGGCGGTTCGTCGCGCGAGACCCTCGTCCCATCCCGCCTTGCGCCGATCGCGTTCGTCCCACAGGTCGCGCAGCCGCGCGGCCGCCAGCCGCACCGCGACGGTATCGGCCTCGGCGGTCAGCGCCTCGTGCCGCTTGGCCATCTCGGCCTGCTGGCGGAGCGGCTTCAGCTGGCGACGGAGCTCGGTGAGGACGTCCTGGAGCCGAAGCACGTCCTGATCGAGCCCGGCGAGCTTGCGTTCGGCGCGCTCCTTGCGCTTGCGGTGCTTCGCGACGCCGGCCGCCTCTTCGATGTAGGTACGCCGGTCCTCGGGCCGGGCCGTCAGCACGTCCTCCAGCTGGCCTTGCCCGACCACGGTGTGGAGCGCGCGCCCGATCCCGGACTCGGAGAGCAGCTCCTGCACGTCGAGGAGACGGACGACCTGGCCACCGATCCGGTACTCGCTCTCGCCCGAGCGGAAGATCGTCCGGCTGATCTCGATCTCGGTCATCGGGACCGGAATCAACCCGGCCGTGTTGTCGATCACGAGTCGGACCTCGGCCATCCCGAGCGCCGACCGTTGAGGGCTGCCGGCGAAGATCACATCGGCCATATGGCCACCCCGGAGCGCACGGGCTCCCTGTTCGCCCAGCACCCAGCTGATCGCGTCGACGAGGTTCGACTTGCCCGAGCCGTTCGGTCCGACGATGACCGAGACGCCCGGAGCGAACTCGAGGACCGTCTTGTCGGCGAACGACTTGAAGCCTCGGATCTGCAGGGAGCGGAGGAACATCGGAGGTCGATGCTAACAGTGGCCTTCGCCCCGGCCGGGCATCTCGCCGGGGAAAGTTCCGTGCCCCGAACCTCATCCGGTGACCCGGAACCCGGTCTCTCCCGAGGGGTCCTCGACCATCACGTCCAAGCGATCCACCTTCGCGAGGTCCGGACCTACGCGGCTCCACGTGACCATCTCGTCCACCGCCGCATCGGAACCCTCGAACGCAGCTTCCACCCGGCCGTCGGGCAGGTTGCGGACGTACCCCGTGAGCCCGAGCCCCCGCGCGAGACGGGCGCAGGTCGCACGGTAGAAGACGCCTTGGACACGGCCCGAAGCGACGACGCGGATCCGCCTCATCCAGGCATACTAGGTCCGTGCCCGATTACGACACGAGAACCGCCCTGCTAGTGGTCGACGTCCAACACGACTTCGCCGACGTGGTCGGCAGCCTCTACGTCCGGGGCGCGGAGGAGATCGTTCCCCTCGTGAACGACGAGGTGGCCTCGGCCCTCGACGCGGGCGCGCTGGTCGTCTATTCGCAGGACTGGCACCCGGAGAGCACGCCGCACTTCGAGAAGGACGGGGGGATCTGGCCCGTGCACTGCGTGCGGGATACGTGGGGGGCGGAGTTCCACTCCGAGCTCCGGGTGGTCGAGGACGCCCCGGTCATCCGCAAGGGGATCATGGGCGAAGACGGCTATTCCGCGTTCAGCGTGCGCGACGTGCGCAGCGGGGAGTCGTGGGAGACCGCGCTCGGCACGGTGCTTCGCGACCGGATGATCCGACACGTCGTCATCTGCGGCCTCACGACCGACTACTGCGTGGTCGAGTCGGTCTCGGACGCGCGGGCCCGCCACCTCGAGGTGGATGTCCTCACGTCCGCGATCCGCGCGGTCGATCTGCGCAGCGGCGACGGGCAACGCGCGCTCGAACGCATGCGCGACGTCGGCGCGCTCCTTCTGTAACGGCTGTAACGGTCCCGGCGACTACGACTGGCATTGCGGGCAGAAGTACGCGTTCCGCCCCGATATCTTGACGGCCTGGATCGGCGTCCGGCAGCGCCGGCACGGGAGGCCCGCCCGTCCGTACACCTTGAGTTCGCTCTGGAACTCGCCCGGCTTGCCGAACAGGTCCAGGTACGCCTCGTCCTCGAGCGTCGTGCCGCGGAACCGGATCGCCTCCTGCAGGACCTCCTGCATCGCGCGGTAGAGCCGTCGCACCTCCTGGGACGACAGGGAGTCCGACGGGCGGTCGAAGCGCAGACCGGCGGCGAACAGGACCTCGTCGGAGTAGATGTTCCCGAGGCCGCTCACGAACTTCTGGTCCATCAACAGCTGCTTCATCTTGGTCGCCCGCTGCGCGAGCGCGGATCCGAAGGCCTGCCACGTGAACACGTGGTCGAGGGGATCGATCGCGAGGTGCTGGAGCTCCTTGACCTTGCCGAGCTCGTCCGCGGTGGCGACGAACATCTCGCCGAACGTCCGCGGATCGACGAACCGCAGGTCGCCGCCCTGCTGGAACGTGAGCACCACGTGGGTATGCGGCGGGAGCGCCACCCGCTTGTTGGCGCGCACGAACTGCCCGCTCATACCGAAGTGCGTCACCAGCACGTCGCCGTTGTCCATGTGCAACAGGACGTACTTGCCGCGTCGCTCGGCCTTGGTGAACTTGCGCCCCACGACGAGATCGCTGAACTCCTTGCGCTTGGCGTGCCGACGGATCACACGCATCGCGTTCTTCGACGGCCGGACCTCCGCCTCGACCACCTTGCGCCCCACGACGTCCTTCTCGAGGTCCCGGCGCATCACCTCGACCTCGGGAAGTTCCACTAGGACCCCTTCTTCCGGGGGCCTGCCGCTCGCGCGTCCGCGCTCGCTTCTGGAGCCCCCCGGCCCCCCCATGCCCCTGCCGGCTCGCCACGCTCGGACAGGCGGACGTAGGCCTGATGGGCGGCCTGTTGCTCCGCCTCCTTCTTGGAGCGGCCGATGCCGATACCCAACTCGTTGCCGGCGAGGAACACGGTGGCCGTGAACTCCTTCTGATGGTCGGGCCCGCGTTCGCGGATCCGGTACTCCGGCACCGAGCGCATCTCGGCGGAGGCCAACTCCTGCAGGATCGTCTTGTAGTCGCGCTCGCCCTCACCACGGACATAGGCGATCATCCGGGGCCGGAACACCCGCTCGATCAGCTTGCGCGCGGCGGGGAGACCGCGATCGAGGTACACCGCCCCCAGCACCGCCTCCAGCGCGTCGGCCAGGATGCTGGTCTTGTCGCGTCCTCCGCTCATTTCCTCGCCGCGACCGAGCAGCACGAACCGCCCGAGCCCGAGGTCCCTCGCCGCGTCCGCGAGTGCGCTCATGTTGACGATCGCGGCACGCAGCTTCGCGAGCTCACCCTCGGGCATCTCGGGGAACTCGCCGAAGGCCATGTCGGTGACGACGATCCCCAGGACCGCGTCGCCGAGGAACTCGAGTCGCTCGTTGTTCGCGGGCAGCTCGTTCTCGAACGCATACGAGCGGTGAGTGAGCGCGAGCTGCCGAAGCGACGCATCACGGAACCGGACGCCGAGCATGTGGTCGAGCGCTTTCGGCCCTCCCGGGGCGCGCCCTCGGGCCACGCGCTACTCGACCTCGATCGCTTGGCGACCCGCGTAGTACCCGCAGTTCCCGCAGACCCGATGGGGCAGCTTTGGCTGGTGGCACTGGGGGCACTCAGAGTAGGTGGGGGGCTGCGCCTTCCAAGCCGCCTTGCGCTTGGCTCCGCGCGTGTGGCTCTGGCGTCGCTTCGGTACCGGCATGTCGATCCTCTCTAACTGGTCGTCGTACGGTCGTCGCCGCCGGACGGTCCCTCGTTCGGCGGCGCCTCCAGGTCCTGCAGCAGCACGTCGAGGGCGTCCCACCGGGGGTCGGTGACCTCGTGGCCGGGGCACTCGCCCAGGTTGCGATCGCCGCCGCAGATCTCGCACAGTCCCAGGCAGTCGGGACGGCACAACGGCGAGAACGGCATCTCGAGCACCACCGCGTCGCGCACGATCGGCTCGGGGTCCAGCGTCAGGTCCGACTCGAGCGCGTAGTCGTCGTCGGGACCGGGCTCGCGCGCGACGAGCTCGGTCATCTCCACGTCGAAGTCGCGTTCGAACGGCTTGAGGCATCGGGCGCACCGCATCGCGAAGCGCCCCTCGAGCGAACCCCGGACGAAGATGCCCTCGACCACGCTCTCGAGCGTGAGGTCTGCCGCGATCGGCGTGTCCTCGGGCACGTCGGCGAGCTCGGTACGCAGACCGGGAACCGGCTCCTCCACGTGCACGGTCCGCGAGGATCCCGGGCTCTCGAGGAGATCTCGCACGTCGATCGCTCGCATCACGCCTCCTCATCCTCCCGGTCCATCGACAACGTGACCTCGGGTCCGAGCTCATCGCTCGGCGTGGCGCCGCGCAGCTTCGCGCGTCCCGCGACGACCTGGTCGATCGTCCGAGAGAGCCCGTCGTTGGACGCCATCATCTCCTCGAGGATCTTCTGCAGCGTCCCTTCCAGCTGCGCGAGCTTGGCATCCACGTAGTCCTCGGCCTCGAGCCGCAGCCGGCGGGCGTCTTCCTCGGCTTCCTGAACAATGCGTTCGGCCTCGTCCTTGGCCCGCTGCATCACCGCTTCGTGGGACGCGAGACGCAGCTGCTCGGCACGTGCCTGCTCCACCATCGCCTCGGCGTCGCGCCGTGCCTTGGCGAGCAGTTCCTCGCGGTCCTTGACCACCCAGCGCGCCTGCTTGATCTCATCGGGAAGCGAGCTCTTGAGGTCGTCGATCAGGTTCAGGACCTCGTCGCGGTTCAGCAGCGCGGACGACGACAGCGGCATCGACTTGGCGTCGCGCACCAGCTCCTCGAGCTCGGACAGGCGAGAGGAGAGATCCATCTAGGCGGCACCCCCGAGCTTGTCGGCCAGCCGCCCCGCGACGTGGACCGGGACGAGGCTCGACACGTCCCCACCGAAACGCGCGACCTCCTTGACCAGGGAGGAGGACAGGAACGACCACTGCGGACTCGTCGTCATGAACAACGTCTCGACCCCGGCGAGCTGGTGGTTCATCTGGGCCATCTGGATCTCGTATTCGAAATCGGTCACCGCCCGCAGCCCCTTCACCACCACGTCGGCACCCCTGCGAGTTGCGTATTCGACGAGCAATCCCGTGAACGCCTCGACCTCGACGTTGCCGAGTGCGTACACCGCCTCCTTGATCATCCCCACCCGCTCCTCGGCTCCGAACAGCGGTTCCTTGGAGGCGTTGTCGAGCACGCCGACGATCAGTGCGTCGAAGCGCCCCGCAGCCCGTTCGATGATGTCGATGTGACCGTTCGTGACGGGGTCGAACGTCCCCGGACACAGGGCGGTCAGGCCCATCTAAACCTCCCGGAATATGAAGACGAGGGTGTCGCCGTAGGACAGTCGCCTCGCGACGAGCCAGTGTAGCGGAATGACAGGCGTGGAAGACCGTTTCGGGCGCGTCAGGACCACGCGCCAGGCGGCTCCGGAGAGCCCGGCGGAGCCGATCGCCGCAACCAGCCCGTCGAGCTCGTCCCGGTCCATCGCGTAGGGCGGATCGACGAACACCAGGTCGAACGCCGCGAGAGGATTGGCATCTCTAGTGACAAAA
>DAIOFZ010000044.1:0-15685 GCA_036745475.1 Actinomycetota bacterium | reverse complement strand
CGTGCCGGCCGCCCCCACGCCCGACGCCATCGTCGCGAACCTGACGACGATCCGCGAACGGATCGCGGACGCGTGCGAGCGCGCCGCACGAGACCCCGGCGAGGTCCGCATCGTGGCCGCGGCCAAGACCGTCGAGCCCGAGGCGATCGAGCGCGTCCGTGACGCGGGTGTCCGCGAGGTGGGGGAGAACTACGTCAAGGAGCTCCGGACCAAACGGGACCGGGTGGACGGGATCGTCTGGCATTTCATCGGGACCATGCAGAGCCACTCGGCCCACCACGTTGCCGAGCTCGCCGACGTCGTCGAGACCGTCACGCCCGGACGCGCGACGGAGCGTCTCGCGAGGCGCGCGCTCGACATCGGCCGAGCGATCCCGGTGCTGATCGAGGTGGACTTCACGGGGGAGCGAACGGGCGTCGCGCCCGACCGGGTGGAGGTCGCGGCCGACGAGGTCGCCGAGACCGACGGCGTGGATCTCATCGGCCTGATGACCCTGCCGCCGATCCCGTTCGTCGCCGAGGACTCCCGTCCGTTCTTCCGCCGCCTGCGGGAGCTTCGGGACGGGGTGGCGGCGGACCATCCCGGGGCGGCGGAGCTCTCCATGGGAATGTCCCTCGATTACCCGGTTGCGGTGGAGGAAGGCGCTACGATGGTCCGGATCGGCACCGCCTTGTTCGGAGCACGGCGCCCGGAAGATACAGGGAGGACGTGATGCCAGGCGTGTGGAAGAAGACGCTCACCTATCTCGGCCTCGTCGAGGAGGACGAGTTCGAGCAGCTCGACGAGGTCGGCGCCGCCCCCGAGACCGCCGAGGTCCGTCGCTTCCAGCGACCGCAGGCCGTCCGCGAGGTGGAGCTCGAGCCCGAGCACGAGGGGATCGTGCGCACCATCCCGTCGAGTCGCCCCGCGACCGCGGGTTCGATCCACAAGTCGGAGCCGCGTCGCTTCAACGAGGCGCGGGACATCGCAGATCGGTTCAAGGCCGGGATCCCGGTCATCATGAACCTGCAGAGCACCGACGACACGATCGCTCGCAGGCTCGTCGACTTCGCGTCCGGGCTGGTGTACGGGCTCGACGGCAAGATCGAGATGGTGGCCAACCGCGTCTACCTGTTGACGCCCGCGAACGTGGACGTCTCCGCCGAAGACCGCGAGCGCATCGCCGGCGGCGACCTCTACAACCAGTTCTGAGCCCGCTCGATCGTTCGACCCGTCCGCGATGACCGCCGCCGAGAACGCGCTGCTCAGCCTCCTGTGCGTCGTCCTGACGATCTACACGTTCCTGTTGTTCGCCCGCGTGATCATCTCGTGGGCGTTCATGTTCGGGTTCCGCCCGCCGTACTCCGGGCCGGTTCGGACGTTCCTGGATCTGCTCGACGACGTCACCGAGCCGGTCCTGCGCCCCCTCAGGGCGCTGATCCCACCGATCCGGGCGGGCGGCGTCGGGCTGGACCTCTCCATCCTCATCGCGTTCGTTATCCTTATCGTCCTGCGGGCCGCGCTGAACTGCTGACGGAGGGGGACCACGCCCATGCGGAGGAAGAAGGGAACGGACGACGCCCCGGCGACCGGCGCCCGGATCACGCCCGAAGAGGTGCAGCAGGTGGAGTTCCGCCTGGCGTTCCGGGGATACAACGAGCGCGACGTCGACGCGTTCCTCGACCGGATCACCGAGGGCCTGTCCTCCTACCTCGAGGAGCTCGAGCGCCTGCGGCCCGTCGCCGGCCGGCCCCTGCAGGCCGTCGCGGGCTCGACGGGCGACGCCCGCGCCACTGTGGCCCAAGCGCGCGCCGAGGCCGACGAGATCGTCCGGCGCGCCCACGAGGAGGCCGCGGGGATCGCCGCGGCCGCCGGCGCCGGCTCGGGCGACGCCCGGGGCGCCGTGGCCCCGTTCCTGAACCGAGAACGGGAGTTCCTCCAGAGCCTCGGCGGTCTCGTGCAGACGCACGCGGAGGAGATGAAGCAGATGGTGCTCGCGATCCGCGAGCGGGCCGAGGCATCCTCGGCGCCTGACACCGCACGGTCCGCCGCCCCAACGACGTCGATGCAGGGCGTCCGTCCCTCGGCCGAGAAGGACGCCGCGGCGCGCCCCGAGGACCTCGAGCCGGCCTCGGCCGCCGAGATCCGGGAGCGGCTCCAGGCGACCGAGCCTCCGGTCGAGATCGGGCCGGCGGACGAGGACGACCTCCCGCCGGAGTCGCCGCCGCCGATCGTGGTTGAGTCGGGGACCGAGCCCGTCTTCTCGACGGATGGGGCGCCCGCGGCCGAGCGGCGCGAACGCTCGCTGCGAGAGCTCTTCTGGGGCGAGGACTGATCCGAGCGCCCCGGCCTCGGCTCGAGGTCTGAGCCGAGCCTCTCGGTTCCCGCTCACGCCCGGCGGAGGCTGACCTCCGCCCGAGCTCCCTCGATCTGGAAGGTCTGCTCGAACGTCGCATCGGGCGACGTCCCGTCGAGAATCTCCACGGCGAGGGTCTCCGCCGCGATCCACGCTCGATGAGCCGCGAGCGCTTCCGCGAGCGCCGGACCCTCCGTCCAGAGGCCGAGCACGATCCGATCGCCGACGTCCAGGCCGGCGGCCTTGCGCGCGTCTTGCACCGCACGCACGAGCTCGCGGGCGAGCCCCTCGGCTCGGAGCTCGGGCGTCAGCTCGAGCTCGAGCGCGACGGTGACGCCGCCGTCGCTCGCGACCCCCCAACCCTCGACGGTCTCCTCGACGAGGTCGACATCCGAAGGCGCGAGCTCGATGTGTTCCGTCCCCAGGTCGACTTGCACGGCATCGCCGCGGGCGAGCGCGGCGGCGAGCGACCCGTCGTCCCGCTCGAGCGCCGAGGCCACCGCCTTGACCTTGGGTCCGAGCCGCGGCCCGAGGACCTTGAAGTTCGGCTTGGCGCGCCACCGGCCGAGCCCTTCGGCGGACTCCGCGAACAGTACCTGCCTCACGTTCAACTCCTCGGCGACCAGGTCGAGCAACGGCTCGAGGGCCGCGTGGTCTCCGGCGTAGTGCACGACGGCCTCGAGCAGTGGCTGCCGAACGCGCACCCTGGTCTCGGTCCGCACGCGGCGTCCGAGCTCGACGATCTGGCGGACCGCGGCCATCGCGTCGTCGAGTGCCGGATCCACCGATCGCTCGTCGGCGGTCGGGTAGTCCGACAGATGCACGGAGTCCGGCGCGCCGTCGCGCCCGGCGGCCAGGTTGCGCCACAGGGTCTCCGCGACGAACGGTGTGAAGGGCGCGAGCAGCTGCGAGAGGCTGACGAGGCACGCGTGCAGCGTGAGGAAGGCCGCGCGGACGTCGTCCCCTCCCTCGCCGCCGGGGTCCCAGAACCGCCGGCGGGCGCGCCGGACGTACCAGTTCGACAGGTCGTCCACGAAGTCGGCGATCCGCCGGCCTGCGCCGGTCGCGTCGTAGGCCTCGAGGCCGTCGCGGGCGGCGGTCTCGGTGCGCGAGAGTTGCGAGAGCACCCATCGGTCCAGGAGGGGCCGCCGCGCGACCGGCACGTCCCCGCCTTCGGCCGGGTCGAACCCGCTCGCGTTCGCGTACGTGACGAAGAACGCGTACACGTTCCACAGCGGGAGCAGGAACTGCCGGACGACGTCGTCGAGGATCGACATGCCCACGCGTCGCTCGGCCCACGGCGACCCGTTGGTCAGGAGGTACCAGCGGAGCGCGTCCGCCCCCTGACGGTCGAGGATCTGCCATGGATCGATCGCCGTCCCGAGCGAGGTACTCATCCTGCGGCCGTCCTCGCCCACGATGAGTCCGAGGCAGACGCAATTGCGATAGGTGATCGAATCGAACAGCAGGACACCCTCGGCCATCAGTGTGTAGAACCAGCCTCGCGTCTGGTCGATCGCCTCGGCGATGAAGTCGGCGGGGAATCGCTCACGGAACCGGTCGACGCCGCGGCCCAGGTCCGGGTTGTAGCCCCACTGCGCGTAGGGCATCGCGCCCGAGTCGTACCAGGTATCGATCACCGGCGGGAGCCGCTGCGCCTCGCTCTGGCATTCGGGGCACGCGAACGCCACCTCGTCGATCGTCGGGCGGTGGGGATCGATATCGGCTAGGTCGCGGCCCGCGCGCTCCGAGAGCTCCACGAGCGAGCCGACGGCGGTGTCGTGACCATTGGCGCACCGCCAGATCGGAAGCGGGGTGCCCCAATAGCGCTCGCGTGAGAGCGCCCAGTCGATGTTGTTCGCCAGCCAATTGCCATATCGCCCGTGCTTGATGTGGTCGGGGTACCAGTTCACCTCTTCGTTCACGGCGAGGAGACGATCCCTCACCTCCGTCGTTCTTGCGTACCACGACGTGCGCGCGATGTAGATCAGTGGGGTCTCGCATCGCCAGCAGAGTGGGTAGGCATGCGTGATCGTCCCCGAACGCAGGAGGAGGCCACGCGATCGCAGATCTTCCTGGATCACATCATCCGCATCCTTGAAGAACGAGCCGCGGACGAACGCCGGGGCCTCGTCGGTGAACCGACCCTCCTCGTCGAGAGGCTTGAACGTCCTCCATCCTTCGCGCCGACCGATCTCGAGGTCTTCGGGTCCGAACGCCGGCGCCAGATGGACGACGCCGGTTCCGTCTTCGAGTGAGACGAAGTCTGCGGTCACGATGCGGTGCGCGCCCTCGACGTTCGGGTAGAGCGGCTCGTACCGCGTGCCGACGAGCGACGCTCCCGGCACCGGACCCGCGACGACGGGATCCTCAGGCAGGACCGCGTCCTTCAGGGCTTCGGCGAGAACGAGACGCTCGCCGGCGTGCTCGACGACCACGTACGCGGCGCCGGCGGAGACTGCGAGGCCCGTGTTGGAGATCAGCGTCCACGGAGTGGTCGTCCACCCGAGCATCGAGGCTCCGACGAGCGAGGGGGCCGCCGCCTCGGCGATGCGGAACAGCATGTAGACGCTCGGGTCTTCGACGTCGGCGTAGCCCATCGCCACCTCGGCGTCCGACAGCGCCGTCCCGCATCGCGGGCAGTACGCCGTGATGCGATCGTCCTCGACCAGCATCCCGCGCGAGTGAAGGCGTTTGAGGGACCACCAGACGCTCTCGATATACTCGGCGTTCATCGTCCAGTACGCCTCGGGCATGTCGATCCAGAAGCCGATGCGCTCGGTGAGCCGCTCGAAGTCGCCCACGTACCGCTGGACGGACGCGCGACACAGGTCGTTGAACTCGGCGATCCCGAAGGCCTCGATGTCGCGCTTGCTCTTGGTGCGGATCTCCTTCTCGATCTCGAGCTCGACCGGAAGGCCGTGGCAATCCCATCCCGCCTTGCGTGGGACGTAGTGTCCGGTCATCGCCTTGAAGCGAGGGAAGACGTCCTTGAACGTCCTCGCCTCCACGTGGTGAACACCGGGGCGGCCGTTCGCCGTCGGCGGGCCCTCGTAGAAGACCCAGAGGGGGCCATCCTTGCGCTGCTCGAGCTGGCGGTGGAACACGTCGGCCTCGCGCCAGAACCCGAGCACCGTGCCCTCGAGCTCGGGGAAGTTCGCCCTCTGATCGACCGGCTCGAACATCGCCACCTCCGAAACGCCGAACGCCCCGTCCCCGTTGCAGGGACGAGGCGTAGGCCCCGCGGTACCACCCCGCGTTGCCGGGCCCCCGGCCCGGCCGCTCATCGGCTGCATCCACAGCCCACCGCTGTCACGGGCGGACCCGGCCGCGTCTACTGCGGGCGCGTGGCGCGCGCCCGGTTGGGGCGGCGGCTCGAGGAGGATGTTCGGAGGGGCCTCGCCGCCGGGCTCACACCGTCCCCGGCTCGCTCGGGCTTGGGATCCCTCGTACTCGTTCCCGTCATCGCCTTCGGGAGCGATGCTACACCCAGGGATGGGCCCGGTCACCGTGCGCTTGGTTCCGAGGGGTCGGCCGGGCCTCGGTCGGCTCGACGACGAGGCTGAGATGCGCCTTCGGGCAACGGAGCCCGACTCATTGCCGCCCCGAGCCGCCGATGCTAGGTTCCTCCGACCATGCCCGAGAAGATCACCCACAGCAAGAAGGAACTGGACGAGCTGCGCCAGCGCCTGGAGGCCGAACGGGCCGAGCTGCAGGTGCAACTGACGACCATCGAGGAGACCTCCTTCGCCACCTCGCAGTCGGACATCTCGGGCGAGGTCTCGTTCGACGAGGAGAACGCCGACGCCGGCACCTTCACGTTCGAGCGGGAACGGGACCTTTCCATCGAGAACAACGTCCGGGACCTCATGGGCAAGATCGACCGCGCGCTCGCCAGGATGGAAGACGGCACCTACGGGATCTGCTCGCGCTGCGGTAAGCCCATCGAGAAGGCCCGCCTGAAGGCCCTGCCGTACGCCGATCTCTGCATCAAGGACGCGCAAGCACTATCCCGGCGGTAGGCGGTGAGCTCCGCTCGGCGTTCGGGGATCCTCCTGTACGCGGTCGCGGCGGGGGCGCTGCTCCTTGATCAGCTCAGCAAGGCCTGGGTCGAACGCGCGCTCGCCGGCGAACCTCCGATCCGGGTGATCCCCGGCGTCCTCTCGCTCACGTACACCACCAACTCGGGGGGTGCGTTCGGGTTCGGCGAGAGCGCGCCGTGGTTGTTCGCGGGCGCGACGATCGTCGTCTCGGCGGTGATCGTGGTGGTCTCGACACGCCCGATCCGTCCGTGGATCGCCGTGTCGCTGGGACTGATCCTCGGCGGCGCCCTCGGGAATCTCGCGGACCGGGTCGCAAACGGTCCCGGCTTCAGCGGGCGGGTGACCGACTTCATCGATCTCCGGGTCTGGCCGATCTTCAACCTCGCCGACACCGCCATCGTGCTCGGGGCCGCCATCCTGGCCGTAGCGAGCTTCGACGGGGCCGACGAACGAGCCGAGCCGTCTGAGGCCTCCGGACCGACAACCGCCGGATCCGGCGCCGAGCCGTGAGCGAGGCGTTCGGGGCCGAACCCGGCCGTCTGGACACGGTGGTGTCGGCCCACCTCGGGGTCCCTCGGGCCGAGGTGCAGCGCGCGATCGCCGCCGGTTCGGTGCTCGTCGACGGGTCCAGACGGGAGAAGTCGCATCGGCTCGCGGGCGGCGAGCGGATCGAGGTGGATCTCGCGCCGTCGGCGGAGCTCCCGGCCGAGGGCCCCCCGCTCGATCTCGCGTGGCGGGACGAGCACCTGCTGGTCGTGCGCAAGCCCGCCGGCCTGCCGACCCACCCGACCGAGAACCGGCGCGGAGGGACCGTGGTCAACCGCCTGCTGGGCATGGGGATACCGCTCGCGCCGCGCGGTGGCCCGCTGCGTCCGGGGATCGTCCATCGGCTCGATGCAGGGACGAGCGGCCTGCTGGTCGTGGCGAGCGACGACGAGACCTTCGAGGGTCTGGCCGAGACGTTCAAGCGCCACGAGGCCAGCCGCGCGTATTTCGCGCTCGTGCGCGGTTCGGTCCCCCACGAGCGGTTCGAGGTGGACGCGCCCCTCGGCCGGGCGGGTGCGAAGATCCGTGTGGACGCGACCGGCGGGCGGCAGGCGACGACGGCATTCGTGGTGCGCGAGCGGTTCGACTCGGCGACGCTGCTCGAGGCCGAACCGCGCACCGGTCGGACGCACCAGATCCGCGTGCACCTTGCCTCGATCGGGCACCCGATCCTCGGAGACCGACGCTACGGCGGCGGAGGGGACGACGCGCGCGAGCTCGGGCTCGAGCGCCCGTTCCTGCACGCATGGCGGATCGCGTTCGACCACCCGATCACGAGCGAGCGGATCGACCTGCAGGACCCACTGCCGCCCGACCTGCAGCGCGCGCTCGAGCGGGCGCGGAGCGGATCGGGCTGATCAGCGCCGGGCGCGCTCGGCCTCGCGGAGGTAGAGCGCGTGTTGGGTGCGGACCTCCTCGCGCGAGGCGAGCAGGGCGTCCTCGACGTCGGGGGAGAGCGACCGCGACTCGATCAGCGCGTTCAGCTTCGACGGGTCGACCGACAGCACCTGCTCCCACAGCCCGAGCGGCTCGAGGATCTCGCGAACCCTCTCCTCGATCGGCGCGGTCACGTGCTGCGCCCGCCGGTCGATCGCGGCGCCGTCGGAGCCGAACAGGCGCCGGTACCCATGCTCGTCGGCGAACGCGTTGATCAGCGGCACGAGCTCGTCGAACCGACGGTACGCGGCGCGGGTCTCGCGCTTCAGCCTGATCCACTCATCCACCATCTCGGTGACGCGTGGAGTGGGGTCACCCCGTTCCTTCTCGTACCGGTGGCGGAACAATGGGCACAGGGCCTGGTACTCGCACCAGTCGCAGAGCGGGTTCTGTCGCGGCTCGAACTTCCCGGCCTCGATCCGCTCGGCGACCACGGCGATCCGTCGGCGGAGCTCGTCGACGTCGGCGGGCGTTCGGACCGTTGTCATCCGTTGGCCGGGGAGCAGGTAGTACAGCGTGAGGCGCTCGGGCTCGATGCCCCAGATCTGGCGCGCGGCCATGTGGTAGATCGAGAGTTGGAGATCCTGGTCGATCCGCGACTGCGGCGGCAGTCGCCGGTTGGTCTTGTAGTCGACGATCTCGTAGCCACCTCCGGGGATCCTGTCCATCCGGTCGATCACGCCGGACAACGCGACGCCCTCGACCTCGATCGTGAAGCGGAATTCGAGCGCGGCCGGGATCCGGTACGCGTCGGCGTTCTCGCGGTGGTAGAGCGACAGGACCTGTCGACCGTGGTCGCGGTAGGTCTGCTCCTCGGACGCGTCGACGAACCCCTCCGAGACCCAGGACGCCTCGAGCATGTCGTGGAGCTCGCCGATCGAGGGCGAGACCGGCACCGGCCGGTTGTGGAACAGGTACAGGGCTCGGTGGAGGGAGTCGCCGAACGAGAGCGCCGCCGAGCGCGCCTGCGGCACGCGGTCCTCGTACTGGAACTTGAACTTCGCGGGGCAGGTTTCGTAGGTGTTGATGCTCGAGTACGAAAGGCGCATCTCCCCTCCGGGCCTCTGGTTCAGCGCCCGAGTGTACGGCCACGGGACCGGCAATTACAAGCGTGTAGTTCCGCACATGGGATCCCCAGCCACGCGGCCTGGGGAAACGATGTGCATGGCCGTGGGATAAGTTACATGGTTGTAAGCAGCCGCCCTATCCGTTCTATACTCGGCGGGCTTTGGCCGGTCGGGACTCCTTCGTTCATCTTCACGTGCACTCGGAGTTCTCTCTGCTGGACGGGGCCGCGAGGATCAAGGCGCTGTTCGAGCGGGCCGCCGAGTTCCAGATGCCGGCCCTGGCACTCACCGACCACGGCGCGATGTTCGGCGCGCTCCAGTTCTACGAGGCCGGGGTCGCGGCGGGGGTCAAGCCGATCCTGGGCGTCGAGACCTACGTGGCGCCCAGCTCCCGGTTCGAGCGGGCGCCGGGCGAGAGCGAGGAGAAATACCGCCACCTCACGATCCTTGCCCGCAGCGAGACCGGGTATCGCAACCTCCTCAAGCTGGTCACCGACGCGCATCTCGAGGGCTTCTATCACCGGCCCCGGGTTGACAAGGAGCTCCTGGCCGAGCACGGGGAGGGGCTGATCGGGCTCTCGGGGTGCCTGGCGTCCGAGGTCTCCCAGCTCCTCCTGGGGGGTCAATCCGCCAAGGCGGACGAGGTGGCGGCGACGTACGCGGACATCTTCGGCGCCGGGAACTTCTTCATCGAGCTGCAGGATCACGGCCTCTCCGAGCAGCGGGAGATCCTGCCCGAGCTGGTCGGGCTCGCGAGCCGCACCGGCCTGCCGCTCGTGGCCACGAACGACCTGCACTACACGCAGCGCGAAGACGCGAAGCCCCACGACGTCCTGCTCTGCATCCAGCAGCAGAAGCTGCAGTCGGACACGAACCGGTTGCGTTTCGACTCGGCCGAGTTCTACCTGAAGACCGCCGAGGAGATGCGCGAGGTCTTCCGCGAGCTGCCCGAGGCGTGCGACGCGACGCTGCAGATCGCCGAGATGTGCGAGCTGGAGCTCGTGTACGGGAGCTCCGCGCCTCCAAAGGAGCGGTTCCACGTCCCGCGGTTCGAGCCGCCGGAGGGGAAGGATCGGGACGTCTTCCTGCACGAGCTCGTGATGCAGGGAGCGGAGGAGCGGTACGCGACCCTGACGCCCCCGATCCTCGAACGCATCGAGCAGGAGCTCGGCGTGATCACGTCGATGGGCTTCTCAGGCTACTTCCTGATCGTGTGGGACCTGATCCGGTTCGCGCGCGAGAACGGCATCCGCGTCGGACCCGGGCGTGGCTCGGCGGCCGGCTCGGTGGTCTCGTACTCGCTGCGGATCACCGACCTCGATCCGCTCCGCTACGACCTGATCTTCGAGCGCTTCCTGAACCCAGGACGGATCCAGATGCCCGACATCGACATGGACTTCGACGAGCGCCGGCGCGACGAGGTGATCCGGTACGTGGCCTCGAAGTACGGATCGGACCGCGTGGCGCAGATCATCACGTTCCAGACGATCAAGGGGAAGCAGGGGATCCGCGACGCCGCGCGCGTCCTCGGGTTTCCCGCGAGCGTGGGCGATCGCCTCTGCAAGATGTACCCGGCGGCGATCATGGGGCGCGACGAGCCGATCGAGAAGGCCCTCCGGCTCTCGCACGAGCTCCGTGACGCCTACGAACGGGAGCCCGAGGCGCGCGAGATCGTTGACACGGCCCGGGCGCTCGAGGGCCTTCGGCGCGAGGACTCGGTGCACGCGGCCGGGGTGGTCATCGGCGACGCACCGCTCGTGACCTATCTGCCGCTCAAGCTCTCCAAGGATTCCCGCGACGACTCCCGCCGGATCGTCACGCAGTTCGACATGCACGGCGTCGAAGACCTGGGCCTGCTCAAGATGGACTTCCTTGGCCTGAGGACGCTCTCGGTGATCGAGGACACGCTCTCGCATCTGCGGCGCCGGGAGGTCGAGCTCGACATCGATCACGTCCCTCTCGACGACGCGGCGGTGTACGAGATGCTGTGTCGCGCCGACACCACCGGGGTCTTCCAGCTCGAGGGTGGCGGGATGCGCTCGCTGATCAAGCAGCTCGCACCCGACCGCTTCGAGGACCTGATGGCGCTGGTGGCGCTCTACCGGCCGGGGCCGCTCAGCGCCGGGATGCACGTCGAGTACGCCGAGCGCAAGCATGGGCGCCGGCCGGTGTCGTACCCGCATGCGGATCTCGAGGAGATCCTGGCTCCCACGTACGGGATCATGGTCTACCAGGAGCAGGTGATGCAGATCGCGGTGCGGATGGCCGGGTACTCGATGGCCGAGGCCGACATGCTCCGCCAGGCGATGGGCAAGAAGATCCGCGCCAAGCTGATGGTGCACCGCGAGAAGTTCATCCAGGGCTGTGTCGACAACGGCTACCCGGACCGGCTCGGCACGGATCTGTTCGAGCTGATGGAGCCCTTCGCCGATTACGGGTTCAACGCGTCGCACGCATGCGCGTACGGGTACATCGCATACCAGACCGCCTACCTCAAGGCGCATCATCCCGTCGAGTACATGTCGGCGATCCTGACGAGCGTTCGCGACGACAAGGACCGCAAGCCCTTCTACCTGAACGCGTGTCGCCTGATGGGGCTCGAGGTCCTGCCTCCAGACGTGAACGAGTCAGAACAGGACTTCGCGCCGGTGACGAGCGGCGAGCTCAAGATCCGATACGGGCTCTCCGCCGTACGCAACGTGGGTTCGGGCGCGGTGCAGCAGATCATCGAGGCCCGTCGCACGAAGGGTTCGTTCACCGGCTACGCGGACTACTGCCGCAAGGTGGATCCCTCGGTCCTGACCAAGAAGGTGCTCGAGAGCCTGATCTACGCGGGCGCGTTCGATTCGTTCGGGTACCGTCGGCGCGGGCTCGTCGAGAACCAGGACAAGATCTCGATCCCGATCTCGGCCGAGCGCAAGGCCGAGGCCGCGGGGCAGTTCTCGCTCTTCGGGGGTGGCGAGCAGGCGGCGAACGAGATCGACGAGGGCGTGATCACCTCCGACGAGTTCGACCGGCGGACCCTCCTTCGCCTGGAGAAGGAGGTACTCGGCCAGTTCGTGACCGACCACCCGCTCCTGGGCGTGAAGGAGCGGCTCGCCGCGCTCGCCGACATGGAGATCGCCGAGACCGAGGGCCTGGGCGACGGCGATCTCGTCACGGTCGCCGGGATCGTCGCCTCGGTTTCGCGCCGCTACACGAAGAAGGGGGAGCCCTACGCGCAGTTCCGCCTCGAGGACCTGGCCGGCGGCGTCACGGTGGTCGTCTTCCCCGGCCAGTACGAGAGCCTCCAGCACCTGCTCGAGCACGACTCGATCCTGTTGGTGAAGGGTCGCGCCGACCGCCGGGGTCGTGGCGAGGAGCTGCAGCTGCGCGCGGTCGAGGTCTCCCAACCCGATCTCGGCGACGGCGGCAGACCGAACCCCCCCGCCGGTCGTCTGGTGATCGACCTGACCGCCCGGAGCTGCACCGCCACGGTGATCGCGACGCTCAAGGAGCTGCTCGCGGCGCACAAGGGCTCCTCGCCGGTCCAGGTGCGGTTCCATTCGTCCCGTGGCATGCGGCCGTTCGACGTCGGCACCTTCCGCGTCGAACCCGGCGCCGGGCTGCTCTCCGAGCTGCGGGTCCTGCTCGGCAGCGAGGCCGTGCGTCTGGCCCCGCTCGGATCCGACGACGTGGTCGTCCTCTCGGCGTCCCGCGTCCCCGCGCCCGCTCGGTAGCGTTCGGACCCATGCCGCTCGAGGTCATCCCGGCGCTCGACCTCGCCGGCGGCCGTCTCGTCCACGTCCTGGGACCCGGCCAGGTCGCTGCGACGGCGTTCGGCGCCGACCCGTTGACGGCCGCGAGAGCGTTCCTCGACGCGGGGGCCACACGGCTCCACGTCGTAGACGTCGATCTCGCGCGCACGGGCCGGGTCGGGAACGCCGACGTCCTGGGTGCCGTGTGCGCACTGGGGGTGCCCGTGCAGGCGAGCGGCGGCGTCCGTACCGAGGAGCAGGTCGACGAGCTGATCGTCCGGGGGGCCGAGCGGGTCGTGCTCGGCTCGGCCGCGTTGCATGATCGCGATGAGGCCGCGGTGCTCGTGAGGCGTTTCGGCGACCGGCTCCTGGTGGGGATCGAGGCGGCCGGCAACACCGTGCGGCCGCGCGGGACCGACCTCGAGCTGCCGCTCAGCGACATCCTCGCCTGGCTGACCGGTCTCGAGGTCCGCCGGTACCTGTTCACCGAGGTGGGGCGCGCCGGCGGGCTCGAGGGTCCGGATCTCGATGGGATCGCGGCGTTCGCGGAGTCTTCGTCGGTGCCGATCGTCGTGGCGGGCGGGATCAGGGGCGTCGAGGATCTGCGAGCCGTCGCCGCGCTCGGCGGCCCGATCGAGGGCGCGGTGATCGGGCGGGCGCTGTACGAGGGGCTCGACCTGCGCGGCGCGATCGCCGCGGTCGCCTGACGTCGCGGGCGGTGCCGTTCGCCTGCGTAGACTTGCGGGCCCATGGGCTTCCTGACCGACCTCCTCGGCGACCTCCGGCGTCGCCTCGAACGCGACCCCCTCGACGAGTCGGGATTGCTGGCGCTCGCGATGCACCTCCCGCCGCCACGACCGTTTGAGGACGCCCTGCGAGGGACGCGGCCGGCGCTGATCGCCGAGTACAAGCGGTCGTCTCCGTCGGCCGGGTCGATCGCCGACCCGGACGCCGCGAGCCAGGCGCGGGCCTACGAGGAGGGGGGAGCGGCCGCGATCTCAGTGCTGACCGAGCCGACGCGGTTCGAGGGCGCGCTGGCCGACCTCCGCGCGGTTCGACTCGCCGTGGGCCTCCCCGTGGTGCGCAAGGATTTCCTGGTCCACCCCGGTCAGGTGATCGAGTCTCGCGCCGCGGGCGGCGACGCCGTCCTGTTGATCGCCGCGGCCCTGTCGGAGCCGGAGCTGAAGGGGATGCTGGCGGTCGCGGCCGACCTCGGGCTCGGCGCGTTGGTCGAGACCCACTCCCAGGAGGATCTCGCCAAGGCGCTGGCGACGGACGCGCCGGTGATCGGCGTGAACGCGAGGGACCTGGAGACGCTCGAGGTCGACGTCGAACGCGCCCTCGCGATGTTGCCCGGGGTGCCGCCGGACCGTATCGCGGTGCTCGAGAGCGGGGTCTCGACCCGCGAGGACGTCGAGCGCGCGATCGACGCCGGCGCTCGTGGCGTGCTGGTCGGCGAGACGCTGATGCGGTCCGCCGACCCGGCGGCCACGATCCGATCGCTGCGGGGTGCGGCGTGAAGGCACTGGAGACGGTTCCCGACCAAAGGGGGCGGTTCGGCGCGTACGGGGGCCGCTACGTGCCGGAGGTGCTGATCCCCGCGCTCGATGAGCTCGCGGCGGCCTGGTCGAGCCTCCGGGACGATCCGGCCTTTCGCGGCGAGCTCGACGCGCTGCTCCGAGACTTCGTGGGCCGTCCTTCGGCGATGACCTTCGCGCCGCGGCTGTCGGAGGCGACCGGGTACCGCATCTACCTCAAGCGCGAGGATCTGAACCACACCGGGGCGCACAAGATCAACAACACCCTCGGCCAGGTGCTGCTTGCTCGCCGTCTGGGCAAGGGACGGATCATCGCCGAGACGGGCGCCGGGATGCACGGGGTGGCGACGGCCACCGCGTGTGCCCTCTTCGGGCTTCCGTGCGTGGTCTACATGGGCGAGGAGGACACGATCCGGCAGGCGCCGAACGTCGGCCGGATGCAGCTGCTCGGCGCCGAGGTGATCACGGTCACCTCCGGAAGTCGAACGCTGAAGGACGCGCTCAACGAGGCACTGCGGGATTGGGCGGCGAGCGTGGTCGACACGCACTACGTCCTCGGTTCGGTCGCGGGCCCCCATCCGTTCCCCGCGCTCGTGCGCGATCTCCAACGCGTGATCGGGGACGAGGCCAGGGTGCAGCTGCGCGAGCGCGAAGGTCGCGACCCCGACGCGGTGGTCGCCTGCGTCGGCGGCGGCAGCAACGCGATCGGGATCTTCGAGGCGTTCCTTCCCGAACCCGGCGTCGGGCTCGTCGGCGTGGAGGCCGGGGGGCGGGGCGACGGGCTCGGGGAGCACTGCCGGTCGCTCACGCTCGGCGAGCCGGGCGTGCTCCACGGTTCGTACTCCTACCTCCTGCAGGACGAGCAGGGGCAGGTGGTGCCGACGCACTCAATCTCGGCGGGGCTGGACTACCCGGGCGTGGGTCCCGAGCACGCGTTCCTGAAGGACGCGGGCCGCGGGACCTACGTTTCGGTCACCGACGGGGAGGCGCTCGAAGGCTTCCGCGCGCTGGCGACGCTCGAGGGGATCCTGCCGGCGCTCGAACCGGCCCATGCGATCGGCTGGCTCCTGCGGCGTCCGCTCGCGCAGGGTTCGCTCGTGCTCGTCAACCTGTCGGGTCGGGGAGACAAGGACCTCGAGACGGTGCGGGCGGCGCTGGGCTCGGTTCCCGGGGCGCCGCGTGGTTGATCTCGAGCCCACCCTGCGGTCGCGGCTGGACGCGGGCGGTCGCGCCTTCGTCCCCTACGTCACCGGAGGGCTCGCGGGCGTGGACGCGGAGCTCCTGCGGGGGCTGGAGGAGTCAGGCGCCGATGCGATCGAGGTGGGCATCCCCTTCTCCGATCCCGTCATGGATGGCCCGGTGATCCAGGAGGCCTCGCGTCGCGCGCTCGTGGACGGCGCCACGCCGTCGAGCGTGCTCGGCTCCATCAAGGAGGCCGGGCTCGACGTCCCCGTCGCCGTCATGACGTACGCGAACCCCGTCT
>DAIOFZ010000043.1:0-15773 GCA_036745475.1 Actinomycetota bacterium | reverse complement strand
TGTTCGAGCGCGTCGGCCATCTCGTCCACGTCGAACGGATTGACGGGGAGCGCGTACCGGCCGAGCCGCCCGTACGCCCCCGCGTTGCGGGACAGCACCAGCACGCCGCGTCGCCGGTTCAGCAGCGGTCCCTCCATGGCGACCAGGTTCATCCCGTCGATCACGGGGTTCACGAACAGCACGTCGTACAGGCCGTACGCGGCGATCGCGCCGATGTAGTCGTCCTTCAGGCGGAGCTCGATCGGCAGCCATCCGTCGCGGCCGAGGGCGTCGTTCACGCGGCCGGCCTCCGCCAGGCAGGCCTCCGTGTACTCCCGGTACTCGGGCAATTCCATCCGCGAGGGCGAGAGCAGCGCGAGGAAACGGACCCGTCCGAGCCACGACGGGTTCCTGCGCAGGAAGAGTTCGTACGCCTGGAACCCGCGGACCACGTTCTTGGTGAGCTCGAGCCGGTCCACGCGGAGAATGAGCCGGTTGTTGTCGCGCCACCTGTTGAGCGTGTGCCGGAGGCTGCGCACCCGCGGCGTCGCCGCCTCCTCACGCATCGCGCGGCCGTCCACGGAGATCGGGTGGATACGGACCGTCACCTCGCGACCCTCGGTCACGATGCGCGAGCGGGCGAGGTCGACCCGGGTCCCCGGGAACTGACGAGCGGAGAGCAGAAAGTTCTCTGCCCACGCCGGGGAGTGGAACCCGAGGACGTCCGCGCCCATCAGGCCCCCGAGGACCTGATCGTGGATCCGCGCGGGCAGCATGCGGAAGAAGGTGGGACCCGCGATCGAGGTGTGCGAGAAGTGCGCGATCAGCGCGTCCGGCACCAGCTCCCGCAGCATCCTCGGGACGAGGGACAGGTGGTAGTCCTGGATCAGGAACGCGGTGTCCCCCCCGAGTGCATCGCCCTCTTCGGCCAGGGCCGACGCGAATCGTCGATTGACGTCGACGTACGCATCCCACGCCTCATCGACATCCGGTCCCCACGTCGGCGACGTGACCGTGTCCCACAGGTAGTGGTGCGCGAACCACAACATGCCGTTCGAGACGCGGTTGTAGTAGCCGTCGTAGATCTCGGGCGGGATGTCGAGGTAGCGGAGGCGGTACCTGACGTCGCCCTCCGCGTGGTCGATCCTGCCGCCTTTGGACGCCGCGACCATCTCGCGATCGCCCTCGGACATCGCGGCGGACACCCACACGCCCTCCGCCTCGATCAGGGCGCTGGACAGGGCCGTGACCAGGCCGCCGGACCCGCGACGGGCCTGGAGCCCGCCGCCCTTGGCGCGTTCGAACGTCAAGGGGCCTCGGTTCGAGGCGACGACGATCGGTGGGGTCATGCCGTGATCCGCGAGATGAGCCTGAGCGTGTCCTCGATCTCGCGCAGACACAGGAAGCGTGCTCGGACGAGCTCCCGCCCCGCCTCGCCCATGGCCTTTCCCCGATCGGGATCCCGCAGGAGCCCGACGATGCGTTCGGCGCACTCGCCGATGCCGTTCACGAGGTGGCCCGTCACCCCTTCCTGGATCTGCAGGCGGATGCCTCCCACGTCCCCGCCCACGACGGGCTTCCATTTCCACATCCCCTCGGCGACGACGAGGCCGAACCCCTCGCGGAGCGACTTCTGGACGATCACATCGGACGCGCGCTGGAACGCGTTCACCGCGCTGTCCCCGACGCCGCTCAGGTTCGTGAGCAGATGGATGTCGGGCTCGCCGGCGGCGTGCTCGGTCGTGAGGTCCAGGTATCGGATGCCCTCCGGATCGTCGTGCGCGAGCGACCCGACCAGCGCCAGTTGCGCGTCCGGTACCTCGCGACGGATCAGCCGGAATGCGTCGATGACGCCGAGCGGATCCTTCCATGGGTCGAAGCGTGAGACCTGGGTGACGAGGGGGCGCTCGGGGTCCACGCCGAACGGCGCCAGGACGCCCTGCCAGGTGGACTCCATCATCGGCGCGTTCTTCGGGCTGAGCGGGTCGATCGAGGGTGGGATGAAGGCCCGGAGCGGTCCCTGCACCCCGGGCTGGACGTACTCCTCGGCCGTGAAGATGGCCGCGTCGTACCGGTTCACGATCGGTTCGAAGAAGTCCCAGACCGGACGGTAGGGGGCGGAGAGGTCGATGTGGCAGCGCCAGATCCACTTGCCCTTCCGACGCGAGCTCTCGTCGAGGACCTGCAGGAGCGCGGCGGGCTGCGGGTCGTGGACGACCATGACGTCGAAGTCATCGGGGAGCTCGGCCGCGTTCGCGTGCATCCGCTCCCAGTAGGTCTCGCGCATGTCGTCGTCGAGGTGCGTCTCGGCGCCCTGCAGCGCGTTGTGGACGGCCTTGGTGACGTTGAAGAACCGGTCCGAACCCTCGATCACGACCCACGTCGTCTCGACGCCGAGGTCGTTCATCAACGGGACCTGCGTCTGAAGCAGTTCGGAGACGCCGCCGCCGTACGCGGTGCTGCTCACGTTGAGGACCCTGAGCCCCTGGAGCTGGCGCGCCGCGTCTCGGAGGCGATCGAGGGCCTCCTGCCCTGCCGCCTCCGCGTACTCCGACACGCGTTTGGGTTGGATCGGGACGATCGGGAGCATGCTTCGAGTTTACGTGGGGCGAGAGGTGGCGGCCGACGGCTCAGGCACCGAGCTGCGCGAGCTCTCGCTGCCGGCGATCCGAGCGCTCGACGACCGACATCGCCCGGGCCCGCTCGGCGATGCCGACGAGGTCGACCGGGGAGAACGGTTTCGTCAGGTATTCGCTGCACCCGGCGCACCACCCGGCCCGGCGGTCCTCGAGCTGCGTCTTGGCCGTGAGCAGGATCACGGGGAGGTCGCGGGTCTGTTCGTCGTTCGCCAGGGTCCCCAGGACCGAGATGCCGTCCAACTTGGGGAGCATGACGTCGAGCACGACCACGTCGGGCTGCTCACTGAGGGCCAGCTCCAGGCCCACCTCGCCGTTGGTCGCCTCGATGACCTCGTGCCCGGCGAGCTCGAGGTTCACCCGGCAGAGCATGAGGACGTCAGGCTCGTCGTCGATCACCAGTACCCGCACGTCGTCTCCATCCGCGGACCGCTTGCTTCACGGAGTATCGGCCGACGGGGGGGGCCGCAGTATGGCCCAACCGGACCATCTCTGGGGCAACACGACCCGGTTTTTGGCGTGCCTGCCAGGCACGGGAGGGTTCGTTGACACCCTCAGCGGGCCCTTCCTACATTGCCCAAGGAGAGGCCACAGAGACAGGCCAAAAAGATGGGCCGAAGGACGGGCCAAAGGATAGGCAAGTTAGCGTAGGGATGAGCGCCGGATGAGCGGGGCATGCTGAAGATCTCGCAGAAGCTGGAGTACGCAATGCGGGCGATGATCGAGCTGTCGATGCGCCGAGACAGCGGGGCCCTCGTGCCCGCACGCGAGATCGCGCAGGCGCAGCAGATCCCGGTTCGGTTCCTCGAGCAACAGCTCGGCGCGCTCCACAAGGCGGGCCTGGTGGAGAGCTTCCGGGGAGCCGGCGGCGGGTGCCGCCTGGCCAAGGATCCCTCCGAGATCAGCGTTGCCCAGATCGCGGACGCGATCGAGGGGCAGCTCTACCCGATGTTCTGCCTGGAGCCGACGGACCACACGTGCTTTGCGGACTCGCGGTGCGGGCTGCAGGGCTTCTGGGGCGAGGTCGCCAGGGCCATCGACGGTGTCTTTCAGCGCACGACCGTCGCCGACCTGGCCGAACGCCACGAGCGCACGGCCGGCCCGACGGTCTTCACGTCGGAGCAACTCCTCTCGGGGTTGAACGAGACGATGCCCGCCGAGGAGGCTCCGCAGGCACCGCTGCCTGCCTGAACGGAGCCGGAGGCCCGGCTCCGGGAGGCCCTACGCGTCGCTCTTGCCCAGGATCCGCATCACCTTCGTCCCGCACTTGGGACAGGTGCCCTGAGCGGCCTTGCGGCCGTTCTTGAGCTCGACGACCGTGCCCTCGAACTGGACCTTCTCGCGATCCTTCACGCAGTATCCCTCGTACATGGCCACGTGGGCCTCCTTCCCCCCGCAGGGTTCGAGGCCGCCTCCATGGCGGCCTCCAGGCACGATGCTGGGGCTTGCCAGGCACGGATGCAAGCATATCGAGGCCCATTCCCGGATGCCCCCCGAGGCTCCGGGCCGTACGATGCGTGACTGTCGCGCCGAGCGAGGGGGGAAGCACCCATGTCGGAGGCCGAGCAGAACATCGCAGCGCTGCTCTCGGAGGAACGTGTGTTCGAGCCTCCGGAGGCGTTCCGGGCCCGGGCGGTGGTCCAGGACCGGTCGATCTACGAGCGTGCCGACGCCGACCACGAGGCGTTCTGGGCGGAGCAGGCGGATCGGCTGGGCTGGGTCAGGCACTGGGACTCCGTGATGACCTGGGATCCACCCTGGGTCAGGTGGTTCGACGGCGGCCAGCTGAACGCGGCCTACAACTGCCTCGACCGACACGTCGAGGCAGGCGGCGGCGACAAGGTCGCGTACTACTGGGAGGGCGAGCCGGGCGAGGAGCGGGCCATCACCTATCGGGGGCTCCTCGACGAGGTCTGTCGGTTCGCGAACGCCCTCAAGGGGCTGGGGATCCACAGGGGCGATCGGGTCGCGATCTACCTGGGCATGGTCCCCGAGCTCCCGGTCGCGATGCTTGCCTGCGCACGGATCGGCGCCCCGCACTCGGTGGTGTTCGGCGGGTTCTCGTCCGAGGCTCTCCGCGACCGGATCATCGATGCGGAGGCCAGGCTCCTGATCACCGCGGACGGCGGCTACCGCCGCGGGGCCGTCGTCCCGCTCAAGGCCAACGCCGACGAGGCCCTCAGGGATTGTCCGACGATCGAGCACGTCGTCACGGTCCGTCGGACAGGCGGCGAGCACGCGTTCACCGAGGGGCGGGACCACTGGTACCACGACCTGGTCGAGGGGCAGTCGACCGAGTGCGCGCCCGAGCCGATGGACGCCGAGGACCCCCTGTACCTGCTCTACACGAGCGGCACCACCGGGAAGCCCAAGGGCATCGTGCACACGACCGGCGGGTACCTCACGCAGGTGGCGGCGACGCACCGGATGATCTTCGACATCCACGAGGACGACGTGTACTGGTGCGCCGCGGACATCGGATGGGTCACGGGGCACTCGTACATCGTGTACGGCCCGCTGGCGAACCACACCACGAGCGTGATCTACGAGGGCGCACCGGACTGGCCGGACAAGGATCGCCTCTGGCAGGTCGTCGAGAAGTACCGTGCGACGATCCTGTACACCGCGCCGACCGCCATCCGGGCGTTCATGCGGTGGGGACCGGAGTACCCGGAGAAGCACGACCTGTCCTCGTTGCGCCTCCTCGGGTCGGTCGGTGAACCGATCAATCCGGAGGCGTGGGTCTGGTACTGGACGTACATCGGCGGCGAACGCTGCCCGGTGGTGGACACCTGGTGGCAGACGGAGACGGGGGCGATCCTGATCACGCCCCTGCCCGGGATCACGGCGCTCAAGCCGGGGTCGGCGACCTTGCCGTTCCCGAGCGTCGTCGCCGACGTCGTCGACGAGAAGGGTTCGACGGTGCCGCTCGGGGGAGGGGGATACCTCGTGCTCAAGCGCCCGTGGCCGTCCATCGCGAGGACGATCTGGGGCGATCCCGATCGCTACGTCGAGACCTACTTCTCGAAATACGGACCCGAGATCTACGTCGCCGGCGACGGCGCGAAGCGGGACGAGGGGGGGTACTTCTGGCTGCTCGGCCGGATCGACGACGTCATGAACGTCGCGGGACACCGGCTGTCGACGTACGAGATCGAGAGCGCCCTCGTGGACGACCCCAAGGTCGCCGAGGCCGCGGTGGTTTCACGACCCGACGACGTGGTCGGCGAGGCGATCGTCGCGTTCGTCACGCTGAAGAGCGGGCACGAGGGGGACGATACGGTCGCCGGCGAGCTCCGAGAGCACGTGGCGCACAAGATCGGCAAGATCGCGCGGCCCCACGGGATCATCTTCACGACCGACCTCCCGAAGACGCGTTCGGGCAAGATCATGCGCAGGCTCCTGCGTGATGTCGCCCGCGGCCGTCCGCTCGGCGACGTGACGACGCTTGCCAACGCCGAGATCGTCGAGCAGATCCACGAGATGGTGGAGACCGGCGGCACCGACGAATGATCGGTGCCGCGGGGGATTCTCGGCGCGACGAGGAGGAGGCCTCCTTGCCATCCGGCGGCCCGCCTGGGTACCATTCGTTAGCACTCGCTTGCCGAGAGTGCTAGCAGTCATCGAGGGTATCTGCGCAGACAGGGCGCGGAACCGAGCACGGAGGAGGAGCGATGGCACCGAAGCTCATCTCGTACGACGAAGAGGCCCGGCGAGCGCTCGAGCGAGGCATGGATCAGCTCGCCAACGCCGTCAAGATCACGCTCGGTCCGAAGGGCCGCAACGTGGTCCTGGAGAAGAAGTGGGGCGCGCCGACTATCACGAACGACGGCGTCTCGATCGCCAAGGAGATCGAGCTCGAGGAGCCCGTCGAGAAGATCGGCGCCGAGCTCGTGAAGGAGGTCGCCAAGAAGACCGACGACGTCGCGGGTGACGGCACGACCACCGCGACGGTGCTCGCACAGTCGATCGTCAAGGAGGGCCTGCGCAACGTCGCGGCAGGGGCGAACCCGATGGCGATCAAGCGCGGGATCGAACGCGCCGTCGAGCTCGCAGTTGAGAGCATCAAGAACCAGTCCAAGGAGGTCGAGCAGAAGGAGGAGATCGCCCACGTCGGCGCCATCTCCGCCGCCGACCCCGAGATCGGCGAGCAGATCGCCGAGGCCGTCGACAAGGTCGGTAAGGACGGCGTGATCACGGTCGAGGAGTCCAACACGTTCGGCATGGAGCTCGAGCTCGTCGAGGGCATGCGGTTCGACAAGGGCTACATCTCCGCGTACTTCGTCACCGACCCCGAGCGCATGGAGACGGTTCTCGACGAGCCGTACATCCTGATCGCGAACTCCAAGATCTCGGCGGTCAAGGACCTGCTGCCGGTGCTCGAGAAGGTCATGCAGGGCGGCAAGCCGCTGCTGATCATCGCCGAGGACGTGGAAGGGGAGGCGCTTGCGACGCTCGTCGTGAACAAGATGCGCGGCACCTTCCGCTCGGCGGCGGTCAAGGCCCCCGGGTTCGGGGACCGGCGCAAGGCGATGCTCCAGGACATCGCGATCCTCACCGGAGCCACCGTGGTCTCCGAGGAGGTCGGTCTGAAGCTCGAGAATGCGACGCTGGACCTGCTGGGCACCGCCCGGAAGGTCATGTTGACGAAGGACGACACCACGATCGTGGAAGGCGGCGGCAAGGAAGAGGACATCAAGGGCCGCATCAACCAGATCAAGGCCGAGATCGACAAGACCGACTCCGACTACGACCGCGAGAAGCTGCAGGAGCGCCTGGCGCGCCTCGCCGGTGGCGTCGCGGTGATCAAGGTCGGCGCCGCGACCGAGGTCGAGCTCAAGGAGAAGAAGCACCGCATCGAGGACGCCGTGCAGTCGACGAAGGCAGCCGTCGAAGAGGGGGTCGTGCCGGGCGGCGGCGTCGCCCTGCTGAACGCGCAGGCGGTGCTGGACAAGGTGGATCTCGACGGCGACGAACTCACCGGCTCGCTCATCGTCCGGCGGGCACTCGAAGAGCCGCTCAAGCAGATCGCGGCGAACGCCGGTCTCGAGGGGGGCGTCGTGATCGAGAAGGTCCGTGCTCTCGACGTCGGGTTCGGTCTGAACGCCGCGACCGGCGAATACGAGGACATGTTCAAGGCCGGCATCATCGACCCGACCAAGGTGACGCGCTCCGCGCTGCAGAACGCGGCGTCGATCGCGGCCCTGTTCCTCACCACCGAGGCGGTCGTGGCCGAGAAGCCCGAGAAGGAGAAGGCCCCGCCCATGCCGGGCGGCGGCGGCGACATGGACTTCTAGGTCCGGTCGGTCCGAAGCACATCGAAGCGGCCCCCTCGGGGGCCGCTTCGCTGCACCGGTGCCGCAGCCGGCTGAACCGGATGCCCGGTCGAGGCGAACGACCTGCAGGAGCCCCCTCTCTCACGCCGAGGCCCCGGAGTATCGGGGGCCTCCGCGTATCCGGGGCCGTCCGCCACCGCCCGCCGTGCCAGAATCGGCCGTGGGCACGGCTCGGTTCCACCTCACGTTCCCCGGATTCCTCGTGTCCGAACCGATCCTGCACAAGCTGGCGACCGAGTTCGGGCTGGTCACCAACATCCGGCGCGCGAACATCGAGGAACACGGGGGCTGGGTGATCGTGGAGGTCGACGGGGACGACGACCGGATCGCGGGCGCCGTCGCGTGGCTCGCCGAACGGGGGCTCGGGGTGGACCGGATCGATGCATGACTCTCACGCGCTCTTGCGATCCACGTCGCGCCTGGAATGGTCCCGGCCCTGATGCTCGAGAAGCGCATCGAGATCCGGTGGCGTGACGTCGACGCGTACGGGCATGTCAACAACGCGGTCTACCTGAACTACCTCGAGGAGGCGAGGGACGCGTGGGTGCAGGCGATCCTCGGGCCGGTCTCGGGCACCACGTGGGACTTCGTCCTTGCCCGCGTGGAGATCGACTTCCGCACCGAGCTCACGCAGGAGGACGACGCGGTGATCGTCCGGTGCACGCTCGACCGGATCGGGCGCTCGAGCGTCGGGACGCGCGAGGAGGTGCGCAAGGTGGACGGGACGATCTCGGCGGAGGCGCGGTCGGTGGTGGTGGCCCGAGACCCGGAGACGCGACGCTCTAGACCACTCACGCAGCCGGAACGCGAGGCCCTGGAGGCGGAACGGGCGGCCTGACGCGGGTTCCGTTAGCCTGCCGGACCATGCTGGGCGAGCGCGAGGCCGCGGTCGTCGAGGTGAAGCCGTGGGACGTCCACGGCGTCGGCTACGTCGACGTGACCGTGGTGTATCCGGATCGGAGGCTCGAGACGGCTCGCCTGGGGCCCGAGAGTGTTCCCGAGGACCTGGAGGCGGGCGATCGGGTGATGGTGACCAAGGCGGTCAACATGATCGTCGGGATCCGCCGGGCCTGATGTACGTCTGGGCCTACCTCGACGGCGCCGGCGAGGAGATCGGGCGCTCGCCTCGGTTCGCCGCCGCCGACGAGGCCGAGGATTGGATCGGATCGTCCTGGCCCGAGCTGCTCGAGAACGGAGTGCTGGCCGTCGTCCTGATCGACCAGGACGTCGGGAAGCAGCTGTACCGGATGGGGCTCGGGGCTGAGTAGCGCGGGCTAGGAGGTGGGGCCCTCGCCGCGTACCTTCTCGACGCCCGAGAGCGCCTCGCGCAGGTCCTTCAGCCATTCGTCCTGCTTCTGCGCGACCAGACGCACGCACCACGCGAGCGCGTGGCTGCGCGAACGCGCGACGCCCCCCTCGACGAGCGTGTCGAGGACCCTGCGCTCGTCCAGGCGGAGCCGCGTCATCGCCGGCACGCTCACCGTGGTGAACAGCTTGCGGACGTCCCCGCAGGATGCGCCCCACGAGACGCGCCGGCCGAACCGATGCTGGGCCTCCTGCGCGATCCGCATCCGGTGTTCGCGGGTGTCCTCGCGGAACCCGTCGATCCGCGCGACGCGTGCCGAGGCCGCGACCTCGGCGGTCGCATCCGACGGGAGCTCGGGGTCCGAGAGCGTCCCCACCACCAGGATCTCGTCCCGGTCCGAGCTGACCTCCGGGGTCCCGGCGAACCAGTCGGCCGGGATCCTGCCGGCGAACCAGCCGCTCAGTTCGTCCATCGTGCTGTGCCAAGTAAGTTCATGGTCGCGAGATTACACCATTACAGGTAATCGTCAAGGCAGTTCGGGGCCTCCGTGATGCGCTCGACGCGGCCGTGACCAGATGGAAGGATGGCCGGCGCCGGCGCCCGCCGGGATCGGAGGCCCGAATGAATCACACAGAGAGCGTCACGAGCACACCGGTCGCAGGGATCCTCGGGCTCGCCGGGGGCGCCCTGATGGCCCTGGGATCGTTCCTCGCCTGGGCCGAGGTGTCCGGCGGCGGGACGAGCGTGACCGCGAAGGGCGTCGACGGCTCGGACGGGTACATCACGCTGGTCGCGGGCCTCGTCGCGATCGTGGCCGGCGTCGTGATCGCGAGGGGCACCCGGCGGGTGCTCGCCGTCCTGATGATCCTCGCGGGGATCGTCGGCGGTGGCATCGGCCTGTACGACGCGCTCACGGCGAAAGACAACGTGCTCGATGCCGCGGCCGAGGAGCTCGCACCGACCTTCGGAGCCTCCGCCCAAGAGGTGCGGACGGCCCTTGACCAGGCGATCGACGCCGGCCAGCTCAGCGTTTCGATCAGCATCGGCCTCTACGTCGTGATCGGCGGCGGTGTCGTGGCCCTGGCTGGCGGGACCCTCGGTCTGCGCGGCTCGGGCGAACCCGCCGTTCCCGGCCAGACGGCCGCGCCCGCGACCCCGGCGACCACGATCGCCGGTTCGGACGTGCCGCCTGCTTCGATGCCTCCGGCGACCCCGCCCTCCGACCCAGGCTCCTAGCGTCGATGCCGGGTCGAGCCGTTCTCGTGGGCTCGCTGGCGCTCGCGGGCGGGGTGCTGGCGGTCGTCGGCTCCTTCCTCACGTGGGCCGAGGTTTCCGCGGGGCCGTTCACCGAGCAGTCGAAGGGCATCGACGGCTGGGAGGGCAAGGCGGCGATCGTCGCCGGCGCGGTGATGGTCGCCGCCGGGATCCGCGTCCTGGCCGGATCGCACCAGGCGATGGCTCGTCTGGGGCCGAGCGGCGCGATCGGCGGGGTCGCGGCGGCCGGCGTCGGTCTCTACACCGCCCTGACGATCCGGGACCAGCTCGTCGAGGCCGTTGCGATGGAGCTCCCGAGGGCCGAGGTCGAACGCGCGCTGGACAGCGGCCTGCTCGAGCTCACCATCGGCGTCGGCCTCTACCTGGTGATCGCGGGCGGCGTTCAGGGCGTCGTCGCGGCGCTCGTCGCGCTGGCCTCCCGAGACGAGCCGGTGAACCCGTCCGGGGCCGGCCTCCGTGGCTGGTCGAACGTCGGCCAGGAGGCTCACGGCATCCCGCCGCCCCCGCCCGCGACCACCGACAAGCCCGCGCCGCCATCGGGCCGCGCGCCGAACGAGGGCGGCGAACCGCCGGGATGAACTCCCGGGAGCTTCGGATCGACACGCGAGACCGCCGCGTGGTGGACGTCACCGATCTGGTCGAGGCGTTCTGCTCGTCGGCCGGGGGGGACGGGCTCGTCAACGTCTTCGTGCCACACGCGACCGCGGGCGTCGCGCTCATGGAGACCGGGTCGGGGTCGGAGGCCGACCTCGAGGAGCTCCTCGAACGCATCTTGCCCCGCGACGATCGCTATCGGCACCGGCACGGCTCGGTCGGTCACGGCGGCGACCATCTCCTGCCCGTCGTCGTGGCTCCCTCGGTGTCGATCCCGGTGGAGGGCGGCCGGCTCGCGCTCGGGACCTGGCAGCGGGTGGTGGTGGTCGACCCGAACCGTGAGAACAATCAGCGGCGCCTGCGCCTCACCTTCGTACCCGGATGAACGCCGCGCGTCGAGCCCGGTACTACAGGTAGAGACCCGGCTGCCGCTCCTTGCCGTTCGGCGAGGACGAAACCGCCTGCACGTCGCGCTCGCGGAGCAGGAGGCAGTCGTGTCCGTCGAGCTCCATCTCGAGACCCGCCTGCGGCAGGTACAGGATCCGATCCCCCGAACTCGCCGAGCGGACGTCCGGTCCGACGAGGAGCACCTCGCCCCACACGCATCGCTTGGGGGCCGGCGCGGCGGTCGCCGGGATCAGCAACCCGCCCCTGGAGGTCCGTTCGCCGCTGTCCGGGTTCTCCACGACCATCCGGTCGCCGGTCAGACGGATGTCCTCCGTCCTGGCCGAGGGGGTCCGCTTCTTGCGGGGCTTGGAGGTGCGGGCCTTCGGGGATCTCGCGGCCTCGGGCATGGCAGCGATTGTAGCCAGGACGACGCGAGCAGCAGGTGGCCGAGCGTCCCTGCGGGTACGATGCTCGCCCGATGAAGGCGGCAAGGAAGGCAGCAAAGGACGTCCTCACCGATGCCGTCGCGACGCTCGAGGCGTCCACGGCGATCGATCATTGGCAGCGCGATCGCGAGGAGATCGAGGCCGACGAGCTGCTCGCCTACGCGCTCGGCGTCGACCGCGTCGCCCCGAACGACGAGGTCCCACCGAACATCCGCCGACGCTTCGACCGGATGATCGCTCGTCGGGCGTCGGGCGAGCCCGTGCAACTCATCACGGGACAGGCGCTCTTCCGAGGGCTGCAGATCGCCGCGCGGCCAGGCGTGTTCGTGCCACGCGACTCCACCGAGTACCTTGCGGAGCAGGCGGTGCGGAGGCTCCGGGGACGCCGGCGGCCGGTGGCCGTCGACCTCGCGACCGGTGGCGGGACCGTGGCCCTGGCCATCGCGAACGAAGTACCGGGGGTTCGGGTGTTCGGCACCGACATCTCGCTGACCGCCGTCCGGGTCGCACGGGAGAACGCCGAGCTGCTCCGCCTGCGAGCGACGTTCGCGAGGGGCGACCTGTTCGGCGGCCTGCCGAGTGACCTGCAGGGCCGGGTGGACGTGATCACCCTGCACCCGCCGTACGTCGCTCGAGACGAGCTGCACCAGCTCCCGGAGGAGATCCGGCGCTTCGAGCCCGTGCATACGCTTACCGACCGCAGCCCGGACGGGCTCGGGCTCGTCGGGCGGACCGCGACCGAGGGTCCGCGATGGCTGAAGCCGGGCGGCTGGCTACTTATCGAGGTGAGCCCCGACCGCGCGAGATCCGCCGCATCCGTGTTGCGGCGGAACGGTTTCGGGGACGTGCGGAGCACGATGGACCGCGGGTTCATGGTCACCCGCGTGCTCGTCGGGCGATGGCGCGGATGAGCGACGGTCGACGCATCCCTTACGGAGCCTGGCCGTCCCCGATCACGGCGGATCGCGCCGCGGCGGCGTCGGTCGGACTGAGCGAGACGCGAGCGATCGGCGACACGACGACGTGGCTCGAGCGTCGGCCGCAGGAACGGGGACGTTCCGTCGTCGTTCGCGCGACCCCCGGCGCGGAGCCCGTGGACGTGACGCCGCTGGGGGTGTCCGTCCGCACCCGGGTCCACGAATACGGCGGCGGCTCATACACGGTTGCCGGCGCGAGCACGTATTTCGTGAACCTCGAGGACCAGCGGCTGTACCGGCAGGAGCTCGGCGGAGCGCCCAGCGCGATCACCCCGGAACCCGTGACCCCCCGAGGTTTGCGTTACGCCGACATGAACGTGTCGCCGGACGGCCGGTGGATCGCGTCCGTCCACGAACGCCACCAGGGCGAGGGGATGCCGGTCAACGAGCTCGTCGTGATCCCCGCCGACGGCTCCGCGATGTCGACGCTCGCGTCCGGACGCGACTTCTACGCCTTCCCCCGGTGGTCGCCCGACGGCGCGCGCATCGCGTTCCTCGCGTGGGACTTCCCGCGGATGCCCTGGGACGGCACCGAGCTCCTGGTGGTCGAGGTGGCGAAGGACGGGTCGGCCGGGCCGTCGCGCGTGGTCGCGGGGGGCGAGCGGGAGTCGATCTTCCAGCCGGCCTGGGGCCCCGACGGTTCGTTGACCTTCGTCTCGGATCGCACGGACTGGTGGAACCTCTACCGGGAGGGAGCGGACGGCGAGCTGACGAACCTGACGCCGATGTCCGCCGAGTTCGCCGTACCGATGTGGGTCTTCGGCTACTCGTCGTACGACTTCCTCTCCGACGGAAGGATCGTGTGCACGTACCGTGAGCGAGGCATCCATCACCTCGCGCTGCTCGATCCGACGACGCGAGAGCTCCTCGATCTCGACCTACCTTACGAGACCTTCGAGCCGGCGGTCGTCGTTTCGGGGCAGCGGGTCGCCTTCATCGCCGGCGGTCCGACCACGCCGACGCAGGTCGTCTCGATCGATCTCTCGACGCGCGCGGTCGAGGTCCTGCGCGAGAGCGACGTCGTCGAGTTCGACCCCGGGTACCTGTCCGTCCCTGAGCCGATCGAGTTCCCGACCACCGACGGGCAGACCGCGTTCGCGCACTACTACCCGCCGACGAACCCGATCGCCGTCGCTCCCGACGGAGAACATCCGCCGTTGCTCGTCAACGTCCACGGTGGACCGACGTCGGAGGCGGACCCGGAGCTGCACCTCGAGATCCAGTTCTTCACCAGCCGCGGGTTCGCCTACGCCGAGCTGAACTACCGGGGGAGCACCGGCTACGGGCGGGGCTTCCGCGAGAGCCTGTACGGCCGGTGGGGCGTGGTCGACGTCGACGACGCCGTGGCCGTCGCCGGGCACCTGGCCGATCGTGGTCTCGCCGACCCCGACCGGCTGCTCATCTCCGGTGGGAGCGCCGGTGGGTGGACGACGCTGTGCGCGCTCACCTTCCGCGACGCGTTCGCGACGGGGACGAGCTACTTCGGCGTGTCGGATCTCGAGCCGTTCGCCGAGACGACGCACAAGTTCGAGTCGAAGTACCTCGACGTCCTGGTCGGCCCGTGGCCCGAGGCGGCCGAGCTGTGGGCGCAACGCTCCCCGGTCCGCCACGCCGAGCTCCTGTCCAGCCCGCTGCTGATCCTGCAGGGCGACGAGGACGAGGTCGTGCCGCCGGCCCAGGCGGAGGTCATCGTCCGGGCCCTCCAGGACCGAGGTCTTCCCTACGCGTACCTGCTGTTCGAGGGCGAGCAGCACGGCTTCCGCAAGATGGAGAGCATCTCGCGGGGGCTGTCGGCCGAGCTCACCTTCTACGCGAAGATCCTGGGATTCGAACCCGCCGATCGTCTCCCGCCGCTGGAGATCGTGAACCTTCCGTCCGATGGGGACTGACCGTTGCCCTGCGATCGGCGCACGTCGCAAGCCTTGGCGTGTGCGAGAGGGGGGCGGGGGGCCGGGTGGAAGACCCGACCCCCCGCTCTCGAGAGGGGGCGCGTGCCTCTCGTGGTAGATGGAACCTATCTCGGGCCCGTGAAGGGGCGGCGGCGCGTGGATGTCCGGGTCGTGAACGCTAGTGCTTGATCGGCCAGGTAGCGGCCGCCAGGGCGGCGCGCCCGATGCGGCGGCTCACGCTCCGCGACTCCGCTGCCTTGCTCCTGCGGGTCGACCGGGCCAGGCGCTCGGCCTCTGCCTCTCGAACGCGGTCGCCGATCTGGTACCGGGCCATCTCTCCGCTCAGCATCTGCGCACCTCCTCTTCCTGGATCCTTGGCATCCTTGGGTGGTGCCTCTGGCAGAACCTGCCGCAAACGTACGCTCGACTCCCGGATCGAGACGGTGATGCCGCGCACCACCGAGGCGTGACCTCCGTCACGCTGCGCCGCCTCGGCGCACGTTGCGCCTCGAGGCCGCGGAGTCGAAGATGCGCTCGGTGATCCGCCGACGCGCCCTGGGAACGCAGCTGCTCGTGACCGCCGCCGTGCTCCTCGCGGGGGGCCCCGCCTCGGCGCAGTCCCCGACGCCGGGCCCCACGCGCGGACCGAGCGTGGATGGAGAGGTGACGGGCGTCCTCTCGATGGGCTCCGCGCTCACGATCCGCATCGACGGGACCATGCCGGGCGGCTGGGAGGCGCTTCACCTCCTCGAGGCGACGATCACGTCCGGGAATCGCGAGCTCGATCGGGTGCGGTTCGACATCGAGGACAACAAGCTGACGGTCAGTGACCAGCCTCTGATCGTCGGCACCGGTGCGACCGCGACGAGCGAGTACCTGCGGGTGAACGGCGGCGATGTCATCGTGACCACCGGAGGCGCCAACCTCTCCTTCGAGGTCGACGCGCAC
>DAIOFZ010000042.1:0-15790 GCA_036745475.1 Actinomycetota bacterium | reverse complement strand
CACCTGTTCGTCGTCCGCCGGGGCGGCGCCGAGATCGTGGACGACGGCCGCGTGATCGACGAGATCGGCGAGGGCGACGTCTTCGGGATGTGGTCGCTGCTCGGCCACGTCGCACCCACCGCAACCGTCCGGGCATCCGAGGACACGCTGTGCTACCTGATCGACCCGGGCGTGGCGAACGAGGTCCTGCGCTCGGGCCCCGGCGTCGCGTTCGTGGCCGCGAGCGTCCGGCGCAGGATCGCCCGGGTCGACGAGACCCTGAAGGGCGAGATCGATCCCGTCCGCTACCGGCAGGTGGGCGCGCTCGTCCGCAGGCCACCGGTAGCCTGCGACCCGGCGACGCCCGTCGCCGAGGCGGCCGAGCTCATGTCGCGCGAACGCGTCTCGAGCCTGCTGATCCCGAACGCCGACGGCGGCGTCGGCATCCTGACCGACCGCGACCTGCGCGCGCGGGTCGTGGCCGAGCGCCGGAGCGGCGACACGCCGATCCGGGACGTGATGACCCAGCGTGCAGAGACGGTGACGCCGACCACGATGGTCGGGGAGGTCCTGCTGCGGATGCTCGAGGGTGGCTTCCACCACTTCCCGATCGCCGCGCCCGATGGCACCGTCGTCGGCGTGGTGACGGACACCGACCTGATGGGGATCGGCCGCGACACGCCGTTCGCGCTCAAGAGCACGATCGAGCGCGCGCCCGATCGCGAAGCGGTCGCGGTCGCGATCGGCGAGCTCCCCCGCGTGGTGTCGGCGCTCGTGAGCTCGAGCGCCGATCCCGTCGACGTGGGCCACGTGATCGCGTTCTCGATCGACGCCGCGACGCGCCGGCTGCTCGAGCTCGGGATCGCCGAGCACGGGGAGCCGCCGGTCCCCTGGGCATGGCTCGCCCTGGGGAGCGCCGCCCGTCAGGAGCAGGCGATCCGCACCGACCAGGACCACGCGCTCGCGTTCGACGGCGAGCGCGACGCGGCGGACGCCACGCTGGCACCGCTCGCCGAGTTCGTGACCGCGGGCCTGGAGACCGCCGGGATCCCCCGGTGCCGAGGCGACGTGATGGCCACGAACGAAGCGCTCCGGCTCACCGTGCAGGAGTGGGTCGAACGGTTCGATCACTGGATGCGGACCCAGAGCCCCAAGGCGAGCGAGCAGCTGTCGATCGTCTTCGACTTCCGAAGGGTGGCCGGACCGCTGGCTGCCGACGTCAAGCTGGACGCCGCCATGGCGAAGGGCGCCGAGCACCCGCTGTTCCTCCAGCACCTCGCCCGACGCGCGCTCGACCTGCGACCACCGATCGGATTCGTGCGCGGGATCATCGTCGATCAGCAAGGAGAGCACCCCGGGAAGGTGGACATCAAGCACGGGGGGATCGTGATCGTGGGCAACCTCGCACGGGCGTACGCGATCCGTGCGGGACTCACCGCGAAGCGGACGCTCGATCGGCTCCGTGCGTCCGAGGGCGCGGGTGCGATCGATGCCGAGACCCGCGAAGGGCTCGAGGAGGCCTTCCGGTTCCTGTGGGAGGTCAGGCTCCGCCACCACGTCGAGCAGCTCGACGCCGGAGAACACCCGGACGATTTCGTCGATCCCAAGGAGCTGGGCGCGGTCGCGCGTCAGGGCCTGAAGGAGGCGTTCCGCATCATCGCTCGTGCGCAGAAAGCGCTCGCGCTCGAAGCAGGCGTCGCGCTTCGCTAGCCCGTTCCACCCTCATCGTTCGCCGGCACTGCGAGGTTCGCTCCGATCGCGTGATAGCCGCCGTCCACGTGGACCATCTCGCCCGTGATCCCTCGCGCCAGGTCCGACAGCAGGAACACGATGGCGTCCGCGACCGGTGTCGCGTCGGTCGGGTTCCACCCGAGCGGGGCCCGGTCGCTCCAGCCGTCGGCGAGCGCCTGGAACCCGGGGATCCCCTTGCCGGCGATCGTCCGCAGGGGGCCGGCGGACAGCGTGTTGACGCGGATCCCGTGAGGCCCGAGATCGCGCGCGAGGTACCGCGTGATCGACTCGAGCGAGGCCTTGGCCACGCCCATCCAGTCGTAGATCGGCCACGCGACCCGGGCGTCGAAGTCGAGCGACACGATCGCCCCCCCGTGCTCCCGCATCTGCGGGAGCACCCCCGCCGCGATGGCCCTCAGCGAGTAGGCGCTCGTCTGGATCGCGGTCGCGACGCTCTCCCACGGGGTGTGCAGGAAGTTCCCGCCCAGCGCGTCCTGCGGCGCGAACGCGATCGCGTGTAGGAACCCGTCGAGCCGTCCCCACCGGGACTCGATCTCGGCAGAGACCGACTCGATGTGCGCGGGATCGTTCGCGTCCATCTCCAGGACGTCGACGGGATGCGGCAGCCGGCGCGCCGACTTCTCCGTCAGCCCCCTGGCGCGGCCGAACGAGGTCAGGACGATCTCGGCCCCGTGCTCCTGCAGGGCCCGCGCGGCCGCGTACGCGATCGACTCGCGCGTCAGCACGCCGGTGACGAGCAGCTTCTTGCCTTCGAGCAGCATCGGATCCTCTCGGTCGCCCCGCATGCTATTGAAAGGCCCGTGGATCTCAAAGCCGCCGCCAAGGTGGACCTGCATCGGCATCTCGAGGGGGCGATCCGGTTGTCCACCATGCTCGAGCTGTACCGAGGCGCCGGTCGTCCGCTGCCGCAACAGACGGAGGGCGAGCTCTCCGCGCAGGCGCAGGTGTTGCACCCGATGGGTTCGCTCGAGGAGGTGCTGTCCCGGTTCGCTCTCGCGCAGGGCGCGTTCGCCGACGAGGCCGCGGCGGAGCGGATCGCGTTCGAGGCGGTCGAGGATCTGGCCGCGGACAACGTTCGGCTCGCCGAGCTGCGTTTCTCGCCCGAGTTCCTGTGCGGGCCGCACGGCCTGGACTGGGACGGCGTGTTGGCCTCGATCGTCCGCGGGGTGGAACGCGGCGGCCGCGACTTCGACGTCACCGTGGGGCTCATCGCGATCGCGAGCCGCAACTACGGGATCGGGTCGGCGGAGCGAACGGCCGCGTTCGCGCTCCGTCACCGCGACCACCTGGTGGCGTTCGATCTGGCCGGCGACGAGCAGGCCTACCCCCCGTCGCTGTACGTCGACGTCGTGGCCGAGCTTGCCGGCTCGGGACTGAGGCTCACGACCCATTACGGCGAGTCCGGCGGGCCGGCGTTCCCTCGCGAGGCGGTCGAGGTGCTCGGCTCGATGCGCCTGGGTCACGGGGTGAGCGTGGCGGCCGACCCCGAGGTGACGGCGCTCGCGCGCGAGCGTGGGCTGACGCTCGAGATGTGCCCGACCTCGAACCACCGGACGGGCGCCGTCGCCCACCTCGCCGACCATCCCGCCCGCCGGCTGCTCGACCAGGACGTCTCGGTCACAATCAACACCGACAACCCCGGCCTGTTCGCGATCGCCCTGACCGACGAACTCGAGATCTGCGTCAAGGTGCTCGGGTTCTCCGACGACGACGTCCGCCGGGTGACCGCGAACGCCCTCGACGCGAGCTTCGTCGACGATGCGGCGAAGGACGACGTGCGGCGTCGACACTTCGGCTGGGTGGACGCGTAGACCTCAGCGGAGCGCGCTCAGCGCCTCCCACTGATCGAGCGTGATGCCAGGGAACGTGTAGTAGCTCGCGCCGATCACGTCCCGCTCCTGGATGGTCTGGACGAACCCCTGCGTCTCGGGGCCGGTGGCGTCGAACGAGATCCCGCCGACGACGTGGATCGGGACCTTCAGCCCGGAGGTCTGCCGGCGGATGATCTGCACGCTCTGCGCCGTGTACCGGCCCGCGGCCCGCGGCCCCTCGACCCGGTACGTGTAGTACGTCATCGGCAGGAACACGTCGTAGGTCTCGGCGAGCTGTCGCCACGGGAAGTCCGGCCAAAACGAGGGATCGGTCCGAACCAGGCGGTCGGGCGAGGCCACGATCGCGCCGAGCGGATACCCGGCGCCGGCGACACGCCGGATCGCCGCCGACATGCGGAGCAGCCGTACGGTGCGAAGGCCCGACCGGCGGACCTCCGTCGACTCGATGTCGAGCGCGAACGAGTCGAACCCGTTCCCGCCGCGAGTCTCGAACCGGATCGTCCGGAGGGCCCGGTGCAGGTCGAGCGGGAGGTCGCGGAACCCCGGCAGGTACCACGCGACCACCCGGAGACCGCGCCGGTGCGCGGCGTCCACGATCGCCCCCACGCCGTCCCGATGCACGAACGGCCGGTTGCGATGGTAGTTCGAGCTCTGCAGGTAGATCGTCCGGATGCCGTGCGCGGCCATGGACCGGACCGCGTGCACCGGGTGCTCCCAGACGTCCGTGTCGTAGATGTCGATCCAGGTGCCGAGCCCCTCGTACGGCTCCTTGGTAGGGCGGGAGGGCGGTCCCTCGGAAGCGGGCCCGGCAGACCCGGCCCGCCTCCCCGAAGATCCGACGACCTCGGGCGACACACACGCGGAGAGCCCCACCAGACAGAGCAGCGCGCACACGCGCGCGACGATCGATCTCATGCACCATCCCCCTGCTGAGCCGGTCCCAGAGCACAGAGAACGTCCGAAACGTCCCAAGGTTCGGGTCCGCCGGCATGGGCCTCGTCGCTCCGGCTCGGTTCGGATCGCCGGAGGAGCCGCGCCCGCTAGGATGGGCGCTCCTCGGAGGACCTTGGGAGCGAACGCAGATGGGAGACGACGGCACCGCGGCGGACCGGCTGCTCGAACGCTATTGGGAAGGGCTGCTCGAGGCCGAGCCGCTGCTCGGGACCGCGATCGGCGACGAGCGCTTCGACGACCGGCTCCCCGACCCCGGACCCGACGGTCGCACGCAGCGCGAGCAGCTGCATCGCGGCGCGCTCGATGAGCTCGGGCTGCTCGAGGTCGACCAGCTCGACGAGGACCGTCGGGTCAGCCTCGACATCCTCGAAGCGATCGCGCGCCGCGATCTCGCCGTTCTCGAGCACCGAACCGACCGGTTGAGCGCGGTGAGCCACCTCTGGGGTCCGGCGGGCCTGGTAGGCGAGCTCGCTTCGCTCCAGCGCGCCGACACGCCCGAACGCATCCAACGCTACGCGGCTCGGATCACGGCGACCCCGGCGTTCTACGACGCCGAGCTCGAGATCATGCGCGAGGCGATCGCCGACGGGGTCACCGCCCCGCGGATCGTCGCCGAACGCACGCTCGCGCAGACCGAGCGGCTCATCGAGGCGGGCGCCGAGGGCTCACCGGTCCTCGCGCCCATCCCAGCCGAGGACGCCGACGGGCGTTCGCGCCTGGCCGCGGCGGTCGCCGACCACCTCCTGCCGGCGCTCGGGCGGTACCACCAGGGCGTACGCGACTACCTACCGAACGCGACGGAGACGATCGGGCTGCGGGACCTCCCGGGCGGCGAGGCGATGTACGCGGCCCAGATCCTGTCCTGGACGACGCTCGAGCTCGACGCTCGCGAGGTCCACCAGCTCGGTACCGCCGACCTCGAGAAGATCCAAGACGAACGCGCGCGCGCGGCCGCGATCCTCGGCCACCCCGACGCCGCCACCGCGGAGGCCGCCATCGCGCAGGACGCGGCGTTCCGCTTCGGGTCGCCGGAGGAGCTCAAGGCGACCGCGGAGGAGCAGGTCCGGCGGAGCTGGGACCTGGCGCCGGCGTGGTTCGGCAGGGTCCCGAGCGCCAACTGCGAGGTCCGCCTCGTCGAGGAGTTCCGCGAGGCCGACATGCCGTTCGCGTTCTACAACCAGCCAACCGAGGACGGGTCCCGGCCCGGCGTGTACTACGTGAACGGTTTCGACCTGGCCCGAAAGCCGAAGCATCAGCTCGCCCCGACCACGTACCACGAGGCCAACCCGGGCCACCACTTCCAGGTCGCGCTCGAGCAGGAGATGGACGGCCGGCCGGCGCTGCGTCGGTTCGGCGGGTTCCTCGCCGGGAGCGCGTTCACCGAAGGATGGGGTCTGTACAGCGAGCGCCTGGCCGACGAGATGGATCTGTACCTGGACGAGGCCGAACGGCTGGGCATGCTCGACCTGCAGGGGATGCGGGCGGCCCGCCTGGTCGTGGACACGGGCATCCACGCGCTCGGGTGGACGAGGGAGCGTGCGATCGAGACGCTCGAAGGCGCCGGGGTGCCCGCCGTCGAAGCCACGATCGAGACCGATCGGTACATCACGATGCCCGGGCAGGCGCTCTCGTACAAGATCGGGCAGTTCGAGATCGAACGGCAGCGCGCGGCCGCGGCGGAGCGCGAGGGGGCCGGGTTCTCGCTCCGCGCGTTCCACGACCGGCTGCTCGCGCTCGGATCGCTCCCCCTCACCGCGCTCCGCCGCGAGCTCGCCCCGTAGACGGCGAAGGATCGGCGGGGCGAGGCCCGCCCTCCGTTCGTTTGACGGCCGCGGACCGGATGCGACACGCTGCGTCGTCCCGACGCGAGGACCGACCAGGTGACCCACGACATCGACCGGACGCGCCTGCGCGACCTCATGCGGCGCGAGCTCGACCGCTTCGAGCAGGACCACCCGCGTTCGCGCGAGCTGTTCGAGGGGGCCAAGGCCAACCTCCTCGCGGGGGTCCCGATGCCGTGGATGAGCGAGTGGGCCGGCCCGTATCCCGTCTTCGTGGCCGAGGCGCACGGGGCCAGGTTCACCGACGTCGACGGGCACGAGTACGTCGACCTCTGCCTGGGCGACACCGGGTCGATGACCGGCCACGGCCCGAAGGAGGCGGTCGATGCGATCGCCGAGCAGGCGGCCAGGGGCATCACCCTCATGCTGCCGACGGAGGACGCGGCGTGGGTGGGCGCCGAGCTGCAGCGCCGCTTCGGCCTGCCCTTCTGGCAGTTCTGTTTGACCGCCACCGACGCGAACCGGTTCACGATCCGGCTGGCGCGAGCGATCACCGACAGGCCGAAGATCCTGGTCTTCAACTACTGCTATCACGGCTCGGTGGACGAGACGATCGTGACGATCCAGGACGGCAGGCCTGGCCCCCGCATCGGGAACGTCGGCGCGCCCATCGACCCGAGCGAGACCACCAGGGTGGTCGAGTTCAACGACGTGGAGGCGCTCGAGGCGGCGCTCGCGCACGAGGACGTCGCCTGCGTGCTCGCCGAGCCGGCGCTCACGAACATCGGGATCGTCCTGCCCGAGCGGGGGTTCCACGACGCGCTTAGAACGCTGACGCGAGAGCACGGCACCTACCTGGTGATCGACGAGACGCACACGATCTGCGCCGGGCCCGGCGGCGCGACGCGGGCGTGGGGGCTGGACCCCGACTTCCTGACCGTCGGCAAGCCGCTCGCGAGCGGGGTGCCCGCCGCATGCTACGGGATGAGCGCCCCGGTCGCCGAACGCACCGACGCGTTCATGCGCTCGCTCCCGACGACCGACGTCGGGGGGATCGGCGGGACGCTGTCGGGGAACGCGCTCTCGTTGGCCGCGATGCGGGCCACGCTCGAACACGTCCTCACCGACTCGGCGTTCGAACGGATGATCGCGCTGGGCGAACGGTGGGCCGACGGCGTCTCCGCGGCGATCCGGGAGCACGACCTGCCCTGGGAGGTGCAACGGATCGGATGCAGGGCCGAATACTGGTTCACCCGACGCCGCCCCGGACGGGTGGCGACGCGGCGGCCGCGGACGACCACGAGCTCGCGAGGTTCACGCACCTGTACGCGCTCAACCGCGGCATCCTGCTCACGCCGTTCCACAACATGGCCCTGATGTCCCCCGCGACCACCGAGGCCGACGTCGACGCCCACTCGACCGTCTTCGAGGAGATGGCGGCCGAGCTGAGCGGCTGATCCGTCAGCGGGGACCACAGGGCAAGCAAGAGCAAGCGCCGCGCTCGGTCGCCGTCGTACGCTCGGCCCATGCCGGACGCGATCGGGCGGCTCCACTGGATCGTGATCGACACCGTCGATCCCGCGCGGATCGCGCCGTTCTGGTGCGCGCTCCTCGGCGTCCGGGAACGGGGGTGGTTCGGCGACGACTACCTGATGCTGACCGCCGACGCGGGCGCGCCGCCGGTCGCATTCCAGCGGGTACCGGAGCCCAAGGCGGTCAAGAACCGGCTCCACGTCGACCTCGCGGTCGACGATCTCGACGGCGCCTTCGCGAAGATCGTCGCGCTGGGTGGCTCGGCCGTCTCGGACATCCTGGAGATGCCCGGTGGCTACCGCTGGCGCGTGATGGCCGACCCCGAGGGCAACGAGTTCTGCATCGTCCCACGGGACGAGGACTGAGCCGGGCTCACGCCCCGTCGGGGCGCAGCACCTGCCGGATCCGAACGCGACCGGGCCGCAGCAGCGCGCGCGAGTAGATCGTCGTCGCGATCGGGATCACCGCCGCGGTCGCGCCCACCGAGATCGCGATCGAGGCCACCACCTCCCATGTGGCCGCCTCCCCCAGGGCGATCCTGGTCGGCATCACGAGCGGCGAGGAGAACGGCAGGAGCGATGCCACGGTCGCCAGCGTCGAGTCCGGGTTGCTCGTCGCGCTCAGCCCGATGAAGAACGAGCCAAGGATCAGGATCGTGAGCGGCGTCATCGTCGTCTGCAGGTCCTCCTGCCGCGTGACGATCGACCCCGCGACCGCGAACAGGCTCGCGTAGAAGAAGAAGCCCAGGACGAACCAGCCCAGCACGAGCCCGATCGTCTCGACCGCGCCCGAGGGGAACCCGAGCGTGCCCACCGCGGCCGACGCGAAGAGGCCCACCAGCCCGATCAGCAGGAGCTGCCCGAGCCCCAGGAGCCCGATGCCGAGGATCTTGCCGCGTAGCAGATGCGACGGGCGGACCGTCGCCAGCAGCACCTCCACCACCCGCGAGGACTTCTCCTCGACCACGCCGGCCGCGACCCAGTAGCCGTACGCGAAGAGCTGTCCGTACAGGAGGAGCACGCCGACGAACACCACGGTCGCGGTCTCGCGGCTGCGGTCGTCCACGGGCTCGAGCGCCTCGACCGGGAGCGGCGCTTGCAGGAGCGCGTCGTCGACCTCCTCGGGCGTGAGCCCCGCCGTGATGAGCGCCCGGCGCGAGCGCTCCCGGACCGAGACCGCCTGGATCAGCCCGACGAGCTGAGCGGGTGGCTCGGCGCGAACGAGGATCTCGGCGGCGTCGACGAGCGCGGCATCGGTCGCGCCGGCGTCGACGGCCCGGCGCGCCTCGGCCCCGTCCGCGAGCTCACGCACGGTGACCTCGATGCCCAGTGCGTCGGCCGCCGCGCGCACCTGGCGCCCGATGGCGTCAGACCCCTCCCCCACGACGACCAGGTCGAAGCTCGTCGGGCGGTTGAAGACCGACGAGATCACGATGACGCCGGTCAGCAGCAGCAGCGTGATCGCCGTCGAGACCTGGAAGCCTCGGTCGCGCGCACGCTCGACGAACTCACGCCGCGCGACGATCGGCCACATGCGCCGCCGACCGGTCATCGTGCGACCTCGCGGCGGAAGATCTCGGACAGGCTTGGCCGGACGACGCTGAAGTGCCTGACCGATCCCGCGGCCCTCGCCGCGTCGAGCACGTCGGACTCGCTCGCGCCGTCGAGCTCGACGATCGCGCCCTCCGCCATCGGTTCGAGCACGCGGACGCCGGGGACTCGGTCGAGCCATCGGACCGGGGCCCCCGCCACCTCGACCCGGACCAGGCGCCGAGTGTCTCGGGCGCGCAGGTCGGCGATGCGCCCCGATGCCACGATCCGCCCGCGGTCGATCATCACCACGGACTCGCAGAGGCGCTCGACGAGCTCGAGCTGGTGGCTGGAGAACACGACCGGGGCGCCGTCGTCGGCCTGCCGACGAAGCACCTCCGACAGGACGTCGACGCCCACCGGGTCCAGGCCCGAGAACGGCTCGTCCAGTACCAGCACCTCCGGTCGATGCACGAGCGCGGCCGCGAGCTGGACGCGCTGCTGGTTGCCCAGCGAGAGCGACTCGGCCCGGTCGCGGGCTCGGTCGGCGACGCCGAGCAGCTCGATCATCCGATCGGCCTGCGAGCGCGCGTCCTCGCGTTCGAGGCCGTGCAGGCGCGCCAGGTACACGAGCTGATCGAGGACGCGCATCTTCGGGTAGAGGCCGCGCTCCTCGGGCAGGTAGCCGAACCGGCGTCGCGTGTCGGCGTCCACGTCACGCCCGCGCCAGCGCACCCGGCCGGCGTCGGCCTGCAGCACGCCGAGCGCGATCCGCATCGCCGTCGTCTTGCCGGCCCCGTTCGGGCCGACGAACCCGACCATCTCGCCGGCAGCGACGTGGAACGACACGTCGTCGAGCGCGACGACCTCGCCGAAGCGCCGCACCAACCCGACGAACTCGAGCGCGTCCGTGCCCCACGGCGCCGCGGTCACGGCGACCCGACGGTGAGGACGGCCTTGCCGCGCACGCGCCGTTCGAGCAGCGCGGTCACGGCCGACGCGGCGTCGGTCCACGGGACCACCAGGTCCACGTCGGGGCGCAGACGACCGCTCGTCACGAGGCCGACGAGCTCATCCAACCTGAACGACTCGATCCTGCCGTCGAGGAGCTCGTGGGTCACGAAGTAGCCGCGCATCGTCGGCCGACCGCGTCGGTAGAACCCACGCGCGTCGAACGACGTCGGCTCGTTCGACGAGTTCCCGAACGACACCACGGTCCCGTCCGCCGATACGCGGCCGAGCGCCGCCGCCAGACTGGAGCCGCCGACCGACTCCAGGATGAGGTCGAACGGCTCGCCCTCCGGTTCGAGCGCCAACACTACGTGGTCCGCCCCGAGCTCCGGAAGGCCCTCGCCGCGCTCGGGGCTGCCGACGATCGCGGTCACGTCGGCGTGCACGTCGTGCGCGAGTTGTACTGCGAAGCGGCCGACGCCGCCGGCCGCGCCGGTGATGGCAACGCGACGGCCCTCGAGCGGGTCCACGAAGGCCAGCGCGCCCATCGCCGTGAGTCCGGCCACCGGCAGGGTCGAGGCAACCTCGAATGACACCTGCTCGGGAAGCGTGGCCAGATGGTCCGAGCGCACGGCGACGCGTTCCCCCCACCCGCCGCCGTTCGCCCACCCGAACACGCGGGCGCCGACCTCGGGGCTCCGGTGCTGCGCCGCCGATGGCTCGGCCGGCGGCTCGACGATCACGCCCGCCACGTCCCATCCGGGGCGCCAACCGTCGGCAGCGCCCTGCAGCGCGCTGCACTCGCCGCGGTTGAGGGACGACGCGCGGACCTCGACGACGGCTTCGGTCGGCGCGGGATCGGGCTCCTCCACCTCGCGCAGCTCGATGTTGGCGGGCCGGCCGGGGGCGGCGACCAGCGCCCGCATTAGGTGACGATCTGGTGCGCCATCGAGAACCCTCGCCGCATCTGCATCTCCGCCTGGATCAGGTGGACCACGGCGTTGATGAGCGCCAGGTGCGTGAAGGCCTGCGGGAAGTTCCCGAGGTGGCGCCCGGTCATTGCGTCGATCTCCTCCGCGTAAAGGTTGAGGGGGCTCGCGAAGGACAGGAGCTTCTCGCAGAGGGCGCGCGCGCGCAGAAGCTCGCCGATCTCGACGAGCGCCGAGACCAGCCAGAACGAGCAGATCGTGAACGTCCCCTCCTCCCCCGGCAGCCCGTCGTCGGTCTGCTCGACCCGGTAGCGCAGGACGAGTCCGTCCATCGTGAGCTCGTCGGCGATCGCGAGGACGGTGGCGCGAACGCGTTCGTCGTCCCTTGGCAGGAACCGCAGGAGCGGCATGAGCAACAGCGAGGCATCGAGCGCGGTCGTGCCGTAGAACTGCGTGAAGACGCCGCGCTCGTCGACGCCGTTCGCGCAGATGTCGGCGTGGATCTCGTCCGCCACGGCGAGCCACTTCTCCGCGAGCGCCTCCTCGTCACGACGGCGAGCGAGGCGCGCGCCTCGGTCGAGGGCGACCCAGCAGAACAGCTTCGAGGAGGTGAAGTGCCTCGGCTCGCCGCGGACCTCCCAGATGCCGCGGTCGGGTTCGCGCCAGTGCGCGATCGCCTTCTCGACCTGCGCGACGACGATCGGCCAGACGCGTTCGGACATGCGGTCGCGGGACTTCGCGTTCACGTAGACGGAGTCGAGCAGCGCGCCCCACACGTCGTGCTGGTTCTGGGAGTACGCGGCGTTGCCGATCCGCACCGGCTGCGCGTTCTCGTACCCCGTCAGGTTCGGCAGGGTGGATTCGGTGAGGTCGCGCTCGCCGCCGAGCCCGTACATCACCTGGAGGTCGCTGCCGTCCTGGCACCGATCGGCGACGAACTCGAAGAACCCGTCCGCCTCCGAATCGAACCCGAGGGTGTACAGGCCCCACAGCGCGAACGTCGAGTCACGGATCCACGAGTACCGGTAGTCCCAGTTCCGCTCGCCGCCCGGCGCCTCGGGCAGCGAGGTGGTGGCCGCCGCCATCAACGCGCCGGTGGGCGCGTAGGTGAGGCCCTTCAGCGTGAGCGCACTGCGCTGCAGGTGGATCCGCCAGGGATGATCGGGGAACTCGCCGTGGTTCAGCCACTCGCGCCAGTACTCCTGCGTCCGCCACATCCGGTCGGCGGCGTCCTCGTAGGACTGCGGCGGTTCGTGGTCGGACCACGACAGGGCGACGAACCGCTCGTCGCCGTCGCGCATCGTCGTGTTCGCGTGCGCCCGCTTGCCCTCGAAGCCCATCCGAAGATCGGCGGTGAGACGGAGCGGCAGGTCGCCCGGCGCGATGCGCGCGAGCGCGTGGCCGTAGCCGTCGGTCTCGTACTCCCAGCTCGCGCCCGCCCGCGCGTAGTCGGGCGAAGGCTCGCAGTCCATCAGGAGCTCGACGTGGCCGTTCACGCAACGGACCGTGCGCAGCAGGATGTGTTCGGCCTCGTGATCGCCGGGGGGCCGTTGGTAGTCGACGGGGCGCTGCGTATCGTCGTACCAGGGACCGACGAGGAGGGCGTCGCGGATGACGAGCCACCCCGTCCGCGTCTGCCACGTCGTCTCCAGGACGAGCGTCCCCGGGACGTAGCGGCGGCCGGCGGGCACGGTCACCTCGGCCGGACCCACCCGGAAGAGGCCCGCGGAGCGGTCGAGCATCGCCCCGAACACGGAGGGGCTGTCGGGCCGCGGGAGACAGAGCCACTCGACGTTCCCGCTCGGCGCTATGAGCACCTGGACCTGGCGGTCGGACAGGAACGCGTACTCCGCGATCGGGGGGAACGGGCTCCCCTCCACGAACCGCATGGTGCGCCCGGCGGTCGCCATCGTGCGGATAGTAGCCCGAGCGGCGCGACCCGCTCCGAGCGGGACGCGCCGAACACCCGTGATCCTCTGAACGCAGCCTAGGCTGCCGTCGCGGCTCCCGCGTCCTCGCGCTCGAGCGCGATCGAGAGCACCTCGTCGATCGTCTCGACGGGATGGAACGCGATCTCCTCGCGCACCTGCTCGGGGACGTCGTCGAGGTCGCCCTCGTTCCGCTTGGGCAGGATGACCTCCTTGAGCCCGGCACGATGTGCGGCGAGCACCTTCTGCTTGACGCCGCCGATCGGCAGCACCCGGCCCTGGAGCGTCACCTCGCCGGTCATCCCCACCGTGCTCTTCACCGGCGTGTCCGCGAGCAACGACGCGATCGCCGTCACCATCGTGACACCGGCGCTCGGGCCGTCCTTGGGCACCGCGCCCGCGGGCACGTGGACGTGGAACCGGCCGCCGAGATTCGACGCGTCGATCCCGAGCTCGCGAGCGTGCGAGCGCACGTAGCTCAGCGCGATCTGGCCCGACTCCTTCATCACGTCGCCGAGCTGACCCGTGAGCATCAGCGGGTCCTTGCCGTCGCCCTCGAGCCGCGTGGCCTCGATGAACAGGACGTCGCCACCCGTGCCGGTGACCGCGAGCCCGGTCGCGACGCCGGGCACGCTCGTGCGCTCGGCGGCCTCGAAGAAGAACCTCGGCCGTCCGAGGTACTCGCGGACGTCGGCGGCGCCGACCCGAACGGGAACCTGCGCCTGTCCGCTCGTGACCCGCGTCGCCACCTTGCGGAGCACCTTGCCGAGCTCGCGCTCGAGGTTCCTGACGCCGGCCTCCCGGGTGTAGTCGCCGACGACCTGCCGGAGCGCGTCGTCCGTGACCTCGACCTCCTCCGAGCGCAGGCCGTTGCGCTCCTCCTGCCGCGCGAGCAGGTGGTCGCGCGCGATCGTGACCTTCTCGTCCTCTGTGTAGCCGTCCAGACGGATGACCTCCATCCGGTCGAGCAGCGCACCCGGGATCGTCTCGGACACGTTCGCGGTCGAGATGAACAGCACCTCGGACAGGTCGAGGTCGACCTCGAGGTAGTGGTCGCGGAACGTGTGGTTCTGCGCGGGGTCGAGCACCTCGAGCAGCGCGCTCGAGGGGTCGCCGCGCCAGTCGGCGCCGACCTTGTCGACCTCGTCGAGCATCATGACCGGGTTCTTCGTCCCGGCCTCCTTGAGGGCGCGGACGATGCGGCCCGGAAGCGCGCCGACGTAGGTGCGCCGGTGCCCGCGGATCTCGGCCTCGTCGTGGATCCCGCCGAGCGAGATCCGGACGAACTTGCGACCGAGCGCCCGCGCGACGGACTCGCCCAGCGACGTCTTGCCGACACCCGGAGGGCCGACGAGCGTGAGGATCGCGCCGGAACCCCGGCCGGACGAGGGCCCGAGCCCGCGCTCCTGGCGCAGCTTGCGCACCGCGAGGTACTCGACGATCCGGTCCTTCACGTCGGACAGGCCCGTGTGGTCCTCGTCCAGGATCGCGCGCGCCGCGTCGATCTCGAGGTTGTCCTCCGTGCGGACGTCCCACGGGATCTCGGTCATCCAATCGAGGTAGGTGCGGATCCAGCCGTACTCGGGCGACTGCTCCGACATCGCCTCGAGGCGGCCGAGCTCGCGCTCGGCCTCCTTGCGCGCGCCCTCGGGCATGTTCGCGTCGGCGATCTTCTTGCGGTACTCCTCCGCGATCCCCTCGCCCGACTCGTCGCCGAGCTCCTTGCGGATCGCGTCCATCTGCTGGCGAAGGATGTACTCGCGCTGGTTCTTCTCCAAGCCGTCGCGGACGTCGGTGCGGATCTTGTCTTTCAGCTCGAGCTCGGCCAGGACCTCCTTCGCCCAGTCCAGGACCTTCTCGAGCCGCTGCTCGACGTCCAGGGTCTCCAGGACCTCGACCTTCCGCTCGATCGACAGGTCCGGCGAGTAGCCGGCCGTGTCGGCGACCTGACCGGGGTCGGACAAGCCGCGGAGGAAGTCGGCGACCTCGGGGACGCCCCGGGCCTCGACGATGTTCTCCACCACCGCCCGGTATTCGCGCGCGAGAGCCAAGGACCGCTCGGAGGGGATCTCGGGGTCGGGACGGGGCTCGAACTGCACCCACGTCGTCTCGCCGGTCCCGGCGACGCCGGTCCCGACGACGGCGCGAACGACGCCGCGGATGACGAGGGCTTCGAGGCCGCTGCGCAGCCGGCCCACGTCCTCCACTTTGGCGACGGTGCCGATCTTCGCGTAGCTCGAGCCGATCCGGGGCACGAGCAGGAGCTCGCCGCCGGAGGACTCCGAGGCGGCGAGCGCGCGGCGGGCCTCGTCGGACTCGATCGTGAGGGTCACGACCATGCCCGGCAGGACCACGCCCGAGGTGAGAGGCAGGAGCGGCAGGATCTGGGTGTCGAGCTGTGCCATGTCGGATTCTCCTCTTGAACGGAGTCGTCTGGCCCAGTCAACGCGCTGCTCAGGCACGGTATTCCCCAGGTGTAAGCAGGATTACAGGCCAGCGGCGTTCTCGCCGACGTAGGGGGGCGCGATCTGTCGAGGTGGGCCGCGATCTCGTCGACGGAGCCGATACCGAAATCGGCATCGGCCGCCGGCACGGCTTCGGGCGGGCCTATCCTGAAGTCCA
>DAIOFZ010000041.1:4699-16775 GCA_036745475.1 Actinomycetota bacterium | reverse complement strand
GGCCGGTTCGCCCGGTTCGGCCGGTTCGCCGGGTTCGGCCGGTTCGCCCGGTTCGGCCGGTTCGCCCGGTTCGCCCTTGAGGACGCCGAGGATCGCCTCCATCTCGGTGTCGCCCAGGGTCGCGTCGCGCCCCGTGCCCCTGGCCGCGGCGAGCAGGGTGCGCAGGTTGGTCTCGGCCATCTCGGCGCGCGCCTCGAGCTCCTTCACCTTGACCGAGAGCCGCTGGGCCCGGCGATCGGCCTCCTCCCAGGCCTCCCTGGACTCCCGAGCCTCCTCACGAGCCGCGCGCAGCGAGCCGCGCAGGGTCCCCACCTCGCGCCCGAGCTCGATCGTGCGCTCGACGACCTCGCGTCCGAGCTCGGAGTAGGTCGGGCGGCCGCCGGGCTCCTGCCGGCTCGGCCGCGGCTGGCGCCGGGCTGCCCGGCGGGGCCTCGGGACCTGCTCGCGTTCGCCCGCCTCGATCGGGGTCACGTCCAGCAGGCGGTACCGGCCGTCGACAGCCTCGAGCCGTCGCCGCGCGAGCAGGGCGCGGACGGCCCTCGCGGCCGCGAGCGGCTCGACCACGCCGATCTCCTTGCCGAGCTCGGCCGGCGAGAGGTCGACGAGCTCGCCCGGCGTCGCCCGGGCCGCGACGGCGGCGAGGAACGCGTTGGCCCGCTGGAGGCTCTCCTCGTTCACGCAGGTCATCGTGTCGGATTCCGCGTCGGTTGGCCACCCCCCGGCCGCCGGCCGGGCAGACCGACCGATCCGATCGCTCGGCCGTCGCCGGGCACCGTCGACAAAGAGTGACAAAAGCGGACGAACGATTTGACCGCCGGACCGCGGCCGGTGTACAAATCCCTTGGTGCCGCTGGAGCCTTCGGGCTCCGGCGGCGCCGCTCGTTTGACCTCCCATCTAGGAGCTCCTTGCCACCCGACGACGCCGTCCCGACCGGACTCCCGCTTGCCGGGATCCGGGTCGCGGACTTCTCCCGGGTGCTGGCGGGTCCGTTGGCGACGATGCTGCTCGGCGACCTCGGCGCCGACGTGGTCAAGGTCGAGCGTCCCGTGACCGGCGACGATACGCGCGGGTGGGGACCGCCGTTCGTCGGTGGGGACGCCGCCTACTTCCTCTCGTTGAACCGCAACAAGCGTTCGGTCACGCTCGACCTCGGAACCGAGGACGGGCGAGGGGCCGCTCGCCGGCTCGCCCTCGCCTCCGACGTCGTGGTCGAGAACTTCCGCCCCGGCCTGATGGAACGGTTCGGGCTCGATCATGCCTCGCTGTCGGCGGAGCAGCCCGGCCTCGTGTACTGCTCGCTCACGGCGTTCGGCGAGGGCGACGAGACCGCCCGCCCGGGCTACGACATCATCGTCCAGGCCCTGTCCGGCCTGATGAGCTTCACGGGGCATCCGGGTGGCGAACCCACGAAGGTGGGGGTCGCGCTCCTCGACGTGATCTGCGGGCTCTACGCGTGTAACGCGATCCAGGCGGCGCTCCTGGGGCGGAATGTGACCGGACGTGGGTCTCGAGTGAGCGTGTCGCTGTTCGACGCGAGCGTCGCCGCGCTGGTCAACCAGGCCGCGAACTACCTGCTCGGCGATCTCGTCCCACAGCCGCTCGGCAACGCGCACCCCAACATCGTGCCCTACGAGCTGTTCGAGGCCGCCGACCGGCCGTTCATCCTGGCCGCGGGGAACGACCGGCTCTTCGAGCGGACCTGCGGCGTGATCGGGCGGCCCGAGCTCGCGTCCGACGAGCGGTTCGCGACCAACGCGGCACGCGTACGCAACCGCGAGCGGCTGATCCCGATCGTGTCGGAGGAGCTCGCGCGACGCCCCGCGGCCGAGTGGCTCACGGCGCTCGAGGCCGCGTCGGTCCCGTGCGCGCCTGTCCGAACGCTCGACGAGGTCTTCGCGTCCCCCGAGGGCGCGGCCACGATCCAGACCATCCACGACCCGGGACGGGGATCGCTCCGGCTGGTCGCCGATCCGATCCGCGTCGACGGCCGCGTCCCGCCCGCCCGGATGCCCCCGCCCCGGCTCGGTGAGCACACGGACGACGTGCGGTCGGAGCTCGAGCGGTGAACGCGCTCGAACGCTGGCGGGGCGGGGTCTGGGCCGCGGAGCCCTCGAGCACCCGATCGCCACGATGTGGTGGGACGGCCGCGCGACGTGACGGTCCGTCGGCGCTGGACCGCTAGGACGCCCGCCGGCGGACGAAGTCCCGCAGCACGAACGACCCGAGCTCGCGGTCGTCCATCAGGAAGACCCGCCCCCCTGTGAGCTCGGCCAGCCGTTCCATGAAGCCGATCAATCCCGGCGAGTCCTCGAGCATGAACACGTTCAGGGTCACGCCGGATCGCGAGAGCTTGGTCGCCTCTGCGAGCGTCAGACGGATCGTCTTGGGGATCGGCGGCCACGCGAAGCGCGCACGCTCCCCCTCGAGATGCGCGGTGGGCTCCCCGTCGGTCACCATGATCACCTGCCGCGTCGCGCGCGGGTGCTGCGCGAGCAGCCGGCCGGCGAGGTGGAACGCGTGGTGCATGTTGGTCCCGTAGACGCGCTCCCAGCCCGCGGCCGCAAGCTCCTTCGGTTGCATCCGGCGCGCGTAGTCGCTGAAGCCGATCAGGTACAAGGTGTCGTGCGGATAGCGCCCCTCGATCAACGCGTGCAGGGCGAGGGCCATCCGCTTCGCGTGGACGTCATGGCCGCGGAGCGGCATCGAGAACGATAGGTCCAGTAGGAGCGCGGTCGCCGCCTCGGTGCGCTGCTCGGCCTCGAGCAGCTCCAGATCGTCGGGTTCGAGCCGCACCCGGGCTCCGGGGCCGCCTCGGACCACGGCGTTGAACACGCTCCGCTGGACCGCGATCTGCCCGGCGTCGCCGAACCGCCACGGCCGGGTGGCCCCGGTGGGCTCGGCGAGCCCGCCGGCCTCGCGGGCCTCGTGCACGCCCTCCCGGTCCCGCCGGAGCTCCTCGAACACCCGGACCAGTGCCCGCTCCCCCATCGAGCGTGCCCCCTTCGGGGTGACCTCGAGCCTCCCCCGCTCGCGCGAGACGAGTCCGGCGCGCTCCAGCGCGCGCTCGATCTCCTTCAGCCGGCGGAGATCGCGGACCGCGGACTCGCCGAGGGCCTGGCGCAAGGCGTCCTCGTCCACGTCGTCGATCGAGGCGCCCGGATAGTCGCCCCGCAGCGAGCGGTCGAGCTCCTCGAGGTCGTGCAGCCGTTCCATCGCGTCGATCGTCGCCGAGAGCGGCAGCGGTTCGTCGCCGCCGGAGAGCGTCGCCTCTCCCCACCCCAGGCCCGGGAAGGCCGAGGCCAGGTTCGAACCGAGCCGGTCGACCTCGAACGCGAGATCCATGTCCTGCAGGACCTGCTCGGCGAGCGCCCGAAGCTCCGCGCGCTCCTCGGGCGACAGCGAGGCGAGCAGCCGGGACATCGCCGCCATCCGGGCGGCCATCTGCTCGAGCAGCTCGTCCAGCGTCCTCGGGTTGCCGGGGAAGAGATCGCCGTGGCGCTGCATGAAACCCTCGAAGTCGTAGGGCTCGCCGCGCTCACGCTGTTCGATCATCCGGTTCAGGTCGGCGAGCATGTCGCGGAAACGTGCGAGGTCCTCGGCCGACATCGAGCGCAGCCCCTCGGCCATGCTGCGGAAATACGCGCCCATCACCTGCTCGCGGATGTGCTCCAACAGCTCGTCGAAGGCCTCCTGCGCCTCGGGGTCGGCGAACCGGTAGTCGCTCAGCTCCCCGATCCGGCCCGGGACGTCGGGCGGGAGCGCGTCGAGGAACGCCTCGCGCATCCGGGCGTCGTCCTCGCCCCTGAACGACAGCGTCGAGCGCTCGCGATCGACGATGTCGTCGAGCCGATCGCGGAGCTCCTCGAGCGGGCCCGCCAGGTCGAGGTTCTCCTGCTCCCGCGCGCGGCGTTCGCGGAGCCGGGAGCGGAGCGCGTCCAACCCGTCGAAGCTCCCCCGCATCCCGCGGCGCAGCAGCCGCGAGAGCGCGCCATCGATCCCGAGACCCGACAGCGCGTCGTCGGACAGCTCCTCGAGCAGCTCACCCGCGGACAGCTCGGGGCCGAACGGATCCTGCGTGTCGTCCCAGCGCGAGTAGCGGGCCTGCACCCGACCAGCCTACGTCCGCCGCGGTGGAACGTTTGCTTCCGCTCAGCCGGTGCCGAGGCCGGTTGTGAGCGCTCGCAGGGACAGGCCGAACGAGATGAACGACGCCATGGCGAACGGGATCCACGGCCTCGTGCGGAACAGCTCCTCCCTGCCCAGGACATGGCCGATCGCGAAGACCACGATCGGCCCGAACCCATAGACGTAGTGCAGCGCGGTGGTGGGGCGGCGGCCGGCGATCAGCAGGATCACGCCGATCAGCGCCTGGAGGATGGCGACGGTCTGCGCGGCGACGAGCCATCGCCAGAACCAGTCCCCGGCCTCTCGGCGCGAGACCCACAGGACCAGGCCGAAGAGCCACCCGATCGCAAAGATCGCGACGACGACGAACCCGACGTAGCGGTGGATCTCGGTCACGGCGGCCGAATCCTACGGGGTGCGAGCCGCGGAGCGCCGCTACGCGTCGGGGTCGGCCGACCGGTACCGGCTCCGGCCCGCCCGCGCCTCCAGGTCCTTGTTGAGCCGGCGCGACAGATGCAGGCCCTCGAGCGCGAACTCCAGCGCGGAGGCCGCGACGCCGGGCGACTCCTCCTCGACGCCCAGACGCTGCAGCAGCTTGGACAAGCCGGGGAGCTCGCCGAACTGCGCCAGCAGCTCGCTCGCCGGAAGCAGGTCCGAGGTCTCGGCCTCGAACCCCTGCGCGAACCGCGACAGGATCGGCTGGAAGTCGAAGCCGGACAGCCGCCGGCGGAACACCTGGAGCTCGCCCGTCTTGAGGGCCCGGGACAGGATCTCCTCCTCGCGGCCCTCCTCGATCGTGTCGAACTCAACCCGCCCGAGGCCAGCCTCGACGACAGCAGGGAGGTCGCACACCCGCGGAACGGCCTCGGGCTCGCCGGTCCGCGCCGCCCGCCGGATCGCGGCTGCCGAGAGCGTCTCGAGGTTGCCGATCGAGTACCGCACGCTCACGCCGCTGCGGTGGTTGACGTGGGGCGAACGCCGGAGCTCGGCCGTGAACGCCGCGAGGATCTCCTCGAGGTACACCGGGACCCGGACCGGGACGTCGCCCTCCCAGGCGCGCGACTCCTGCTCCATGATCGCGATCTCGTCCTCGAGCGACTCCGGGTAGTGCGTCCGCACCTGAGTGCCGAACCGGTCCTTGAGCGGCGAGACGATCCGGCCGCGGTGCGTGTAGTCGTCGGGGTTGGCCGTCGCCACGAGGAGGAGGTCGAGCGGGAGCCGGATCCGGTAGCCGCGGATCTGGACGTCGCGCTCCTCCAGGATGTTGAACAGGGCGACCTGGATGCGTTCGGGCAGGTCCGGGAGCTCGTTGATCGCGACGATCCCTCGGTTGGTCCGCGGGATCATCCCGTAGTGGATCGTGAGCTCGTCCGCGAGGTACCGGCCCTCGGCGACCCTGATCGGGTCGACGTCGCCGATCAGGTCGGCGACGCTCGTGTCCGGCGTCGCGAGCTTCTCGGCGTAGCGGTCCTCGCGGCCGATCCAGTTGATCGGCGCCGCGTCACCGTCCTCGGCGAGCAGTGCCCGGCAGGCCGCGCAGATCGGGTGGTACGGGTGGTCGTTCACCTCGCACCCCGCGATCGCGGGGGTCTGCTCGTCCAGGAGCTCGACGATCTGGCGGATCAGACGAGTCTTGGCCTGTCCCCGCTCGCCGAGCATCACGAGGTCGTGGCCGGCCAGGAGTCCGCGTTCGAGCACCGGGAGCACGGAGTCCTCGAAACCCACGACCTGCGGGAACAGGGGGACGCCCGAGCCGAGCCGCTCGAGCAGGTTCGCGCGGAGCTCCTCCTTCACGGTGCGGTCGGGGTATCCGGCCGCCCGCAGCTCACCGATCGTCGAGGCGGGCACGTCCACCCAGCCTACCCGGCCCTCCGCCGAAGGCTGAGACTACGCCGCGAACCCGCCCCGCGAGTACTCCGCGCCGTACCGACGCTGTGCGAGGCGGCGGCCGATCTCGGCCGACAGGATCAGGAGCAGGGACCCGAGGAACACGACCGAGGAGACCGCGATCAGCTGCGGCAGCAGGCGCGGGACTCGGAGCTGCGCGAACAGGTAGACCGGCCACGTCTGCTGGCTCCCGGACAGGAACGACGCGATCGCGAACTCGTCGAAGGACAGCGTGAACGCCACGAGGAACGCGGAGATGAGGGCCGGCATCAACAGGGGAAGGGTGACCCGCCGGAAGGTCTCGCGCGGGCTCGCTCCCAGATCCTTGGCCGCCTCGTCCAGCGACACGCTCAGCCGCTCGAGGAGCGGCAGGATCGTGAGGATCGTGTACGGCAGGGCTACCACGACGTGCCCGATCACGACGCTGTGCAGGCCGAGCCCGAAGTACACCCCGAACGCCTCCGACAGCACCTTGTCCACCAGCGTGAAGATCAGCAGCAACGAGATCCCGAACACCAGGTAGGGGATCACGAGCGGCGAGAACACCAGGGCCGAGACGATCGGCTTGCCCAAGAACCGCCGCCGGATCAGCGCGAACGACGTCATGACGCCGAGCGCCACCGCGATCAGGCTGGACACGGTGGCGACCACCGTGCTCCGAAAGAGCGCCGTGGTCAGAACGTGGTTCGACAGGACGTCCCCGTACCAGTGGGTGGTGATCCCTGTCAGCGGGAACGACGGATCACCGTCGTTGAACGAGAACAGCGCGAGCACGGCGATCGGCAGGTACAGGAACACGACGAGGATCCAGAAGAACACCGTGAGGAGGATCCGCCCCGATCGGGAAGTCGCGATCTCCATCAGTCCGCCGCCACCGAACGCACCTGCACGTACCGGCCGAAGATCATCATCAGGCCCGCCACGACGAGCAGCAGGAACATGGCGAGCACCGAGCCCGTCTGCCAGTCCAGGCCGCGGGTGAACAGGTCTTGGATCGCGTTGCCGTACATGTAGCCGCTGGTGCCGCCCACCAGCAGCGGCGTCACGAACTCACCGATCGTCGGGACGAAGACGAAGACGAAGCCCGCGATCAGGCCGGGCAGGCTGAGCGGCAGCGTCACCCGCCAGAACGTCCGGAACCGGCTGCATCCCAGGTCGCTCGCGGCCTCGAGCAGGCTCCGGTCCAGGTTGTCGAGGCTCACGAAGATGGGCAGTGCCACGAACGGAATCCACGCGTACGCGAGCACGAGCATGACCGTGAACTGGCTGTAGAGGAGCCACTCGATCGGATCGTCGGCGGGGCGCACATGGAGCGAGACGAGGAACGAATTGAAGACGCCGCGGTCGCCGAGCATGACCTTCCACGCCAACACCCGCAGCAGGAAGCTCGTCAGGAACGGGACGATGATCACCAGGAGCAGCACGTACTTGAGCTTCCGGACGACCAGCGCGAGGAAGTAGCCGACGGGGTACGCGAGCAGCACGACCGCGATCGAGACCGTGAGTGACATCCGGACCGACTTCCAGAACAGGCTCAGGTAGATCGAGCCGCCGCCCAGGAAGCGGCTCCAGTCGTCGAGCGAGATCACGCCGGTGTCCATCGGGAACAGCTTGATGCCGCCGACGCTGTAGATCGCGACGTAGACGACCGGCGCCAGGAAGAACAGCACCAGCCAGAGCATCGGCGCCGACAGCAGCCCGGCGGTGACGCCTCGCTCCCGCCGTCGCCACCGCTTGGCCGGGACGGCGGACTCGCCGGTGGCCACCGCCGTTACCGGCGCTCGGAGGCCCGCGACCTCAGGCCGAGGTCACCTCGGTCCAGTACTGCTGGTACACGTCCCGGCGTGGGATGTACGACTCTGGGATGGCATTCGGCGGGTCGAGGACCGTGGGGTCGTCGAGCCCGAGCGCATCGACGACACCCGGCGGGACCACCGAGATGTCCGCCGTTGTGTTCGTGTGCCCGTAGTAGTACCAGGCCATGAGGAACTCGGCCGCCTTCTTGCTCGCCCAGGAATCCACGTAGTCGTGCGCGTGGAAGTAGTTCTGCGTGTCCGCGGCCAGGCCCATCCCGCACACCCAGGACACGCGGCCCTCCTTGGGCGTCATGTACAGGTAGTTCATGCCGGCGGCGTCCGCGTAGCCAACGGTGTCCGGCCACGAGTAGCCGATCCAGACCTCCTCCTTCTTGAACGACAGCCAGAAGTCGTAGGACTGGTTCCACAGGAACTTGACCAGGTGCTTCTTGGAGATCAGGAAGTCCCGGGTCTCGGCGAGCTCGTCATCGGTCATGTCGAACGGATCGGGGACGCCGAGGAACAGGCCCCCGATGTACATCATGTTGGACGTGTCGACCCACGAGATCTTCCCCGCGTATCGGTCGTCGAACAAGATGCCGAACGTCTCCTCCTGTACGTCGACGTGGTCCGTGTTGACCAGCGGCGCGATGAAGCCCCAGTCGAGCGGGATGAAGTACTGCTTCCCGTCGACCACCCCCAACTCCATCAGTTTCGGATTCAGCTGGCTGTAGTTCGAGATCAGCGAGGTGTCCCACGGCTGCATGGCGCCGAGGTCGACCCAGTCCTGATACTTGTAGCCGCACGGGTGGACGACGTCGAAGTCCACCGTGCCCGCGACGGCCTTCGTGTACGCGGCGTCGTCGTTCTCGAACAGGACGAACTGCGGGGTGTCACCGGTGTCATCCGCGTACTGCTGCCACAGCCCCAACCGCTCCTTGTCCGGGTAATAGTCGCCGTTGCCATAGCCGGACCAGTCGAAGACCGCAAGGTCCCCTGGCTCCTGTTCGATCGGTGGGTGGGATCCGGGCGCGCCGCCCGTCCCCGTGGCGGCCCCGCCGTTGTCCTCCGCCTGCTTGCACGCCGCGAGCACGGCTGCCCCGAGCGTGGTCGCCCCCGCCATGCGCATGAAACCACGGCGGTCGTAGCGGCCTGCGAGGATGCGGTCGATATCGGTCATGCCTCCCCCTTCGTCCATGCCTGGATGACGCCGTATCATGCGCCGAACGCCGAAACCGTGCCACTTTCGCGGGAGGGCAACCGTTGCGCGGGCGGATCGCCGAGGTCGGGATCGTGGCTATCCTGGTGGTGTCGGCGCTGCTCGGATCCGCATGCGCCTCCGAGCAACCAACATCGGCCTCATCCGGGACGAGGGGACCGGCTTCCGCGCTCCAGCCGATCCCGCCGACGGCGCTGCCCGGGCGTCCCGCCGATCCGATCGACCTGAACGCCGACTCGGTGGCGGTGGACGCCGTCGACGTCGCGGGTCTGCAAACCCTGCTCGACGAGGCCGGCTACGTCGGCGGGACCCAGCGGCAGTTCAGCCGCGTGCGGGGTGGCCGGCGTCGCATGCTCGCCCGCGTGCTCTCGTTCGAGACCCCCCGAGGCGCCGCCGCCTACGTCGCGTGGCTGCGGGATCACGCCGACGAGGTGATCGGCGACGCGGCTCCGAACGCCGGTCTCCGGGTCCCGAGGAATGGTGTCGTCCTGGTGCACGAACCCAACCCCTGCTGCCACAACGAGACCCGGATGTTCCTCGCGATGTGGCACGAGGGCTCCACGGTCGTGACGATCCAGATCGCGGGCGAGGGCGCGCGCGAGTCGGACGTTCCGGACCTGCTGGCGCGACTCGACGCGGCGGTCTGAGCGTGGCAGCGCTCGAGGGCTTCGAGACGCTCGCGACCGGTCTCGACCATCCCGAAGGGATCGCGGTCGGCACGGACGGTGTCCTGTACGCAGGCGGCGAGGCCGGCCAGATCTACCGGATCGGCCGGGACGGCGCGCTCGACGAGATCGCGTCCACCGGGGGCTTCATCTACGGCGTGGCGGTGGCCGGCTCGGGCGACGTCTTCGCGTGCGACTTCGGGAACGCCGCCGTCGCTCGTGTGTCGGCGACGACGGGCGAGCTCGCGACCTACTCGAACGGAACGGCCGGGCGACCGATGCGCGTCCCGAACTTCGCGGCGTTCGACGACAGAGGGAACCTGTACGTGACGGATTCGGGTGAGTGGGGGGACGACGACGGAGTCGTCTACCGGATCGCGCCTGGCGGCAGAACCGAGGCCTGGACCGAAGCGACCCCCCGCTTCCCCAACGGATGTTGCCTCACCGCTGGCGGCGAGGCGTTGCTCGTGGTCGAGTCGCACGGTCGCGCCGTCGTCCGGGTCCCGATCAAGGACGACGGGGGCGCCGGTCGACCGGAGCCGTTCGTCGACCTCTCCGGTTCGCAGCCGGACGGCATCGCGCTCGCGGAGGACGGGACGATGTTCGTCGGGTGCTACCGGCCGGATCGGATCTACCGGATCTCGCCGGGGGGAACCGTCGAGGTGTTCGCCGACGACCCCGACGGCGTCGTCTTGAACCAGCCCGCGAACGTAGCGTTCTCGGGACCTAACCTGGATCGGCTCGTCGTCTCGAGCCTCGGGGGTTGGAGCATCGTTGCCGCCCCGGCCGGCGTGCGCGGCCTCCCGCTCCGCTACCCGTCCATCTAACGAACGGACAGGCATCTCCGCCAGCCCGCCGTCGCTAGATCCTGGCGACGAGCAGCCCGGCCGCGATCAGTGGGACGGCGGCGGACAGCCAGCGGAGGGCCCCCTCGGGAGCACGGCGAAGCGAGGAGGCGTCCAGCGGCTCGTGCTCCCCCTCGGTCGTGACGAGCTCGCCGCTGACGCTGGTGACCGTCCGACGCAGTCGGCGGACTGGGGTCGAGAGCACGCGTTGCGCGGCCGAGATCGCCGCGCATCCGGCCGCGACGAGGATCGCCTCGACCCTGATCGACCCCGTCTGCGCGAAGTACGCGGTGAGCGCCGGGAACGCACCCCACCCGAGGGCGAACCAGACGTCCGAATGGAACAGACCGCCGAACAGCTCGAGGTTGTACGCGACGACCAGGAACCCTCCGACGCCGATGAACGCCCACAGCCACGGCGAGATCACGATCGTCCCGTGGATCCCCAGGCCGATCGCGCCCCCGAGGCCGACGACCGCGATCGCCCACAGCACGCCGTCGGGGATGCGCGTTCGGAGCGGCCGCCCGTTGAGCTCGTCGAGCGCGTGGGCTGCCAGGCCCATCGCGAGGAAGAACGCCACCAGCGTCTCGACCAACCAGCCCACGTCGACCACCGGCGCGACGCAGGCCCCGATGACCACGTACGACAGGTGCCACGCGGTGTACGGCGGATGGAGCAGCGACCAGTAGTCGCGCCACCCGCCGGGGCTGAGCGCGTAGAACGCCGGCCGGTCGGCGGTCTCACCCATCGGGGTGGGCGAGATCCTCGGACGCCTCGCCCAGGACGGGTGTCGACTTCACCGCCCACGTCACGACGGCGGCGCCGCTGCTCAGCAGCTTCGTCCGCACGCGACGCATCCCCGCCTCCTGCCACCAACGGACCTGGACGGGCAGGGGGTACCGCTCGACGAACTCCGTGATGCTTCGCGCGAGGAACCGACCGGTCCGGTACCACTCGTTGGACACGGTCCATCCCACCAGCGGCATCGCCGACCTCGTGTACGCGAACCATCCCGCCCGAGCCCAGGGCTCGGGCGGCACGTGGAACTCGAGCGAGGCCATGACGCCGCCCGGCCGCAGGACGCGGACGAGCTCGGCAACGGTCGCGGCGGGGTCGTCGACGTAGCGCAGCAGGTAGGTGAACGCGACCGCATCGAGCGAATCGTCGGCGAAGGGCAAGGCCTGTGCCTGCCCGATCGTGAACCGAACCCGCTCGTCGAGCCCCCGTCGGCGAACGGCCTCGACACCCCGGGCCACCATCGCCGGACTCTGGTCCAGGCCGACGACGCGCACGTTCTTGCTCGCGAGCTCGCGCGCGACCAGTCCGGTCCCCGTAGCGACGTCGAGCACCCACGAGCCGGGGATGGCGTTCACCTTCGACACGAGGAAGCGGCGCCACCTCGGGTCCTGCCCGAACGAGAGCACCGAACCCATCCGGTCGTATTCGGGCGCGATCCCCGCGAACAGCCGGCGAGCCTGGCGCGTGCGTTCGGGGTCCACGACCCGAGCCTACCGGCACACCCCGTTCGACGGAGGCTC
>DAIOFZ010000041.1:0-4599 GCA_036745475.1 Actinomycetota bacterium | reverse complement strand
TGCGTTCGGGGTCCACGACCCGAGCCTACCGGCACACCCCGTTCGACGGAGGCTCGACCCTTAGGACACGCCCAGCAAGTCCGGGAGGTCGGCGATCGTCTCGAGCACGTGGTCCGGCGGGTCCGCCACCCTCGCGAGGTCCTCCGGCAGGAACTTCCCGGTCCGCACGAGCACGCCTCGCAGACCGAGGACCTGCGCTCCACGGACGTCGTTCACGATGTCGTCGCCGACCATGATCGCGCCCTCCCGGGGGACGCCGAGCATCGCGAGCGCGGCGTCGAAGTAGGGCGCCGACGGCTTCCCGCAGACCACCGCCCGGCGTCCGGTCGCCTCCTCGAGCCCCGCGATGTAGGCGCCCGCGTCGAGCTCGAGGCCGTCGCTCGTCCGCCAGTAGAGGTTCCGATGCATCCCGACGAGGGTCGCGCCGCCCATGAGCCTGCCGAAGATGCGGTTCATCGTCGTGTACGTGAAGCCCTCGGACGCCCCGCCCAGCACGATGACGTCGGCGACCTCCAGGTCGGCCAGCTCGACGCCCTCGAGGTCGTCGGCCGCGTCACCGTCGGACAGAAGGAAGCAGCGCGCGTTCGGATGGTTGGCCCGGAGGTACCGCGCGGTGGCGGCAACCGCGGTGATCAGCTCGTCGTGACGGACGTCGAACCCGGCATCGCGCAGGGTCGTCGCGAGGTCCGCGCGAGTCTTGGTCGTCGTGTTCGTGATCAGCCGAAACGGGACCCCGTGCGAACGCAACCATCCGAGCGTGTCGATCGCGCCGGGCAGCGGTTCCCACGACACGGCGAGGACGCCGTCGATGTCGAGCAGGACGCCCTCGATCCCGTCCACACGCGAAGTCTAGCGAGGTGCGCTCGGCGCCTCGCCACCCAGGCTGCGCGCCGCGTCCACACGGACACCGACCGAACGGCGTAGGTCCCGTACTTGTCCCGACCTCCCCGAGCGCCACTCCTGGTACGGCGCGATGAAGCGGAACCGCGGCGGCAGGAGCGGCCGGAGCGCCCGGGTCGCGGCGAACGCCGCGCGCATCGCCGCCCGTCGGCCGGGGTCCACCTCGATCCCGTAAAGGCGGCGGAGCTCCGGCGGCAGCGTGCCGAACGCGAGCCTCGACACACCGATCAGCACCGGCCGCCATTCGGCCTCGCGCGGCGGATCGTGGAACAGCGCCGCCACCCGTCGCGCGGCCTCACCGACCCGAGGGATGCCCGAGTCGTACACGCCCTGCAAGTAGGCGCGGAGCTCGGGGACGGTGGGTGGGATCGCCGTCCGCGGGATCCCCACCATCTCGGCGGCGAGCATCTGCTCCTCGTGGAAGCGCTGACGACCCGCCGCGTCGAGCCGGCCCACGGTGAGGCGCTCGAACACGAGGGCGCTCTCGATCAGGCAGGCGTGCACGTACAGGAGGAGGTCGGGGTCGAGCCCGTCGTACGGCAGGCCGGTCTCTGTGTCGATGCCCTTCACGCGGGCGTGGACGTCGTTGATCCGTTCGGCGGCGGCATCGGCCTCGGCCTTGGACCCGAACGTGATCGTGTACGTGAGGACCAGGGTCCGCTGGAGCCGCTTCCACGGGTTCCGCTCGTAGAAGCCGCTCTCGCGCGCCCCGGCGATCACGAGCGGGTGCGCCGCCTGCATGAGCACCGCCCGCGCCCCGCCGAACAGGACGGTCACCTCGCGATGCACCCGCCACGAGACGCTGTCAGGCCCGAAGTACCCGAGGTCGGCCACCCAACCAGCCTAGCGACGTCTCAGGCACCGGTGACGCCGGTGATCGCTCGGAGCTCGCGCGCGACGGGTTCGGCCGCGAGGACCACGAGATGGTTCCGCGCCCTCGACCCACCGACGTACAGGTACTGCCGGAGGTCCTCGAGGTGCTTGTCTCCGAGCTCGGCGAGGATCACGACGGGACGTTCGAGGCCCTTGAACGCGTGGACGCTGGTCGCGAGCACGGTGCCCGGCTCGACGGTCTCGGACAGCCGGTAGCCGTCGACGTTCCCCGTGCTGCGCAGGCGGCTCTTGCCGGCTCCCGATGGCGTCAGCACGACGATGTCCTCGAGCGGGACGTGCTCCTCCTCGACCAGGTTCCGCAGGACCACCGCGAGGAGATGCTCGAGATCGTCCTCGCCGCCGTACCCCAGGATCTGGACGGGCTCGCCCTCGGGCCCCCGGGCGATCGGCTCCTGCTCGCCCTTGTAGAAGACCGAGACGAACTCGCCGATCTGCTTCGTGTTCCGAAGGTTGAGCGAGATCGGTCCGATGGTGTCCTCCTCGCCTACCGGCAGCGCTCCCCCGTAGAGGTTCTGATTGTCGTCGGCGAACACGTACAGGAGCCCGGCGTCGGGGTCGGTGTGCAGCGAGAGTAGGGCGGGCCACCACCATTCGCGGAAGTCCTGCCCCTCGTCGACCACGATCGCGTCGTACCGAGGCCCCAGGCGGCTCGCGGCCTCGGCGAGCGCCTCGGGGAGCCGATGCTCGAAGTACGGAGAACCGGGCCCTGCCTCCTCCGGAGGCAGGTCGACCCCGGCCTCCGTCGCCAGCTGCACGCACAGCTGGTGGAAGGTCGCGGTGTCGATCCCGCCGAACCCTCCGACGGATGCGCGGAGATGCTCTCCGAGCCTCCGGTTGAAGCACGTGAGCAGCGTCCGGTGGCCGGCGGTGGCGAGCTGCTCCGCCACCGACACCGCGAGCACGGTCTTGCCGCTCCCCGCCGGCCCGGTCACGGCCGCGCGTCGCCGATGGAGCACGAACGCGAGCACCCAGGCCTGGTCCGAGGTGAGCTCGACGATCTTCTTGTCCTCTTCGTTGAACCGCAGCCTGAGCGGCGTGCGGATCTCGACGCTGAACCCGAGGGCCTTCGAGACGGCCTCCATGCCCTCCGCGCCGAAGCGTCGCCCCGCACGCGCCCACGTCCGCATCACCTCGGCGACGCGCTCGGCGAGCCGCGCGAGGTCGTTGCGATCGATCACGATCTCGGCGGGCGCGCCGGGGTGCGCCGCTGTCTCGTACCTCCCGTCAGGGAACGCCACCCCGAACCCGTAGCTGGGCTTCCACCGATCCCATCCCGGTTGGCCCTCGAGGATCCGCACGAGCGAATGCATCGCACCCTTCGATTGGTGGAACGGGTCCTCGTCCAGCTCATGCGTCCCCGTGCGGCCGGTCTGGGTCCAGCGCTTCATGGCCGGGTCGTAAGCGACCCGCCCTCCCTTGACCTCCAGTGCGAGCAGCCCGAGATCCGGGTGCGTGATCACGAAATCGGCCTCGCCCTCGTCCGGACCGGCTCGCCCGCCCACGACCCAGTCCACCGAGTGGTAGATCACGAACGCGTCGTCGAGCTGTCCGAGGAATCCCTCGTAGAGGCGGCGTTCGGCGGCGCTGTCGGTCGGGAGCATCGGGAACGGCACCATCCTGGCCACGCCGGGATGCTAGTCCCGTCCTGGACACGGGCCGCGGCGCATGGCACCCTCCGTTCTCTACCGATGAAGCTCCTGCTTGCCGTCCTCGTGCTGTCCGTCTGCCTCGGCTACCTCTTCGGTGGACGGGTGCACCGCCTCGAGGCGCTCCGACCCCGGTGGTGGGGGCTCGTCCTCCTGGGACTCGGCATCCAGTTCATCCCGCTGCCCGAGGCTGTCACCGGCATCGACCTCGTGATCCGAACCGCGGTGCTCGCGCTGTCGTATTCGCTCTTGCTGGCGTTCGGGCTGGTGAACGTTCGGATGCCGGGCATGCTGCTGGTGGTGGTCGGGCTGGCCTGCAACATGACCGTGATCCTGGTGAACGGAGGCATGCCGGCGAGCGCGCAAGCCCTGATCGACTCGGGTCAGGAGGACGTGCTCGCCTCTCTGCGGCACGAGCCAGAGCAAAAGCACCACCTGCTGACCGATGACGACCATTTCACCTTCCTCGCCGACGTCATCGCCGTCCCGGAGCCGATCGGTCAGGCCGTGAGCGTGGGCGACATCCTCGTCTACGCGGGGCTGACGTGGTTGATCGTCGCGGCTATGCGGGGATGGACTCCGTCGGCGAGGCAGGCGGGCTCGGGACTGCGCCGCGGGAAGCACCGGCGGGCGGCAACGCGGGAGCCTGAGCGTCTCCCTGACTTTGGATTTCTTCCTCCTGGAGCCAGGACGTCGGGAACCGGACGGTGATCGTCGTGCCCTCACCGCGGACGCTCTGGATCGCGAACGTGCCGCCACCGACGGTCGCCCGCTCGCGCATCATCGTCATCCCGTAGTGCCCCTCGGGGCCCGGCGCCTCGACGTCGAACCCGACCCCGTCGTCCCGCAGGGTCATCTCGACCTCGTCGCCCTCCTCGCCCTTCTGCTCGATCGCGACCCAGATGTTCGAGGCCTTCGCGTGCGCGAGCGCGTTCATCACGCCCTCACGGGCGTTGTGGTAGAGCAGCAGGGCGATCGGCGCCGGCACGTCCACCTCGTCGATGTCGGCATGGAACCGAACGTCGGACTCGCGCGCCATCTCGGCGAGGAACCCACGGATCGCCTCCCCGAGGCCGGCGCGCCCCAGGGGCGACCGGTGCAGGTCTCGGATCAGGGCGCGGATACGTTCGGAGGTGCGGTTCTTGGTCTCCTTGATCTC
>DAIOFZ010000040.1:0-17387 GCA_036745475.1 Actinomycetota bacterium | reverse complement strand
CCTCACGCGAGGTCCTCCGTCGCGTGCTCGAGGACGTCGACGCGATCGGTTTCGAGGTCATGGCCGCGATCGAGTACGAGATCCGGATCTGGGACGAGGAGGGCGCGCCGGCGTCGAGCGGGATCAGCTACAGCCTGAACGAGATCGGACGTTACGGACGCTTCCTCGACGAGCTTATGCCGGCGCTCGACGGCCTCGGGATCGAGCTGTCCGCGGTGCACACGGAGGCCGGACCCGGCCTGCTCGAGCTGAACGTCGAGGCGCGGCGGGGGTTGGCGGCGGCCGACGACGCCGCGCTGCTGAAGTTCGGCGTGAAGCAGGTCGCGGCGTCGATGGGTCTGCGTGCGAGCTTCCTCGCGAAGACGAACCCCGGCGAGGAGGGCTCGAGCGGCCACGTCCATCTCTCGCTGTGGCGAGACGGGACGAACGCGTTCGCCGGCGCGGACCAGTCCGCCGAGCTGGCGCCCCCGTTCTCCTCGGCGGTCGCCGGCGTAATCGAGCATCTGCCGGCGGCATCGCTGCTCCTCAACCCGACGATCAACTCGTACAAGCGATTGGTGCCCGGCTGGTTCGCGCCGATCAACGCGACGTGGGGCTACGAGAACCGCTCGTGCGCCGTCCGCGCGATCCGCTCCGCGCGTCCCGAGCTGTGGCGGTTCGAATGCCGGCGTCCGGGCGCCGACGCGAACCCGTACCTGGTGCTCGCCGCGATCGCGGCCGCGGCCGCGGACGGGATCAAGGGGGACGCCCCCCCGCCCGCGCCGATCGCGGGAGACGCGTACGCGCTCGACCGGCCGGAGCTGCCGGGCTCGCTCGAGGCCGCGCTTCGCGCGTTCGAGGAGGACGCGGCGCTCCGCGAGGCGCTCGGGAAGGACTTCAGCGACTACTACGCCACCTCCAGGGCGTGGGAGCTGAAGGCCTGGCGCGAGACCGTCACCGAGTGGGAGCGCGAACGCTACGACCGCAGCGTCTGACACACGGAGATCGGGAGTGATGCCGGGCGAGGGCGTTGCGTCGAACCTGTTCATCCTCACCGGTGCGCCGGGGTCGGGGAAGACCGCCATCCTGGGCCGACTCGGCAACGAGTTCAGGTGCGTGGACGAACCCGCGCGAGAGATCCTGGCGGAGCAGCGTGCGACCGGTGGGAGCGGTACCTGGGATCAAGACGCATCCCTGTTCGTGCACCTGCTCTTGCAGCGGTCGATCAAGAAATACGCGATGGCTCGCACGTCCGGGGAAACGGACATCTTCGACCGCGGGATCCCGGACTGCATCGTCTATGCCGTTCGAGCCGGCACCGATCCAACGCCGTGCCTCGAGGCCGTGATGTCTACCGGTATCGGCCTCAGGTGTTCTTCCTCGAACCGTGGAGCGACATCTACCAGACCGACGAAGAGAGGATTATGTCGTTCGACGACACGGTGTCGTTCGGCCACACGCTGAGGGATGTCTACGAACGGTCCGGCTACACGCTCGTCGACGTCCCCCGGAGCTCGATCGACGAGCGCGCACTGTTCGTACGCAGGTGCGTGGCTCGGTTCGGCGCGATCGATGCGACGTAGGCCTTCCGCGTAGACTCGGGGATCGTGGCCTCGTATTCCGTCAACAAGCCCGCCGTGGCTCACGCGAGGCGGCTGATCGATGCTCATCAGTACGTGCTCGACAGCGATTGGGGCGAGGCCCAGCCGAAGGCCGCCGATGAGAACGCCTTCCTGGAGTCGCACTCATGGGAAGAGTACGCCGAGTGGTACCTCGGTCTGACGGAAGGTGCGAGTGAGGACACCAAGGCCAGGTACGGATTTCGTCTACGGGGACTTCCGCCGGGTGCACCGGACCGGCTTGATCGCTTGTCAGTACCGAGCCGCGGAGTGGCGGCACAAGGAGGTCGAACTGGCTGCCCACGATCTCCTCCAACACCTCGATGGCAAGCGAGCCTGACCCGCGGGATCGAGCATCCTCCCGACCCGCGACGGTGTTGCGGCACGGCGGCTCGGCCACCTGAACGGCCGAAAGGCGGCTCGCTACGCCTCCGAGAAGTACACGTTCTTGACCTCGGTGTAGAGGTTGACCGCGTGCATCCCCATCTCGCGACCGATGCCGCTCCGCTTGTAGCCGCCGAAGGGGGCCTCGGTGTGCACGCTGTGCGACGAGTTGACGCTCAGGACGCCGGTCCGGATCCCTTTCGCGACCCTGATCGCTCGACCCAGATCGCGCGTCCAGATCGAACCGGAGAGCCCGTACTCGGTCTCGTTGGCGAGCCGTATCGCCTCCTCCTCGGTGTCGAACGGGATCACGCACGCCACCGGCCCGAAGATCTCCTCCTGCGCCACGCGCCACGCGTTGTCGACGTCGGCCAGGATGGCGGGGCGCAGGTAGTACCCGTTCGCACCGTCCGGCACCTCGGGTACGTCGCCGCCGATGACGAGGCGCGCACCTTCCTTCTGGCCGATCTCGAGGTACTCGAGCGCAGTCTCGCGCTGACCCGCCGACACCAGCGGTCCCAGATCGGTCTCCTCGGAGAGCGGCTGGCCGACGCGCAGCGCGTCGGTCTTCGTGGCGAGCGTCTCGATGAACGCGTCGTACGCGGGGCGTTCCACGAAGATGCGGCTACGGGCGCAGCAGTCCTGACCGGTGTTCGCGAACACCGCCCACATCGAACGCTCGACGCACGTGTCCATGTCCGCGTCGGCGAATACCACGTTCGCGGACTTGCCCCCGAGCTCGAGCGACACCCGCGTGATGTTCCGGGCCGCCAGCGCCATGATCGCCGACCCGATCTCCGTGGAACCCGTGAACCCGACCTTGGACACCCTCGGATCGGTCACCAGGGCGTTGCCGACGGTGGACCCCGGCCCGGGCAGAACGGACATCGTTCCCTCGGGCAGGCCGGCCTCCGAGAGGATCTCGGCGAGCCGCAGCAACGAGAGCGGCGTGAGCGACGCCGGCTTGACGACGATCGTGTTCCCGCATGCGAGGGCCGGCGAGATCTTCCACGTCGCGATCACGAGCGGGAAGTTCCACGGCGTGATGAGGGCGCAGACGCCCACGGGTTCGCGGAGCGTGACGTCGAGACCGGGGTCTTGGACCGGGACCGTCTCGCCGAAGATCTTGTTGGCCGCGCCGCCCCAGTACTCCAGGGTGTCGGCGACGATCCCGATCTCGTCCCGCGCGTCGCGGATCGGCTTGCCCACGTTCCGCGCCTCGATCTGCGCGAGCTCCTCGAGCCGCTCCCTCACCAGGACCGAGGCACGAAGCAGCACACGCCCCCGTCCGGTCGCCGAGGTCCTGGGCCACGGACCCTCCTCGAACGCCCGGACCGCGACGTCGACGGCCCCGCGGGCGTCCTCCGGGCCCGCCTCGGCCACCTCGGCGAGCGCGGAGCCGTTCCCGGGCTCGATGACGGTGAAGGATCCCTCTTCGACGGCGGGGACCCGTTCCCCGCCCACGTTCAACAGCTCGGTGGTCATCGTTCCCTCCAGGATCGGTCCTCGGGCGTCGGGCGCGATGATAGCCCCCGCCGAACCGGCGCCGAGATGCACGCCGCCGAGGACAGTGGCAAGCTTCGGATGTGACGACCCAGGTGGGCCCCGGCGAGGCGACGAAGCATCAGGTGGGCGACCTCGCAGAGGTCCTGGACAACCTCGGTGTGTTCGGGATGCTGGCCGAGGACCTCGTGGCGCTGTGCGCGTCGGGGTTCCGCAGGGTGCCGATCAGCCAGGGCTCGGACTATTACCTCTCGATCCAGGGATTCACGCCCAACCAGATCGCGTACGCGCACACGCATCCCGACTCCGAGGAGTGGGTCGTGGTCCTGCGGGGCGGCGGGCAGGCGCTCGTGGCCGAGAGCCCCGTGCCGCTCGGCTCCGGTCTGATCATCGGGCGCGCGGCGGCGCATCCTCACGGGTTCCTGAGCGGCGACGAACCGCTCCAGCTGCTCTCGGTCCAGCTCCCCCGGCCGTCCGAGGGGACGACGACCTGGGACCAGCCCGGCGAGACCACCGACCCGATCGACTGCGCGGTCGCCGGCACCTGTCGCCGGTGTCCACGATGCGGCGGGCACAGCCTCAACGTGCGCGGAGTGGTCTTCCTCTGCGAGAACTGCAACCTCGAGTTCTAGGCCGGCCGCCCACCGCCCCAGGGCTACACTCGGTGGCATGGCATCCGGAGCCTGGCCGACGATCGGCATCGTCTCGTACCACCTCCGCCCCGGGCGCGTGACCAACTGGAAGGTGGGCGGGTACGGGCTCCCGGAGAACTACGTCGACGCGGTTCGCCGCGCCGGCGGCCGCGCGACGCTCCTGCTTCCCGGCGACGACCGTTCGCCCATCGAGCTGCTCGATGCGGTGGACGCGCTGATGCTGATCGGCGGCGGGGACGTGGAGCCGAACCGGTACGGGCAGGATGCGGGCGAGACGATCTACGGGCTCGAGCCCGACCGCGACGCGCTCGAGATCGATCTGCTCCGCGAGGCGGACCGCCGCGAGACGCCGACGCTCTGCATCTGTCGCGGCATGCAGGCGATGAACGTCGCGTTCGGTGGATCGCTGACGCAGGACCTGCCGAGCGACCCGCGCTTCATGCCGCACGGCGCCCCGAGCGGCGCCGACGCGGTCGTCCACGACGTCAAGCTCGCCGGCGGGAGCGCGATCGCCCGGGCGACGGACGTGGACGTGGCGACGTGCTCGTCGCACCACCACCAGGGCGTGGACCGCCTGGGCGACGGGATCGTCGCCAGCGGCTGGAGCGAGGACGGGCTGGTCGAAGCGATCGAACGCGAGACCGGCTGGATGGTGGGCGTGCAGTGGCACCCCGAGGACACGGCGCCGGCCGATCCCGCGCAGCAGGGCCTGTTCGACGAGATGGTCCGCCGGGCGCGCTCAACCTAGCTCGGTGCCCAGGCCACCTGCCTCAGCGGAGGACGCGGTAGAGGGCGTAGGCGAACGGGGTGGCCACGACCAACGCGATCACAACGACGATCGCCACCCATCGCCACCAGACCGGCCGCCGGAGCGGCTCCTCGTCCCCGTCGTCGAACCGGTCGAACTCGTCGTCGGGCAGCTCGGAGCCCGGTTCCCGGTGGCGATCCACGCCCGGAACGATACGGCCCCGGCCCCCTACGAGGTGCCTACCCCATCGAGAGGCGTCCGTGCTATACAGACGACTCTAAACCGCCGTTCAAACGGGGCGGTGCCGAGATCGGGAGCCTTCCGAGGCCCGGGGTTCGATCGAGGAGGGGCGATGAGACGGCGTACCAGGTTCCACCTTGCCATCGCGATGATGCTGGCCGGGTCGTTCGCGAGCGCCGCGATGGCGCAGGTCGCGCTCGGCCAGGAGACGACGGGAGCGACCGGGAGCACCAACGACGACGAGAAGGTCGTCTTCACGTGGGCCACTACGGGGGAGCCGGACTCGGTCAACCCTATGACCGGCTACTCGGCCATCGAGTTCTACTTCTGGACCGCCAGCTACTACCTCCCGGTCGACTTCGACATCGACTTCGGATCGCAGCAGCCGAGTGAGCGATTCGACGGATTCGATTCCGGCCTGGTCACCAACATCGACGTCAGCGACGATTCGATGCACTTCACCTACACGATCCGGGACGACCTCGTCTGGTCCGACGGGGAGCCGCTGACCGCCGAAGATGTCGCCTACACCTTGAACCTCTACAAGAACAATCACGCCTACCTGCCGCAGACGTACGTCACATCGATCGACGGAGACGTCCGCACGGTCGACGAGACCACGATCGAGTTCGACACCAAGGAGCCCACGGGGCTCTACAACGGCGAGAGCCCTTACCTCTACACGTACATCCTGCCCAAGCACATCTTCGAGCAGATCGAGCAGGGCAACTGCCCGGACGACTCGGACCCGTGCACGCCCAAGGCCTATGACAACGTCCCACAGGTGGGCGCAGGCCCGTTCGTCATCGATGAGTACAAGGTCGGCGAGTTCGTGCGGATGGTCCCCAACCCATACTGGCCGGGACCGAAGCCGGCGATCGACGAGATCGTGTATCGGATCTACAAGAACGACGACGCGATCGCCACGGCGCTCCAGACCGGCGAGATCGATTTCGCGCAGATCACCACCGCCAACGTCTTCAACAAGCTCAAGAACGCCGAGAACGTCGACACGATGGTGGGGACGATCCCGTCGTTCTCCGAGATCGGGCTGAACACTGGGTCCGCCTATCAGGAGGCGGAAGGCGCATTCACGCCGCACGGCGACGGGCACCCCGCCCTCACGGACCCGATCGTTCGCCGGGCGATGCGCATGGCGATCAACAGTGAGGAGCTGAACGAAAAGGTGCTCCTCGGCTACGGGGTGCCGGCGGACACGATCGTTCCACCGGTCTCGGTTGCCGGTGCCCGTTGGGAGCCGACGGGCGAGGACAAGATCGCCTGGGACATCGAGGGAGCCAAACAGCTCCTCGAGGATGCGGGGTACGTCGACTCGGACGGAGACGGCGTCCGCGAGATGCCCGCCGGTTCGCTCGACCCGGGAAGACCGCTCGATTTCCGTTACTACGTGCGGACGGCCGAGCAGACCTCCGTCGACGCCGCCCCCTTCGTGTCCGAATGGCTCAAGGACATCGGGATCCAGACCGAGGTCACCGCGGTCAACTCCGCCAAGCTCACCGACATCATCAACCAGGGCGACTACGAGATGTTCTCGTGGGGCTGGTACCCCGATCCGGATCCCGCCTCGCAGATGTCGTACTTCACGTGCGACCAACGGCCGCCGGACGGCGAGACGTATGGCAACAACGATGCCTATTACTGCAATCCCGAGTACGACCAGCTGTACCAGGAGCAGCTGGCACAGACCGACTCGGATGCTCGCTGGGACCTGGTTCACCAGATACAGAAGATCTTCTACGAGGACTCGCCGTACGTGATGATGTGGTACGACCCGATCTTCTCCGCCTGGCGGTCTGATCGATTCGAGGGGTACATCGCCCAGCCGCAACCCAACGGAGATCCGATCGAGGGCTGGGGCGGCATCAGCGAGGTGTGGCTCTCGATCCGGCCGGTGTCCGGAGCCGCGGGGAGCAGCGCGAGCGAGACCAAGGGCATCTCGCCGGTGGTCTGGGGGATCGTTGCGGCGGTCCTCGTCCTGCTCGTCGTGGTGTTCCTGATACGACGCCGCCGATCCGCCGAGGAAGACGTGTAGAGGGATCGAGACCGCAAAGGACACGAGAAGGCAGGGTGGGAACGCGCCGCTACATCTTGGGCAAGGTGTTGCAGGCGCTGCTCACCCTGGCCTTCGTCATGGTCTTCAACTTCTTCCTGTTCCGCGTGATCCCGGGCGATCCGGCGGCGCTGCTGCTCCGGGGCACGAGCGCGTTCAACCCAGAGAACGTCGAGAGCGTCACGCACGAGCTCGGCCTGGACAGACCGTTGCCCCAGCAGTTCCTCATCTACGCGGAGGACACGCTCACGCTCAATTTCGGCGATTCGTTCTTCCTGAAGGGCCAGGACGTCAAGCAGGTGATCTCCGAGCGGATCTGGCCTACGCTGTTGTTGGTCGCAACGTCCACGATCGCATCTGCCGTGTTGGGATTAATCATCGGCATCTACAGCGGTTGGCGCCGCGGCAGCAAGTTCGACGTGGGGTCACAGGGGTTCACGCTGTTCGTCTATTCGATGCCCGAGTTCTGGTTCGGGATCCTGGTGCTGATGGCCTTCGCCGGAGGGTTCGGCCCGTTCCCGTCGATCTTCCCGGCCGGAGGGTATTCGACGCCCGGTGGGGACCTCACGGGCTTCGCCCACGTGGCCGACGTCCTCAACCATCTCGCGCTGCCGTGGTTCGTCCTGGTTGTGGCCTACATGGGCGAGTACTCGCTCATCATGCGCAACTCCCTGATCGACGTGATGAACGACGACTTCGTCATGACGGCTCGCGCGAAAGGGGTTCGCGAGAAGCAGATCCTGTGGCGGCACGTCGTGCCGAACGCGCTCCTGCCGACGTTCACGGTCGTCCTGCTCTCGCTCGGCTTCATCTTCGGCGGCGCGATCACGATCGAATACGTCTTCTCCTATCCTGGGTTGGGCCTGCTCACCGTGCAGGCGATCGACTCGAAGGACTTTCCGCTGCTGCAGGGGCTATTCCTGTTGTTCTCGGCCGCCGTGATCATCGCCAACCTGATCGCCGACATCCTGTACTCGCGGCTCGACCCCAGGGTGAGGGCCGGCTGATGCGCCCACCCGAGGCCCTGCCCACGTTCCAGGAAGGCCCGCCCACCGGCGTCGAGCTTGAGCCGGGGCCACCTCCCGAGGTCCGTGACCCGCGCAAGATCGCCTGGACCAGACGACGCGTCTCGGCCGCGAGGATCTGGAGGACCTACCGGAAGAATGCGCTCGGCATGATCGGCCTGGCCGTGCTGATCCTGTTCGTCCTGGTGGCGATCTTCGCGCCGCTGCTCGCCAGCAGAGAGGGCCTGAAGGCGACCTGCCCCTGCAACGGGATCCCCTTCTCGCCCCCGTCGCTGAAGTATCCGCTCGGCACCGACAACTTCGGTCGTTCGGTCCTGACCCTGACGATCTGGGGCTCCCGCGTCTCGCTCACGGTCGGGCTGCTCGCGACCGCGATCTCGATCGTCATCGGGTCCTTCATCGGGATCGTGGCCGGGTACCGCGGCGGCGTGTCCGAGAGCGTCCTGATGCGCCTGACCGACTGGTTCCTCGTGATCCCGTTCCTGCCGCTTGCCATCGTCCTGGCCTCGGTGCTGAGCCCCTCCCTGGGCGTCATCACGATCGTGATCGGGATCACGTCGTGGCCGTCCACGGCCCGCATCGTCCGCGCGCAGGTGCTGTCGGTGAAGACGAGGCCCTACGTGGAGCGATCGCGTGCGCTCGGTGCGAGCGGCTGGCACCTCAACACGCACCACATCCTGCCGAACGTGGGCCCCTTGATCTTCGCCAATACGATCCTGACGGTGGCGATCGCGATCCTGTCCGAGAGCACCCTCGCGTTCCTCGGACTGGGCGACCCGCTGTCGGTCTCCTGGGGAACGACGCTGGAGAACGCCTTCGGTTCCGGGGCCGCCTACGCGGGACAGTGGTGGTGGATCGTGCCGCCGGGCCTCGCCATCGTGTTCGTCGTGCTCGCGTTCACGCTGTGCGGGTTCGCCCTGGACGAGATCCTCAACCCCAAGCTGCGTGAGCGATGAGCGTCCTTTCCGTCCGCGACCTCGAGGTGACGTACGCCACGCAGGTGGGGCCGATCCCGGCCGTGCGCGGCGTCTCGTTCGACATCAACAAGGGCGAGGTCCTCGGCCTGGCCGGCGAGTCGGGCTGCGGCAAGTCGACGATCGTCAACGCGGTGCTTCGCCTGCTGCCCCCCGGAGCGACCACGACCGGACAGGTGCTCCTCAACGACGAGGACGTGCTCACGATGAAGGCCGGACGCCTTCGCGCGGTGCGATGGACGGGCGCAGCCGTGGTGTTCCAGGGGGCCATGCACGCCCTCAACCCGGTGCAACGGATAGGGGACCAGCTCGCAGAGGCGATCGTGCTCCACCATCTCTCGGGCCAACGAGAGGCGTTGGTCCGGGCCGGGGACCTGCTCGAGAAGGTCGGGTTGCCGCCCAGGCGTGCGCGCGACTACCCGCACGAGCTTTCGGGCGGTCAGAAGCAGCGTGTGATGATCGCGATGGCGCTCGCGTGCACCCCGACCCTCATCATCGCCGACGAACCCACGACGGCGCTCGACGTGATGGTACAGGCACAGGTCCTCACCCTGCTGAACGAGCTCCAGCACGAGATGGGGCTGGCGATGCTGTTCATCACCCACGACCTGTCCGTCCTGGTCGAGGTCTGCGATCGCCTTGCGATCATGTACGCCGGCAAGATCGTCGAGGAAGGCCCGTCGGCGCAGGTGTTCGCGAAGCCGGCGCATCCGTACACCGAGGCGCTCGCCGCCGCCTTCCCGTCGATCGGGGACGTACGCTTCCGAAAGTCGCCCTCCGGACTCGGAGGCGATCCGCCGCAGCCGGATTCGATCCCCTCGGGCTGTTCGTTCCACCCGCGCTGCCCCGTCGCGTTCGACGAATGCCCCACCGTCGTTCCCGACCTGTACGAGACCCGAGATGGGCGGAAGGCCGCCTGCCTGCTCGTCAGGGACCAGACACGGGTCTCGACATGAGCGAGGCCGCCCTCGACCACGTCCCTGCGTCCGGGCAGGACGATCCTGTCCTCGAGGTCCGCGGCCTCCACGTGTCCTTCGAGGGCCGTGTGGGCCTCGGCGCCGGCGTGGCCGGCAAGAAGGCGGCCGTCTCGCGCGCGGTCGACGGTGTCGACCTAACGCTTCGGCGCGGCGAGGTGCTCGCACTGGCGGGCGAGTCCGGGTGCGGAAAGACGACGCTGGCGCGAACGGTCATGGGACTCGAACAACCGAAGCAGGGCGAGATCCGGTTCGAAGGCGAGCCGCTTGGCAAAGGCGCGAAGATCCTGCGTGAGTACCGGCGGCGCGTCCAGATCGTGTTCCAGGATCCGACGGCGGCCCTGAATCCGCGGCAGACGATCTACGAGTCGGTCGCCGAGGGACTGCGGATCCACGGGATCACCGACCAGGACGGGTTGCCCGAGGAGAAGCTCGTCGCTCGGGCGCTGGCGCGCTCGGGCCTCCGGCCGCCGGAGCGGTTCTACCTCGTCTACCCGCACGAGCTCTCGGGGGGGCAGCGACAGCGGGTGGTGATCGCGGGTGCCCTCGTGCTCGAGCCGGAGATCATCGTGGCCGACGAGCCGGTCTCGAGCCTGGATGCCTCGGTCCGCGGCGAGATCCTCAAGCTGTTGCTGGGCCTTCGGGACGACTTCGGGATCGCGATGCTGGTCGTCACGCACGACCTCGGCCTCGCCTGGACGATCGCCGATCGGGTGGCGGTCATGTACCTCGGCCGGATCGTCGAGATCGGCCCCGCCGAGGACGTCCTCACCAAGCCCCTGCACCCGTACACGAAGGCGCTGCTCGAGGTCGTGCCCGAAGCCGGAGGCCTCTCCCGGCCGATCCTGTCCGGGGAGGCGCCCGACCCGACCCGCATCCCCGAGGGCTGCCGCTTCCATCCCAGGTGTCCCGAGGTCGTCTCGGGCGCGGCTGGGCGTGCCGGCGTCGAACCCCGGTGCCGGGGCGAGGACCTCGGGCTGATCGAGCTCCGGCCCGGACACCTCGCCGCATGCCACCTGGCGGCCGCCCGGCGCGGCGACGTGGTGCCGTCGACGACCTGAACCTTGGGATACGACGTCGCGATCGTCGGTGGGGGCCACAACGGGCTGACCGCCGCGTTCTACCTCGCGCGCGCCGGCCTGCGGACGATCGTGCTCGAGCGTCGCGAGATCGTCGGCGGCGCCTGCGTCACCGAGGAGATCGCGCCGGGCGTTCGCGCCTCGACGACCTCCTACATCGCGAGCATGCTTCGCCCCGAGATCGTCGCCGACCTCGGGCTTGCCGAACGCGGGCTGCGGATGGTCCCGTGCGAGCCCGGGCTCCAGGTCGTGTTCGAGGACGCCCGGGTGCTGCCGTGGTGGTCGACGCACGAGCGCACGGCGGAGGAGATCCGGCGGATCTCGGCCCACGACGCGGATGCGTTCGTCCGCGTGACCGGGCGGCTGCACGAGCTCGCCCGCTCGCTCCAGCCGTTCTTCCTCGAGGAGCCGCCGAACCTGTTCGCGACCGGCTGGAGCAAGCTGCGCGAGGGGCGGCGACTGTTCCGCCGGTTCCGGCACCTGTCGGGCGAACAGCTCTCGGATCTGGTGCGGTTCGCGACCGGCTCGCTCGGCGAGTTCGTCGAACGGCACTTCGAATCCGATGAGGTTCGGCGCCTGTACCTGGCGAACAACGTCTACGGGATGCACGCGCCGCCCTACCGACCGGGGACGGCGATCGGGTTGCTGTTCCACATGCTCTCCGGCGGGGAGCACCACATCCAGGGCTTCAACGGCCACGTGATCGGCGGGATGGGTTCGATCACGCACGCAATGGCCTCGGCCGTCCGTGACGCCGGCGGCGAGATCCGCACGGGCTCCGAGGTCGCGCGCATCGACGTCCGCGGGGGCCGGGCGACGGGGGTGACGCTCGAGGACGGAACCGAGATCCCGGCCCGCACCGTGCTCTCGAACGCGGACCCGAAGCGCACCTTCCTCGGCATGGTCGAGAAGTCGCAGCTGTCCGAGGACTTCCGTGCCGACGTCGAGGCGATCGCGATGGCCGGACCGTGCGCGAAGGTGAATTTCGTCCTGGACGACGAGCCCCGATGGAACGGCATGCCCGAGGACGCCGGCCCGAACCAGCGATCGCTGGCCACGCTGGTGCCGACGCTCGAGGGGGCGCAACGGATGTACGACCGGCACCGGTGGGGCGAGATCCCCGACGAGCTCTGGGTGGACTGCGTCACCTCCTCGAACGTGGACGACACCCTCGCACCGCCCGGCACGCACGTGATGACGGCGTTCGTGCAGTACGTGCCGTTCGCGCTGCGGTCGGGCACCTGGGACGAACGGCGGGAGGAGCTCGGACGCAAGGTCGTCGAGACGATCTCCCGATACTCGGGCAACGTGGCGGCGTCGATCCGCGCGATGCAGATCGTCACGCCCCTCGACCTGGAACGCACCTACGGGCTCACCGAGGGCAACATCTTCCACGGCGACCTGAACGTGGAACAGCTCTTCTTCATGCGCCCGCTGCCCGCGTGGTCGCGGTACCGGACGCCGATCGACGGGCTGTACCTGTGCGGGGCCGGGACGCACCCGGGTGGCGGCGTGACCGGGGCGCCCGGCTACGTCTCCTCGCGCGCGGTGTTGAAGGATTTCAAGCGGCGGCGGCCGTGACGCTCGAGATCACGTGCCCGAACTGCGGCCCCCGCCCGCACACGGAGTTCGCGTTCGGCGGCGAGGATCGCCCGCACGCCGCGCCCGACCCGGCGACCGAGTTCGAGCGGGTCTTCTACCCCGCCAACGTCGAGGGTTCGCAGCGCGAGCGCTGGTACCACGCGCTCGGCTGCCGGGGCTGGTTCGTCGTCACCCGCGACACCCGGACAAACCGGATCGGATGACGCCGGACCCGTTGAGATTCGAGGGGCGCGAGGTCCCGGTGCTCGATGGCGACACGGTCGCCTCGGCGCTGTTCCGTGCCGGGGTGCGGACGTTCTCGCGCTCGCTGAAGAGCCGCCGCCGCCGCGGTCTGTATTGCGGGACCGGCGAGTGCCCGAACTGCACCCTCACGGTCGACGGCGTCCCCGGGGTGCGGTCGTGCATCACCCCCGCCGCGGGTGGCATGCGCGTCGAGCGCGGCAGGGGCTGGCCCTCCGCCGAGCACGACCTCCTCCACGTCGCGGATCTGGCGCACACGCTGATGCCGGTCGGCTTCTACCTGAAGACGTTCATCCGACCCCGGTTCGCGTGGCGGATGGCCGAGCGCGTGATCCGGCGCGCGACGGGTTCGGGGCGGCTGCCCCTGGATGCGCCCGCCACGCGAACGGTGGCCCGGTACGCCCGATGCGACACGATCGTGGTCGGCGCCGGTATCGCCGGTCTGACCGAGGCGCTCGCGGCCGAGGAGGGCGGCGAACATGTCCTGCTGTGCGACGAGTTCGCGATCGGCTCCCGGCTCGCGCCGGGTCCGACGCTGGACGCGGTCCGGGCGCTCGAGACGCGAGCCCGGGCGACCCCGGCGATCGAGATCCTCGAGCGGCATGCCGCGCTCGGCCTGTTCGACGGGCCGACGGTGCCACTCGCGACTTCGGACGAGCTCGTGCAGGTGCGCGCCGACCGCGTCGTGGTTGCGACCGGGGCCACCGAGTCCCACCAGCTCTTCCCCGGCAACGACCTCCCCGGGGTGATGCTCGGTCGCGCCGCATCGGCGATGGCGGCGCTCCACGGCGTTCCCGTTGGCCGGCGCGTGGTCGTCGTCGCGTCGACGGCCGAGGGCGTGGAGCATCTGCGGGTGCTCGTCGCGACGGGGGCCCGGGTCGTCGCGCTCGTGCCGGCCGCCTTCGTGGACGAGGTCCCGCACGAGGCGGAGGCGATCCTGGACGGCGAGCTCGTCGAGGCGCGCGGGCACGGACATCTCCGGTCGGTGATCGTGCGCGAACTCGGCGAGCGGCGCCGGATCGCGTGTGACGCGCTCGTGCTCTCGACGGGTCTGCGTCCTCGCGACGAGCTCGCTCGGATGGCGGTGGACGAACCGGTGCGGCTCGTGGGAGACGCGGCGCTCGAGGCCGACGAACCCTGGCTCGTTGGCGGCTACCTGTGCCTGTGCGAGGACGTCGCGCTGCACGACGCCGAGCAGGCGTGGGCGGAGGGCTTCCACTCGGCCGAGATCCTCAAGCGCTACACGACCGCGACGATGGGGCCGTGCAAGGGCGCGATCTGCGGCCACGCGCTGGCGTGCTTCGCTCGCCCCCGCGCCGACGCGGCCGACGTGTCGGGCACGCGGCCCACGGCGCGGCCACCCCTGCGGCCGGTCGCCCTCCAGACGCTCGCGGCGCCGGTCCACGAGGTGATCGAGAAGCGGACCGGCCTGCACGACGCGCATGTCGCGGCGGGCGCCGCGGTGGGATGGTCGAGCGGGTGGACGCGCCCGATCTCCTACTCGGACCCGGCCGACGAGTATCGGGCGGTACGCGAACGGGTCGGCCTGATGGACGTCGGGACGCTGGGCCGGTTCCTGATCGGCGGACGCGACGCGACGACGCTCGCCGACGCCGTCTTCGCGGGACGGGTCGAGGATCTCGCACCGGGGGCTTCGCGCTACGTGCTCGCGCTCGACGAGGGCGGGTACGTGGTCGACGACGGGCTGCTCTGCGCGCTCGAGGACGGCTCGTACCTGCTCACGTCGACCTCCGGCGGCGCCGAACGGATGGACTCCCGCCTTCGCGAGTGGGCGGAACGGCTCGGACTCCACGTCCACGTGCTCGACCGAACCTCCGAGCTCGGGGCGATCCTGGTGGCGGGTCCCCGTGCGCGCGACCTGATGGGCGCTCTGACCGAGGATCCGATCGACGCGGCATCGCTCCCGTACCCGGGCCACCGCGAGTTGACGGTCGCGGGCGTCCCGTGCCGGGCGATCCGGAGCGGCTTCGTCGGCGAGCTGGCCTTCGAGCTGCACCACCGGCGATCGTACGGCCCGCAGCTGTGGGACTCCCTGCAACGGGCGGGGCGAGACGTGGGGGTCTCGCCGTTCGGGCTCGAGGCGCTCGAGCTGCTCCGTCTGGAGAAGGGTCACGTCTACCTCGGGCAGGACACGCTGCCCGACGACACGCCGGCCAAGCTCGGGCTCGCCCGGGCCGTCGACATGACCAAGCCATGGTTCGTCGGCAAGGCCGCGCTCGAACGCCTGGCCGAGCTGCCGCCGACCCGAAGGCTCGCCGGGCTGATCTTCGAGGAAGCAACCGACTACGGCGCCGCGCTCCGGGGCGCTCCGCTCACCGTCGGCGCCGCCGTCGTCGGTCGCGTCACCTCGGCCGAACGCTCGCCCGTGCTTGATCGAGCGATCGGGCTCGGATGGATCCGGCAAGCCGGCGACGGGTTCCCCGACGAGCTCCGGGCGGGGAACGCGATCGCCCGGACCGTGCCCACCCCGTTCTACGACCGCGAGGGAACGAGGGTCCGTGGCTGAGCTCCGGACCTGGGCGCCGACCGTGACGAGCGTGCTCGCCTCGGTCGAGGCGTGCGACCGGGTGGGCGATCTGCCCGGGGCGTGCCGCGTCTCGCCCGGCGAGGTCGCGCTTGTCGGCGACGTCTCAGAGGCGGCCGTGGCGGCGGCGGTCGTCCGCCTGGATCCGGACGGGGTCGTGCTCGACGTCTCGGACGGCTGGGTCGCACACTCGCTCGACGGGCCGGGGTCGCGCGAGGCCTTCGGACGCCTGTCCGAGCTCGAGCTCCCGATCGCCGGCTCCCGGGTCGGGGAGGTTGCCGGGGTGGGCGTGCGGATCCTCGTCGACCGGGACCGGATCGATCTGCTTGTGCCGTCGATGGTCTCGGCGCACCTACGCGAGCGCATCGAGACCGACTGCGCGGAGCTGCTGCGATGACCGGCCTGCTGCGGAAGGTCCGGTTCCTCGAGCGGCACGAGCTCAAGCCTAGCTACGACGTCGTCATCGTCGGCGGTGGCGTGAACGGCCTCTCGCTCGCGTACCACCTCGCCGAGGTCCACGGCATCCGTGACGTCGCCGTGCTGGAACGCTCCTACCTGGGCTCGGGCGCATCGGGCCGCAACACCCAGGTGCTCCGCGCCAACTACAACACGCCCGAGACCGTCCCTTTGTACGAGGCGAGCCTGCGGATGTACCGCACGCTCTCCCAGGAGCTCGACTTCAACGTCCTGTTCACCGACCAGGGCGAGCTCGACCTGTGCCACACGCCGGATTCGCTCCGGGTCGAACGTGAGAAGTCCCTGCTCAACCGGGCTCTCGGCGTCCAGACCGACATCCTCACCCCCGAGGAGGCCCTGAAGATGTGCCCGCTCGTCGACCTCACCGGCGGCGGCGAGCTGCCCGTTCTCGGGGCGTCGTACCACCCGCCGGGCGCGTTCGCGCGGCACGATGCGGTCGTGTGGGGATACGCCGCCGCGGCGCAGCGACGGGGGGTGGCGGTACACGAGGGCGTCACCGTCACCGGGATCGACGTCCGCGAGGGCCGCTGCGTCGGCGTGCGGACGGACGCCGGACCGATCGCGGCCGGCCACGTCGTCTCGGCCGTCGCGGGCCACACGAGCGTCGTGGCGGCCATGGCGGGGGTGCGCGTCCCGATCTCGACTCACGCCCTCCAGGCGTTCGTGACCGAGCCTTATCGTCCCGTGCTCCGCGGGCTGGTCTCCTCGATGGACCTGTACGTGTATGTCTCGCAGACGGTGCGCGGCGAGCTCCTGGTCGGGGCCGAGGTCCTGCCGTACCCGACGTACTCGACCCGATCCACGTTCGGGTTCCTGTGCGAGGCGGCCAAGCGCACGATCCAGATCCTCCCGTTCACGAGGACGGCACGGGCGATGCGGCAGTGGACGGGCCTGTGCGACATGACACCGGACTCCTCCCCGATCCTCGGGGCCACCGAGGTGGAACGCTTCTCGCTGATGGCCGGCATGGGGACGTGGGGGTTCAAGGGAGCGCCGATCTTCGGCAGGACGATGGCCGAGCTGATCGCGACGGGTCGGGCGCCCGAGCTGATCGCCCCGTTCGCCGCGACGCGGTTCCGCGAGGACCGGATGGTGCCCGACGCCGCCTCGGCCGGGACGCACTGAGCGGCCCGAGTTAGGCGGTCTCGCCCGCTCCCGACGCGTCGGCCGTCTCGCGTTCGACGGCGACCGCGGGCTGGTCGGCCTCGCCGGGTTCGCCGGGTTCGCCCGGTTCGCCCTTGAGGACGCCGAGGATCGCCTCCATCTCGGTGTCG
>DAIOFZ010000039.1:4703-17565 GCA_036745475.1 Actinomycetota bacterium | reverse complement strand
AGGGGATGCCCCGGGTCTCCGACCCGGTGCCGCTGCTCGAGGCGGGCCGCCAGGGCTGGATGCTGGACGATCTGGAGCCGCCGTTCGTCGTGATCCGGCGTTCGGCGCTCGAACACAACGTGTCGCTGATGGCCGCGTACTGCGACCAGCACGATGTCTGGATCGCGCCGCACGGGAAGACCACGATGGCGCCGCAGTTGTGGTGGAGACAGCTCGAGGCGGGGGCGTGGGGGATCTCTGCGGCGTCGGCGGCGCAGGCGCGGGTGATGCGGGCGGCCGGGATCGACCGGATCCTCATAGCGAACCCGCTCGCCGACGCCGCAGCCATCCGCTGGGCCGCGGACGACCTCCGCGGCGACGGGCATCACCTCGCCTGTTACATCGACTCGGAGCGAGGGGTTGATCTGCTCGAGGGCGTCCTGCGCGAGAAAGCCCCGCCGCGACCACTGTCTGTGCTCCTCGAGCTCGGCCATGCGGGGGGCCGCACCGGGTGCCGCGGGACGGAGGAGGCCGTCGCCCTCGCACGACGGGTCGCGAGCTCTCCAAGCCTCTCGCTCGTCGGGCTCGCGGGCTACGAGGGGTCGATCGCACACGATCGAGGAGCGACGGCGCTCGAGGCGGTCCGTCGTTACCTCGTCGACCTGCGCGCGCTCGGGATCCGGCTCCAGGATGAGGGGCTCGTGCCCGGCGCGGCGCTGATCAGCGTGGGGGGCAGCGTGTACTTCGATCTCGTGGTCGAGGAGTTGGCCGGGATGCGATCGGATGTCTCGATGGCCGTTCTGTTGCGTAGCGGAGCGTACGTGGTGCACGACGCCGGGATGTATGAGCGCTCGTCGCCGTTCGCTGACCGGCCGGTCCAGGGCCGGTTCCACAACGCGTTCGAGGTGTGGGGCCCCGTGCTCTCGACGCCGGAGGCCGGGCTCGCGATCGTCGGTCTCGGGCGCCGGGACGTGTCGTTCGACCAGGGGTTGCCACGCGTGGTGGCTGCCCGTCGCGAGGATGGGTTGGTGGACGCTCTGGACGGCGCGGTGGAGGCTACCGCCCTCGACGACCAGCACCTGTACTGCCGCGTCCGTGAGGGTGCGGAGCTTCGCGTCGGCGACCTCGTCGCCTGTGCCGTCTCCCATCCCTGCTCGATGTTCGACCGGTGGCGGTTGATCCCGGTGGTCGACGACGATGACGCCGTGGTCGAGGTCGTGGCCACGTTCTTCTGAGCCGCCGACGGCCCGAACGTCTCAGCGAACCCGCGGCAGGAGCGCGACGGCCTCGATCTCGACGAGGAGCCCGTCGGCGAGCCGCGCTCCCACGGTGGAGCGCGCGGGGTACGGCGCCGCGAACCGCTGCTCGTAGACGCGGTTGTACGCGTCGAAGTCCTCGAGGTCGCTGAGGAACGCGGTGACCTTCACCACGTCGTCCATCGAACACCCGGCCGAGGCAAGGCATCGTGCGACGTTGTCGAGGACCTGCCGGGTCTGCTCCTCGACCCCGCCGGCCACGAGCGTGCCATCGGGCCCGAACGCCACCTGCCCGGCCGTGTACGCGAAGGAACCGCCGACGACCACCGGACTGTACGGCGCCCTCGGTTCGGCAACGTCGGGCGGCTGTCGTGCATCCCTGGTCACGGAGACCTCCCTTCGTTCTCTCGTTCGTTCGGCATCGGCCAACCGGGGGGTCCGGTGTCGCCGATCCTCGATGCCACCTCGGCTCCGCAGAGGGCCCCCTGCTCGAGCGCATCCTCGAAGGCTCCTCCCGAGAGTCGTGCGGCGAGGTACCCGGCGTTGAACGCGTCCCCCGCGCCGACCGGATCGAGGTCCGGGCGGGCAGGGGGCCGATGCTCGACCCATACCGTCGTGAGCGCCGCGGCCCCGTCGGCGCCGCGCTTGAGCACCACCTCACGCGGCCCCAGATCCCGGCATCGTTCGGCGACCGCACGGCCGCGGGGTCCTCCTACCAGCTCGGCGAGCTCGGCCTCGCCGCCGATCAGGACGTCGGCCCGTTCCACGAGCGGTCGGATGAGCTCCCCCGCGCGGTCGGATCCCCACAGGCCCCGGCGGAGGTTCGGGTCGACCACGCGAAGGCCGCGCGCGCGTTCGAGCAGCGCGATCGCCGCGCGCTGGGGGCCCTCGCCCAGCATGGCCGTGATGCCCGTGACGAGCACGGCCGAGGCGTGCCTCACCGGCACCCCGTCGAGGTCTTCCGGCTCGAGCGCGCTCGCAGCCGAACCCGCTCGCTCGTACACGGGCGGGCCGCCCGTCGTCTGGCGGAACATCGACCCGGTCGGCCGCTCGGGGTCGCGGCGGACCCAGCGGAGATCGACGCCGTGCGCACGCAGCTCCTTCATCACGAGATCGCCGGCGGCATCCGTGCCGAGCCGGCTCACCCACGCGGCGCCCACCCCGAGCCGTACGAGCGCTACGCACGCGTTGCTCTCGGCCCCGCCATGGGTGACGAACGGGACCGAGCGCTCCCCGGCCGGCCCGGGCATCGTGATGATCGAGCGCATCGTCTCGCCGAGCGCGATCACGTCGGGGACGGGCGTCACACGTCTCCCCCCGCGAGGTCGACGGCCCGCCGGGCGTGGTCAGTGATCCGTTCGTGATCGGCTCGTGTCCGCGGCGCCGCGTCGCGGGTGAGCGCGCTTCCGAGGCCGACGCACGCCGCGCCCTCCTCCAACCAGCGTGGCACGTCCTCGATGGCGACGCCGCCCGTCGGGATGAATCGGACGTCGGGGAACGGCCCCCGCAGGGCGCCGAGATACGCAACCCCTCCCAGGCTCGCGGGGAACAGCTTCACGGTGCTCGAACCGGCCGCGACCGCTCCCAGCACCTCCGTCGGGCTGAGCACGCCGGGGACCGTCGGAACGCCCAGTGCCCGTCCCTCCCGGACGATCTGAGGGACGAGCCCCGGGCTCACCAGGAAGGCGGCGCCGGCGCCCGCGAACGCTCGCGCATCCTCGACGGTACGGATCGTCCCCGCCCCGATCGGCGCTCCCGACTCGCCTGCCATGGCGACGGCCTCCAGCGCTCCGGGCGTGTCGGCGGTGATCTCGATCTCGTTGATCCCGCCGGACCGCAGCGCGTCGACGACGGCTCCCAGGTCGCAGGGCTCCCGGTAGCGGACGATCGCGAGCACTCGGGCATCTTCGAACGGGGACACGTGCCCTCGCTTGTCTTGACTGGGGAGCGGGGCCGAGCGTAGCATCCCGTCGAATAGTTAGGAAAGTTTCCAAACTCTTTCGGACTCGAGGGGGCCGCCACGGCCGATCACACGTTCGCCGCGGGAACGCCGAGCCTGTTGAAGGCGATCAACGAACGTTCGGTCCTCGAGTTCGTCCGTCAGATGGGCCCGGTCTCCCGGGCCCAGATCGCCCGGGACAGCGACCTGTCGAAGCCGACGGTGTCCCAGGCGCTCGCCGCGCTCGTGGGCGCGGGGCTGGTTCGTGAGGCGGGGCGTTCGAGCGGCGGGAGGGGTCCCGCCGCCGTCCTGTACGAGCTGGACCCGCGGGCGGGGTGGGTCGTGGGGCTTGACGTCGGCCGGGACTTCGTCCGCGCCGCGATCGCCAACCTGGCCGGCGAGATCGTCGCCCGCCGCGACGAGCGGGCTCGGGTCCGGAGCCAGCGCACGTTGATCTCGCAGATCGGCGAGATCTCGCACGCGCTTGCCGCCGAGGCCGGCGTGAAGTGGAACCAGGTCACCTTCGCCACGGTCGGGAGCCCCGGTGTCTTCGATCCGGTCACCGGACACGTCGCCCTCGCGCACGCGCTCCCGGGTTGGGGGCGGAGCGGTCTCGCGCAGGCCGTGCAGGAGGAGCTCGGGACGAAGGTCGCGTTCGAGAACGACGTGAACCTGGCCGCGCTCGGCGAGCAATGGCTCGGCCTCGGCAAGGGCGTCGAGAACTTCGTCTACCTGCACGTCGGGACCGGCGTCGGCGCGGGCCTGATCCTACGGGGCGAGCTCTACCGCGGGCACACGGGCGCCGCCGGCGAGGTGGGTTACCTCCCCATCGGCGGTGACCCCAGGGACAAGATCCTGCGTCGGCGGGGGGTGCTGGACACGGAGGCCGGCGCCTCCGGCGTTGTCGCCACCGCCCGCCGGCTCGGGATGGAGCCGCCGCTGTCGCCGAGGAAGGTGTTCGCGGCCGCGCGCCGGGGTGACCGGATCGCCCGACGGGTGGTCGAGCTCGAGGCCGACCGGATCGCGCTCGCGGCCGCCGCGATCGTGCCGATCGTCGACCCCGAGCTGGTCGTGTTGGGCGGCGGGATCGGTCGCAACGGCGACCTGCTGCTCGAGCCGGTGACGCAGGCGCTCCGAGCGGTGACGCCCTTCGCGGTCCGGCTCGAGGTCTCGCCGCTGGGCGAGGAGGCGGTCGTGCTCGGCGCCGTGTGGATGGCGCTGCAGGCCGCGCAGGACCTCCTGTTCACGCGGACGAACGCCATGGTCGTCGCGTGAGGGCCGGTTGACGTGAGGACCTGTGGCTGGCCGAACGGAGCGTGACGTGAGAGGAAGGGTGGAGCGGATGGTGGGGGGCAAGATGATGGCGATGAGGCGATGGACGGTGCTGCTGGCGGTGTTCGGCGTGATCGCCGCCGCGTGCACGGCGGGCACCGAGGATGAGGGCGCGCCCGCGCCGATCGACACGGATGCCGACGCGTCGCACGCGCCGGCCACGGTCTCGATCTGGGTGCCGTTCGCCGGCGCCGAGTACAAGAAGATGTCGGTCGTGTTCGACATGTTCGAACAGGAGTACCCGTGGATCACGGTCGAGGTTCGGCCCGGCATCGGGGAGAACGACGAGAAGGTCCTGGCGGCGATCCGTGCGGGGAACCCGCCCGACGCGGTGATGTCGTGGTCGCTGGACAGCGTGGGCAAGTTCTGCTCCTCGGATGCCTGGCAAGACCTCACGCCGTACATCGAGCAGTCGGGCCTGGACACGAGCATCTTCCCGGACTCGGTCACGCGGTACACGAGCTTCGGGGGGAACCAATGCGCGCTGCCGTTCCTCACCGATGCGATGGGCCTGTACTACAACAAGGACCTGCTCGCGAAGCACGGGTACACCGAGCCGCCGAAGACGATGTCCGAGCTCACCGAGATGGCGAAGGAGCTCACGGAGTTCAACCCGGACGGCTCGATCAAGGTGGCCGGGTTCGCCCCCTGGTTCGGGTACTACGAGTTTACGCCGCTGGAGCTGTCGATCATCTTCGGGGCGGACTACTACAACGAGGACGGCACCGCGTCCGCCGTCGCCACCGACCCCGACTGGGAGGCGCTGTTCCAGTGGCAGAAGGACCTGGTCGACTTCTACGGCGCGGACAACCTCAAGGAGTTCTTCGCCGGAGCCGGCGACGAGTGGTCGGCGCCGAACGACTTCCACCGCGGGCGGGTGGCGATGATGTTCGACGGTGAGTGGCGCGTGGCGATGATCGAGGACTACGCCCCCGACCTGAACTACGGCACCGCCCCCTACCCGACGCCGGACGGACAGGAGGACCAGTACGGCATCGGCCGGGTGGGTGGCACGATCGTGGGCATCCCGCGCGGCTCCGAGCACCCCGCGGAGGCGTGGCTCCTGGTCCAGTTCCTGGCCACGGACACGGAGGCGCTCGTCGAGATGGCCAACGTGATCCGCAACGTGCCGACCACGTTCCCGTCGCTCGAGTCGCCCGAGCTGGACGTCACGCCGCAGTTCCAGACGTTCCTCGACGTATTCGCGCATCCGGGCTCGCACTACAAGCAGACGAGCGAGATCGGGACCGCGGACCAGGATCTCGTCTCGAACTTTGGCGAGGACTGGCAGTCGGGGGACGTCGCCGACCTCCAGGCGGGCCTGGGGGCGACCGCGGAACAGATCGACAACGAGCTCGCCGCCGGCGGCTCCTGAGCGGGTGCCGGCGGCTTCGGTCACGACGGGCGCCGCGGGACGGGTGATCGTCCCGCGGCGCCCGGCACGGCGTCGTGCCGCGCACCGCTACGGCGTCGTCGCGTTGTTCCTGTCGCCGTGGATCATCGGGTTCCTCGCGTTCATCGTGTATCCGATGTTCGCCAGCCTGTACTACAGCTTCACGAACTACGACCTGCTCTCCGCACCGAGGTTCGTGGGTCTGGAGAACTACACGTTCATGTTCACGAAGGACCCGCAGTTCTGGCAGGCGATGCGCAACACGTTGTGGATCATCGCGGTCGGTCTGCCCCTCGAGATCTCGTTCGCGATGCTGACCGCGATGCTGCTCACGCGGCCGCGACGAGGGCACCGCGTCTACCGGACGGTCTACTTCCTGCCGACGCTCGCCCCGCCCGTGGCGGCGGCGCTCGCGTTCGTGTTCATCCTGAACCCGTCGGTCGGGCCCGTGAACCAGATCCTGAAGGGGCTCGGCGTCGACCACCCGCCGCTGTGGTTCTTCGACCCGTCGACGTCGAAGTGGGGGCTCGTGTTCCTCGGCCTGTGGGGCGTGGGGCAGACGATGATCATCTTCCTCGCGGGCCTGCTCGACGTCCCGCCGCACCTGTACGAGGCCGCAGACATCGAGGGCGCAGGACCGTGGCAGAAGTTCCGCTACGTGACCCTGCCGATGATGTCGCCGGTCATCTTCTTCTCGCTTGTGATCGGCGTGATCTATGGGTTCCAGTACTTTACGCAGGCCTACGTCGCGAGCTTCGCCGTCGCGGGCTCGGCGCAGAGCTCGGCCGCCGTCAACGTGGGGTCCCCCCAGGGGTCGCTGCTGTTCTACTCGCTCTACCTGTACGTGAAGGGTTTCTCGAACTTCCGCATGGGCTACGCCTCGGCGATGGCATGGGTCCTGTTCCTGATCACGATGGCCTGCACCGCGATCCTGATCAAGACCTCGCGACGCTGGGTGCACTACCAGGGGGGGTTCCGATAGCCACGACGCTCGCTCCGCCCGACCCACCCCGGACCGCGGCCTCGGTGGTCCCGCGCCCGATCCCGCCGCAGGTGCGGCGACGGCGGTTCCTCCTGTCGGTGGGCAACCACGCCGTGATGATCGCGGTGGCCATGATCTTCCTGCTGCCCGTGGTCTTCATCCTGCTGACGGCCCTGATGACCGATCAACAGGTGCTCGGGGCGAACCTGTGGCCGAACCCGTTCCGGTGGTCGAACTTCACCGAGGTCTTCCACGCGATCCCGCTGTTCACCTACACGCGGAACACGTTCCTGGTCGCCTCCCTGTCCACGATCGGCGTGGTCGTCTCGTGTATCCCGGTCGCGTACGCACTCTCTCGGATGCGGTGGAAGGGGCGGGAGGCGACGTTCCTGGTCGTCCTGTCGACGATGATGCTCCCGTTCCAGGTGACCGTGATCCCGCTCTATATCCTGTTCGTGCGGTTCGGATGGATCGGGACGATGAAGCCGCTGATCGTGCCGTTGTTCTTCGGGGACGCGTTCACGATCTTCCTGCTCCGCCAGTTCTTCCTCACGATCCCGTCCGAGCTTTCGGACGCCGCACGGGTGGACGGCGCGAGCGAGTGGCAGATCATGACACGGTTGATCGTGCCGCTCGCCAAGCCGGCGATCGCCGCGGTCGCCCTGTTCCAGTTCCTCTATTCCTGGAACGACTTCTTCGCACCGCTGCTTTACCTGGGCGAGAACCCGAAGCTGTGGACCCTCTCGATCGGACTGTCGGAGTTCAGGGGGCAGTTCCAGACCCAGTGGAACCTGACGATGGCCGCGTCCGTGCTCTTCATGCTCCCCGTGATCATCCTGTTCTTCCTCGCCCAGCGCGTGTTCGTCGAGGGCGTGACGCTCACCGGCGTCAAGGGGTAGCGCGCACGCACGGAACTGCGTGCCCCGAGGCGTCGTCGAACGCCGGCTGCCCGGCGGCCGACACCCACCGCCACCGGTACCGATCCGCTTTCAGCATGAGCTTCAGGACGCCGAACGCATCCGCCTGCGCCGCGACGAGGTTGTCGGGCCTCGTACCGCTCGGCAGGGCGTAGTGGCTCGCACCGCCGGTCCCGACCACGAACTCGCGGATCCCGGTCTCGCGGTCGAGGTCGCCGTTCGGGCCCATGGGGCGCCAGCGCTGGTAGTTGTGCGAGTGACCGTTCAGGACGACGTCGGCGCGTGCCGCATGCAGCAACCGCCAGAGCGGGCCCACCGTGCTCGTCGCGCCGCTCCCAGTGGAGAACGAGAACCGCGGATGGTGCCAGTAAGCGAGGGTGCAGGCGTAGTCCGAGTCGGGATGGTCGGCGAGGTCCTGCGCGAGCCACGCGTACATCCGGTTCCCCGGTCCCGGATCGGAAGGATCGGCGGCCGGGCCGCAGCCGCCCGCCGCGAAACAGAGCTCGGAGTTCAACGAGATCAGGTGCCAGCACGGGTCGCCGGGGCACGCGCCGACATCGTACGAGTAGTATCCGAGTCCGTCCGGTCCCTTGACCGCGTCGCCGAAGTATCGGAAGTAGCCACGGGGTCTGGAGGACGGGTCGTTCGCGTACTCGTGGTTGCCGGGGGCTGGGGCGAGGTTCGGCCCGGCGCGGCCCCAGGTCGGGTCGAAGTAGCTCATGTAGGCGGCGAAGGCGCCCACTTCGTACTGGTTGTCGCCGAGCAGCAGCACGCGAGCGAGGTCCGCGCCGTCGATCAGGCGAGCGGTGTCGTCGTACTGACAGTTCGCCGGGGAGCCCGACCCGTACGGGGCGTTCTGGCAGGCGATGTCGCCCGCGGCCGCGATGACGAACCGCGTCGTCCCGGTGCCGGAAGGCTCGATGCTGTGGCGGGTCCGCGGGCGTGCGTCCTCCGAGGCCTGGGCGTGGATCACCGTGGCAGCGACCGCGAGCACACCAACGAGGGCGAGGGTCCTCCGCACGGCGACCATGCTACCGAGGGCCTCGTCTCAGGGCCGGGAGGGCGGCCGATCGCTGGGTGGTGAACCACGGCGCACGCCCGAGCCGGTCATCGGGTCAGGAACATCCCCGGGCGGTCGTCCGGGCGCCGTTCGAACCCGTACCGTCTGTAGAACCCCTCGGCGTCCTTCGCGGCCATCAGCCCGATGAACGAGCCCGGTCGAACCGACGCGTCGAGGTACTGCATCACCGCGTTCATGATGCGCGCACCCCATCCCAGCCCCTGGAGCTCGGGGACGACGATGACGTCCTGCACATAGAAATACACACCGCCGTCCCCGACGACGCGTCCGCAGCCGACAGCCTCGCCGTCTCGCTCGAGCACGACCGAGTACAGCGAGCCCGACAGGCCGGCCCGGATGGCGTCCGGACTCAGCTCGTTCCAGCCGACGCTCGCACGCAAGCGCCCGTACTCGTCGGGCGTGGGTGCCCGCTCGACGAGCGCGATCGTGCTCCCGTCGCTCACCTCGGCAGTGTAGGGAGGCCGGCGGGCATCGGTTCACCGGTCACTCACGAAGCTCTCATCGTTCTCGGCGCATACTCCGACATCGAACCAGGTGGCCCACCGCGAGATCGACCGGGAGGCGGCGTCCCCAGCGCTCTCATTGGCCGCGCTGATCTCATCGCATGCCCGTCATCCTCGTTCCAGCAGCAGACGGAGGAGGTCGATCGCATGGATCGCAGGACGAAATGGATCGCCGGAGGCGCGCTCGCGCTGGCGCTCGTCGGCGCGGGTACGGGCGTCGCCATCGCCACCGGAGCGGGGGACACGGACCGGCCCCTCACGGGCTCGACGCTGGACCGGGCCCGCTCTGCCGCGCTGGAGTTCACCGGGGGCGGAACCGTCCACCGAGAGCGAGGCGGGCGACGACGGCGCCGCGTACGGGGTCGAGGTGCGCCTGGACGACGGGCGGGTAGTCGAGGTGCGCCTCGACGCGAACTTCCATGTGCTCGGCCAGGAGGCAGATGACGACGGATCCGAGGACCAGGACGGCTCGACCGACGACTGAACCAGACCCGGACGAAGGAGGCATGAAACGGGCGGACGGGTCTGGACGCCACCCGATCGGCGCCGGACCCGTCCGCCCGCGGTGCCTGCTCCCCGAAGGAGCCCTAGCTATCAGCGAGATGCTTGGCGAGCGTGCGCGCCCTCCGCTCGTCCCGGAAGATGCCTACCCCGTAGATGGGGCCCTGGAGCACCGTGTTCGGCATCGACGGCACCTTGGGGGTCTGGACGAGGAAGACCGCGTGTTGCTTGGCGGGGAACTGATCCACGATCTCGCCCTGGGCGAACTCTCGCTGGATGGTCTGCTTGTCGTCGGCTTCGACGACGACCCATGGAGTCCCTTGCATGGTCGCACCTCCTTCCCGCGAACTCTCAGCATGTCCGTCGGCCCTGAAGCCAGGCTGAGACTCCGCTGAGAGATCCCTTATCGGCCTTTGGGTCGTACACGGGGTCCAGGTGTTTTGTCGCCGGGAGAACGGCCGTTCAACATGGTGGAGGAACGGGGCGGTTCGCCGTGAGGATCACCCCGCTCGGAACGTGCGGCCGGAAGGGGTGCTCGTGAACCTGCTGGTCGTTCAGGAGGAACCCCCGGTTGCGTCCTTCATCAAGCGGGGGCTCGAGGCCGAGGGTTTCGTCGTGCGAACCGCGTGTGACGGCGCCGAAGCCCTGGAGATGTCGAGATCGTCCGATCTCGACCTCATCGTCCTGGATCTCGTCCTTCCGACGGTGACCGGCGAGGAGATCCTTGCCACGTTGCGCGCCGCAGGTTCGTCGGTGCCCGTGATCGTGCTCACCGCGAGCGATGCGGTCCCCGACCGGGTGGCCATCCTGAACGCCGGGGCCGACGACTACGTGACGAGACCGTGCAGCTTCTCGGAGCTGCTCGCCCGGATCCGGGCGAGGCTTCGCGCGGCGGATCAGACGGTACCGACCACGGTCTCCCACGGGCGCGTCACCATCGACGTCGTGACGCGGGACGTCCGGATCGGCGGGAGATCGGTCGACCTCACCGCCCGGGAGTTCGCCCTGCTCGAGACGCTGATGCGACACGCGGGTCAGGTCCTCTCACAGGCCCAGCTCCTCGATCAGGTCTGGGGATACGACCGCGATCCGACCTCCAACGTGGTGGAGGTCTACGTGGGCTATCTCCGCAAGAAGCTCCGACGCGATGTCGTGGAGACGGTCCGCGGCGCTGGGTATCGGTTCCGCGGCTGACGACCCTGGATCCGTTCGTTCGCTCGCATCTCCGGATCGACCCCCGGAGATCGTGGTGACCTCGTTGGTTGCCTTCCGCGGGGTTCTGCCGCACCATGCGGGTACGGGAGAAAGGAGGTGGTCCTTGCCGAAACAGCTCGAGACCCTCGAGGTGACTGGCTGCTGAGCCGTCCCTCGCGGGCCGGGGCCGCCAGCCCCGCCCGTTCGCCGGGATGCCGGCAGAATCCAACCAGCTCACCGACCTCGCGGGTTCCGGTTGGTCGACCGGACGACGCCTCGGACCGAGGCCGAAGTGCCTGCGGGGAACGCGTCATCGAACGGGCCGGCCCATGTCGGGCCGGCCCGTTCGCGTTGGATGACGTGTCGTTCAGATGTCCAGGACCGTGAGGTCGAGCTCCCCGATGCGCCCGGACACGCCGGAGGAGCCCCAGCAACCGCCGGTGCGATCGCGGGCGGATCGCACCGCCGACACCCTGGAGAAGCTGAGCCGTGACGTCGACCTGTGGGTCGCCTCGGCGAGCCAGGACGGGCGCGCGTATCTCGTGCCGCTCTCGTATCACTGGGACGGCTCGACGCTGAACATCGCCACACCGAGCGCGAGCCCGACCGCCAGGAACCTGATCCGAGCCGGTTGGGTTCGCGCGGCGCTCGGGCAGACCCGCGACGTCGTGATCGTCGAAGGCAGGGTCGAGGCGATCCCGATCGGCGCCAACCCCGAGCTCGAGGACGCGCACGCCCGATCGACGGGGTTCGATCCGCGGACGCTCGCGGACGAGTACGTCTACTTGCGGATCGCCCCACGGGAGATCCAGGCGTGGCGCGAGTCGAACGAGCTCGTGGGCCGCGTCCTGATGCGCGATGGAGCGTGGCTCGAGTAGACCAACGACTCCGCTCGATCGGTTCGGGTCAGATCAGAAATTCTCCCACAGCCCGACCACGTTGCCCTCGCTGTCCTTGAAGTAGGCGAAGGCGCCCATCTCCGGGATCTCGGTTCGCGGCTGCACCGTGGTGCCGCCTCCCGCCTCCACCTTCTTCAATGTCTCGTCGATCGACGTGACGCCGATCGTGACCACCGGGGCAGGTGTGTCAGCGGTCCGCCGCATGAGCCCGCCGTTGATCCCACCGGGTTCGGTCGGCTGCCGCGTCTGCTCGTCGATGGGGGTGGTCGTGACCGTCGTGTACATGTTGCCGCCACCCATGTCCATCTCGGTCAGGTCCCAGTCGAAGGCGGAGCCGTAGAACTCACGAGCCCGGGCCGCATCGTCGACCGGGATCTCGAAGTGCACGACCTTGTCCATGCCTTCCTCCTTCCCGAGGCCTCGAGAGCCTCTCCGAGTCCATCCTCAACCTATCGCGGACCGCCCGGAAGAGGCTATGGTCGAACACCAACGCAGCGTCCCGATCCCTCGACTCATCCGAGCGGAAGGGACTGTCGGAAACGGAAGACATCGTCCGGGTCGTAGCGAGCCTTGATCCGACAGAGTTCCTCGAAGTTCGAGCCGTGGTAGGCGTGTCCCCAATCGTCGAGCTCTGGGTCGGCGAAGTTGGGGAACACCCCACCGGTACTCCACGGGTGTACCTCGCTCCATGACCCTTCGACCCAACTGCGGGCGAGCGAGACCGCTTCGCTGCCCGCATCCGCATCGACCGACGCCGCGTGCTTGATCCAGAACGCCGCGTCCCGATGGACGAACGCTGTCCGATCTGCGGCGACGCGGATGTAGGCGCCACCCCATGGTGAGAGGTCGAGCTCCCGAGACTGCCCCTCGACGCGGCCTTGGGTGA
>DAIOFZ010000039.1:0-4603 GCA_036745475.1 Actinomycetota bacterium | reverse complement strand
CCCCATGGTGAGAGGTCGAGCTCCCGAGACTGCCCCTCGACGCGGCCTTGGGTGAGGCGTTCGAACAGCGACGCGATAGCCTCGGCTGGCAGTGGCCGCGCGAAGAACCCGGACCTGATCAGATGGATCGCCCGCCTGGCCGGTGCGGCGCGAGGGTCCTCGATCCGCTCCCCGGCCCGAGCCGCCCACCAACCCATCGCGTCCGCGTAGGACATCTCCTCCAGGAACGTGGAGCTCGGGTCCGTCCCCACCCGGATGGTGAACGCATCGAGGAGGGTGGCGGCGTCTGAGCGCGAGCCGAGGAGCGTGCCGACCACCTCGACCGACGGCTCATCGGCCGGGTCCGAGGTGCCGGTCACAAGCAGGCTGGCCGACGCCGTGTCTGGCGCTGCCGGGCTCCACTCCATCCACGCTGCGGCCACCGCCGGGGCGTCGGCGAACGGCCACTCGAGGCGGAAGCTCGCCGTCGACGCGGGGATCGACACGGGGTCGAAGACGAGCTCGGTCACGACCCCGAAGTGCCCGTTGCCGGCTCCCCGGAGCGCCCAGAACAGCTCGGCCTCGTGGTCTTCGTCGCAGTCGACCGCCCGGCCGTCCGCAAGCACGATCCGCGCGCCCACGAGACGGTCGGAGGTCACCCCGTAGGTGCGCCCGAGGATCCCGAGGCCGCCACCCAGGGTGAGCCCCGAGATCCCGACCGAGGGGCAGGAGCCACCGGGGATCGTCACGCCGTGGGGGATGGTGGCTTCATACACCTCGCCGAGGACGGCTCCTGCCCCGATCCGGATCGTGCCGTCCGCCACCGTGACCGAACGCATCGGGGAGACGTCGATGAGGATGCCGGGTGTCGTCGAGCGGCCCGCCAAGTCGTGGCCTCCGCCCCTCGTCGCGGAGCGGAGTCCACGCCGGCGGATGAAGGCGATCGTCTCGGCGATGTCGCCCTCGGAAGCACACCGCACGACCGCCTGCGGCTCCGCGTCGTCGAACAGGGCGTTGAACGGTCTCCGGAGCTCACGGAACGCGGGGGAGCCGGACGGCATGACCTGGCCGTCGAGGACGCGATCCAGCTCGGTCAGGTCAGGCATCACCTCAGATGCGCTCCTGCGGCTCGAAGGTTCCGGGGAAGCATAGACAGGCCCTCGCGACCCGATCGTGGCTCGCGCGTCTTGGTCGATCCCGCGGGACGATCGGGCGACCAGAAGGGCAGAGGCCTGTTTCGAAGAGCGTTCCGGTGAGTTCGCTCGGCCTCTGGCCCCTTGCGCTACCTGGGGGTATCCTCTGTCGCCGGAGGTGACCCCGCTTGACCAAGTTCCTTATCGACCGGAATTTCTCGAAGATCACGGAGGACGAGCTCGCGGGATTCGCGAGGGACTCGAAACGGATCGCACGGGAACGGTTCCACGACGTGACCTGGCATCACAGCCACGTCGTGATCGATCCCGACGGAGTCGTGCACACCTTCTGCATATACTCGGCGCCCGACGAAGCCCGGATCCGCGAGCACGCGGCCGCGTTCGGTGGTCACAGCATCGACTGGATCTCCGTGATCGCCGACGAGGTGGATCCCGAGGAGATCGCGGTCTAGAGCTGCTCCGCGTCGCGCTGCCAGCGCACGCCTTCCTCGAACACCGCGTGTGACAGCCGTGAGAACGCGATCGCTCGCCGCACCGTGATGTCGGTGTGGCGGGGGTCGCCCTCGGGCATCAGCTCCAGGGCCGACCCGTAGAGCTGGATCGCGTGGTGGAACGCCAGCTGCTCGTGGGCGAGCTCCGCCGCCGTGATGAGGTACGGCAGCGATCGATCGGCCTCGCCGGCCTCGCGCCAGTGATGAGCGAGGACCCAGGCCATGCTCGGATTCCGCTCACCGGACACCTCCTCGACGTAGCGAGCGATCGCCCCGTGGCGCTCCCTCCGCTCCGCTCGGGGCAGCGTCGCGTACGCGATCTCCCGGATCAGGATGTGCTTGAACGCGAACTCGGCGTCTCCCGATACGCGGCTGATGGGTTCGCGTCGGATCAGGTCCCTCGATTCGAGCGCGACCAATGCCTCGTCCACCGCGTCCAGATCGGGGAGCGAGCGGAGGACGCCGCGCCAGAAGTTCTTCCCGACCACCGACGCCGCCAGGAGGGCTGCTCGGGGCCCGGGGGGGAGCGCGTCGATCCGCGACGCGATCGCGGCCCGGACCGTCATCGGCAGCTCGTCCGACGGCCCCCGCTCCAGCAGCGAGGCGGCGAGCTCCTCGATGAACAGCGGGTTCCCCTCCGCCACCGTCACGAGCCGCTCGACCGACGACAGGTCCCCTCCGCCCGACAGGAGGTAGCTGGCGATCGAAGCGGCATCGACCGGCGACAGCGGCTCCAACGGGATCGTCGTGTGCCCGAGTACGCCGCTGCCCCAGCTGGGGCGGACCTCGAGGAGCTCGGAGCGTGCGAGCGCGAGGAACACCGCGGGCGCGCCGCGGACGTGGGTGGCCAGGTACTCCAGGAGATCCAGCTGCGCGTTGTCGGCCCAGTGGATGTCCTCGAAGACGAACAGGGTCGGTTGCTCGAGCGCGACCTGCTCGACGAGCCGCCGAGCCGCGAAGAAGAGCTGAATGGGCTCCTGGGCTCGCTCCTCGCCCGACCCGAGTCCCACGAGCGCCCGCAGGAGCGGATCGATGTCGTCGGCCTCGTCCGGCCCCATCAGCTCGCGGAGTCGCGCGCCCAGCTTCCCCGACGCCTCGTCCGTGGCGTCCGATTCGTAGATCCCCGCCACTGCGTGCACCTGCTCGGTGAATGCGCGGTAGCCCGTCTGGCCGTACGGCAGGCATCGGCCCCGGATCGCGCGTCCACCGACGGCCTCGATCCGTTCGACGATCTCCGCCGTGATCCGCGACTTGCCGATTCCGGTCGGTCCGACGACCGTGACCAGGTGAGGCCGGAGCTCGGCCACGGCGCGCTCCCAGATCGAATCCAAGAGGCTCAGCTCGCGGCCGCGGCCGACCAGGGGCGCCGTCGTCGCCGGCCGTTCCGCCGGTGCGCCGATCGGCGCGATCGCGAGCCACGCCTCGACAGGGTCGCGCTTGCCCTTGGCCTGGACGGGCTCGAGCTCGCGGTAGCGGATCATCTGTCGCGTCGCGCGGTACGTCTCCTCGCCGACCACCAGCCCGCCGGCCGGCGCAGACGTCTGCAGCCGAGAGGCGGTGTTCACGACGTCGCCCAGCGCGAGCGCCGTGCCCGTCTCCGGTCGGGATCCGATGGCGACCACGGCCTCGCCCGTGTTGACGGCCGCGCGCACCGCGATCGGATCGTCGGGTCGCTCGCGGCTCAGCCCCTCGACCGCGTCGATGACGCGAAGTCCCGCGCGGACCGCGCGCTCCGCGTCGTCGCCGTGCGCCACAGGCGCGCCGAAGACGGCCATGACGGCGTCGCCGATGAACTTCTCGACGGTGCCCTCGAAGCGCTCGATCTCCCGCCTGGCGCGGGAGTGGAACTCCTGGAGCGTGTCGCGGACGTCCTCGGGATCGGCTCGATCCGACCGGGCCGTGAACCCCACCATGTCGACGAACAGCACCGAGACCAACTTCCGCTCTTCCCGGGGTCGCTCCTGGGGAGCGAGCGACGTGCCGCACGTCGGGCAGAACGCCGCCCCGACGGGCGTCTCGGATCCGCAGTTCGGGCACGCCGCCATGCCCGCATCCTAGGTCCGGCCGGACAGGTGCGTGGACAGGCTCGAGCGGATGCTCGCCTGCGTCGGCGACGCGATGGCACGGGGGATTCCGGCTAGCTGGAACGGAAGACGGGCACTGGCAGGGACGACACCGGCGACGTCCGCTGCCAGCCTCGAAGCATCGAACTGCCGTCGAGGAAAGGAGACACCGATGGCGAACGTCGAGAGAACCGCCGAGGTCGTCTGGAGCGGGACCATCGCTCGAGGCACGGGGATGGCCTCCGGAGGAAGCGGTGCCCTCCGAGAGCTTCCGATCACACTCGCGTCACGATTTGGCGCCCCCGAGGTAAGACCAGCCCGGAGGAGCTGATCGCCGCGGCACACGCGGGATGCTTCACCATGGCGCTGGGGTCGGTTCTCGCTCGCCGGGGAACACCACCGGAACGCCTGGAGGTCTCCGCCGGAGTGACACTGGAGACATCCGGCGCTCCCAGGATCAAGTCGAGCGAGCTCGACGTGCACGGAGTGGTTCCCGGCAGCGATTAGGTCGCGTTCGAGGAGGCCAGTCGAGAAGCCGGACGCAACTGCTTGGTCTCGCAAGCCCTCCAGGGCAATGTCGAGATCCGTGTGCACGCGACGCTCGACCAGCGCGCGATCTCCTCCGTCGCCTAAGGCCTAGTTCGCGTCAGAGGTCTGAACTGTTCGGGCAAGGCGTGTCGTCGGCTTCGCTGAGCCCGAGTCGTGCCATCACCTGCCCACCGAAGCGGCGGACGACCGGCAGCGGTCGCATGAGAACCGTCAGGTCCTGTATCAATCCCTCGGGATCATCTTGGACCACGACGGCAACCTGGAGCGTCTGGCCCTCAACGTCGCCGTCGAACAGCAGCACCGTAGCGCCTCCCTCGCTCAGGCGGAGCCAGTAGGAGGGCCTCCCGAAGATCCCGTGGACCGTTTC
>DAIOFZ010000038.1:0-17988 GCA_036745475.1 Actinomycetota bacterium | reverse complement strand
AGATGGTCCCGGCGCACCTGCTGCAGGCGGCGATCCGGGCCGAGTCGTCGGAGCGCTACGACGCCTTCGCCAAGATGGCGAACGACCGGCCGCTTCTCGAGCTGCACGACCTGCTCGAGCTGACGACCGACGTCGCGCCGGTCCCGCTCGACGAGGTCGAGCCGGCCACCGCCATCGCCAAGCGGTTCTCGACCGAGCACAGCGGACGCGGCGTGAACCTGCTCACCTACCACCGCGCGAAGGGGCTGGAGTTCGACGCGGTGTTCCTGCCGAGGCTCCTCGACGGCGAGCTCCCGTTCCGCTCGGGTCGGGCCAGGGCCGAACCCGAGGAGGAGCGGAGGCTCCTGTACGTCGGGATCACGCGCGCCCGCCGATACCTCTTCCTCACGTGGCCGAGCGCCGGCCGCGCGAGGCCGAGCCCGTTCCTGGACGAGATGGAGCTCGCGCCGTCGGTGCCCTCGCGGGCGAAGGCCGTTCCCGGTCCGGCGGTCACGGTCGGTCGCGGCGGCGCGCTGTTCGACCGGCTGAAGGAATGGCGCCGCAAGCGCGCGAACGCAGACGGCGTGCCCGCGTACGTGGTGTTCCACGACCGCACGCTCGCCGAGATCGCCGAACGGCGCTGCAAGGATTGGGCCGACCTCGCCGCGATCTCGGGCGTGGGACCGGCCAAGCTCGAGCGCTACGCGGACGAGGTCATTTCGGTCGTCGCGGCCGGGTGACTGCGCTCGATGAGTTCGGGGCCGCCGGTCGGTCCTACCCTGCGAGAGAACCGGCTCAGGCGATCGAAAGGCGCGAGCGATGCGAAGAGTGATGGTCACCACGTTCCTGAGTCTCGACGGCGTCATGCAGGGACCGGGCGGACCCGGCGAGGACGACAGCGGCGGGTTCACGCTCGGAGGCTGGTCGGTGAACTACTGGGACGAGCGGATGCGCGACTTCATGAACCAGACGATGAGCGTCCCGTTCGACCTCCTGCTCGGACGCAGGACGTACGAGATCTTCAAGGCTTACTGGCCGAACGCCCCCGAGGAGGCCGGCTCCAAGCCGTTGAACGACGCCACGAAGTACGTCGTCTCGCGTGGTCGTCCCACGCTGGACTGGAGTGAGTCGGTTCTCATCGAGGGTCACGCCGCGGAGGGCATCGCGGCACTCAAGCAGAGCGACGGGCCCGAGCTCCAGGTGCACGGCAGCGGGAACCTGATCCAGACGCTCCTGCGTCACGGCCTGGTCGACGAGTTCCGCTTGTGGATGTTCCCCGTCGTCATCGGGTCGGGCAAGCGCCTGTTCGCGGACGGCGCCGTCCCCGGCGGGCTGAAGCTCGTCGACAGCACCGTCTCCACTACGGGGGTCGTGATCGGCACCTACGAGCCCGCGGGCGAGCTCGTCACCGGATCGTTCTGACCGGGCCGACCGGGGTGTTTGCGGCTGGGTGGCTGGGTACAACCACGTTCGGATCCGAGGCGAGGTTGGACCCACGCGATGAGATCCCAGAGCGAGCTTCGACTCCGTCCGGAGTCGACCGCGCCGGGCCTCGCGCGAGCCGCGATCGCGGCCGCCGCATCCGGAATGCCCGCGGTGATGGTGGCCGATGCCGAGCTCCTGACGTCGGAGCTGGTCTCGAACGCCGTCAGACACGCCGAGCTCGATCCCTCGCAGGAGATCGTCGTGCGGATCGTGGCGGATGGCTACGTCCGCGTCGAGGTCGCGGATCAGGGTCCACCGTTCGAGGCCGATCTGTGGAGGCCCGGTTCGGGGTCAAGCGGCTGGGGCTTGTTCCTGGTCGACGCGGTCGCGACGTCGTGGGGTGTCGAACTCGAGGGCTCGGGCAAGAGGGTGTGGTTCGAGGTGGGGGCGCGTCGCGGCGGGCGCTAGCTCACCTTCGAGCGCTCGGGCTCGGAGCCGTTCTGCGAGTCGAGCGCGACGTCGTGAGACACCCGGTGCAGGTTCGGGATCGACGCGTCGACTCGGACGAGGTCCAGGACCCGCCGAACGCGATCCTGTTCGCCGTGGAGGATGAGGCATCCTCGCCCACGCAGGGACACCGCCGCCCGCAGGAAGGCGTTGATACCGGTGGAGTCCATGAACGTGAGCTCGCTGAGATCGATCGTGATGGTCCCCCCGTGCTCGACGGCCGTTCCGAGGACCTCGTCAAGCTGGGCCGCCGTGCTCATGTCCAGTTCACCGACCAGGCGGATGCTCCTGCCCAGTTCGATCGACAGCAGCTGCACGATCGGCCTCCTTCGTGGTCCTCGGCGAGATAACTAGTGAGGAAGTTACGCCCGACTCTAGGCAAAGGTCAAGAGGATCGAGGCTCGATATCGTAGCTTTGTATGAGGTATTGGCCAGTTTTCGCCTCCTGAAGATTTCCGTAACTCCTCTTTATCTAGGCAGACTGGCCGGGGTATGCTGGGCCGGTCGTGCCCGAGGTCGCCACTTACAGCATCGGGGCCGTCGCGCGCATGGTGCGGGTCCCGCCGGCCACCCTCCGTACGTGGGAGGAGCGGTACGCCATCGTGCAGCCGGTTCGGAGCGCCGGCGGCCACCGCCTCTACTCGCGGATGGACGTCGAGCGTCTCCGCTTCGTCGCCGACCGCGTGCGCGAGGGGATCTCGCCGGGCGACGCGCACCGGATGCTCGCGGCGGTCTCCGGAAACCTCCCGACCGCTGCTCGCGAACCCGGAACCCGGATCGTGATCCTGCTCGCAGAGCGCGACCCCTACGCGGCCGAATTCGCCGAGTTCTTCCTCAAGACCGAGGGATTCGAGGTCGTGCTCGCGCTCGACGAGGACGACGCCGTCGGCGCGATCGCCGCCGACCGGCCGCAGCTGGCCATCGTCGATCTCCTGATCTCCGGCGGCGCCGGGCTCGAGCTGTGTCGACGGGTCCGTGACCGAGGCATTCCAGTCCTGGCGCTGTCGAGCGTCGCAACCCGCGATGCCGCGCTCGATGCCGGTGCGTCCGCGTTCCTGCAGAAGCCGGTCGAACCGCTGCAGCTCGTCTCGGTCGTGAAGGACCTGCTGGGGATGAGCTCGTTCCTGAACGAGGTCGTGCCCGCGCGGTGACCGACCGGATCTCGAGCGGCAGCGGGTGGCTCGACGCTGTTCTGGACGGCGGCCTGGTGGCGAACTCGATCAACGTCGTCATGGGTCTACCCGGCTCCGGCAAGACGATCCTGGCGCAGCAGTACCTGTTCGAGAACGCGAGCGAGGATCGGCCCGCGGTCTACCTCTCGACGGTCTCCGAGCCGCTCGAGAAGATCCTCCGCTACGGACAGACCCTGTCCTTCTTCGACGCCAGCGCGATCGGCGGCAGCGTGATCTACGAGGACCTGGGGGAGAGCCTGAGTCGCCGGGACGCGTTGAACGAGACGCTCGGGCGCATCGTCGCGATCCTGCGAGAGCGACGACCACGGTTGCTCGTGATCGACAGCTTCAAGGCGTTGCGCCCGTTCGCCGACGACGCGACGGTGTTCCGGCGATTCCTGCAGGACCTGGCCGGCACCCTGACCGCGTACCCGGCCACGTCGCTGTGGGTAGGGGAGTACGGCCCGGATGAGATCGCGGTGGCGCCCGAGTTCGCGGTCGCCGACGGGATCATCTCGCTTGCCATCGAACCGACGGCCGACCGCGAGACGCGGGTCCTGCAGGTTCAAAAGCTCCGAGGCAGCGGGTTCTTGAGCGGGAAGCACGGGTACCGGCTCTCGGCCGACGGGATCCGCGTCTTCCCGAGGCTGGCCGACCCGGTGGACCAGGCCATGTACAGCTTGGAGACCGAGCGCCTCTCATCGGGGATCCCCGTCCTGGACGATGCGTTGGATTCCGGTCTGTTGCCGGGAGGGTCGACGCTCGTGGCGGGTCCGTCCGGCTCGGGCAAGACCCTGATCGGGTTGCACTACATCTTCAAAGGCGCCGAGATCGGTCGGCCCGGCCTGATCGCCGGCCTCCAGGAGAACCCCACGCAGCTCGAGCGCATCGTCAACGGATTCGGCTGGTCGCTCGACCGCGACGACGTGCACGTGATGTATCGCAGCCCGGTCGACATGTACCTCGACGAATGGGTCTACGAGCTCCTGGAACAGGTCGAGGAGCACGGGATCCGCCGGATCCTGATCGACAGCCTGGGCGACCTGCGCGCGACCGCGACCGACGAGATCCGATTCCGCGAATACGTGTACTCGCTGCTCCAGCGGACCGCGCACGCCGGGATCGGCGTGTTCATGACGCAGGAGGTCGCCGAGCTGTTCGGCGTGACGCGTCTCTCCGAGTACGGGATCTCGCACCTGTCGGACAATGTCGTGCTGCTGCAATTCCTGCGGGGCGAGTCGCAGATCAAGCGCGCGCTCACGGTGCTCAAGACCCGCGCGAGTGCGCACGATCCACACATCCTCGAGTTCGAGATCACCCCGAACGGGATCGAGCTCGGCGAACGGTTCGCCGACGATCAGTCGCTGGCGTAGCCCGCGCGGCCTCCGTTCAGGACGGCCACTCGGGCTTGGGCTTGGGTTTGCTCAGGAGATCGTCGAGCGTGGTCTTCGGCTCGCCCTCGGCCTTCTCGAGCGCCTCCCCGAGTCGATCGGGCTGCAGATCGTCGCCCGCGGCCTCGAGCATCTCCTCGAGCGACTTGTCGGCGCTGCCCTTCAGCCGGATGCGGAGCGCGGCAAGGACCGAGGCCTGCTCGTTCGACAGGCCGTGGTTGACCTTGATCTCGGTCAGCGCCTGCTCGGCCCGGGCGAGGAGCTCTTCGTCATCCATCCGACCAGTCTGCCACGCTCACTCCGACAGGAGCGAGGCCGGCAGGCGCTGGCGGGGGGCGTTCGCCGCCTCGGTCCAGCGTTTGGGGGCGGCGCCGTTCAGGAGCCGCGCGTCGACCTTCGTGATCGTGAAGTCGGCCGGCGCGATCGTGCGCAGGTCTTTCGGCAGGACCGGGAACGAGACCGTGCCGTCGGCTCGGGCGCGAGGCGAGTACGGGGACACCAGCGTGGCGCCCGGACCGTTGCGCGAGGGGTCGAGCATCACGCGCCCCTCTCGCTTGGCCTTGCGGAACTCGGCGGTCACGAGGTCGGGCCGGCGGTCGATGGCGAGCTCGGCGAGCCTGGTGGCCGCGTGCCGGAGCCGTTCGGGAGCCACGCTCCGGACGATCGGCACGACGACGTGGATGCCCTTGCCGCCCGTGGTCTTGAGCAGGGTCTCAAGCCTGAGGTCGTCGAGGATCTCCAGCACCAGGAGCGCGACCTCGACGGCGGCGTCGAACGCGTCGTCGGGGGGGTCGATGTCGACCACGAGCAGGTCGGGACGGTCGAGCTTGTCGCGGCGTACCGGTGCGGGATGGAACTCGAGCGCCGCCTGGTTCCCGAGCCACGCGAGCGTGTCCGCGTCGTTGCACACGGTGTAGGCGACGTCCCGGTTGGCGCTCGGCGCCGGGATCGTGACCGTCTTGATCCACGACGGCGCGTGCGACGGCGTGTTCTTCTGGAAATACCGCTGCCCGTCCACCCCGTCGGGCGCACGCACCAACGAGAGGGGCCGGTCGCGAAGCCACGGGAGCATCCGGTCCGCGACGACGCCGAGGTAGTCGACATACGCCTGCTTGGTGACGCCGATCGAGGGCCACAGGAGCTTGTCGGGACGCGTGACCTCGACGCGAGCGGGCGTCACCGCTTCATCCCTCGGAGCCGTTCCCGGGCGCGCGACCGCGCCGCCAACGCGATATCCACCACAGCACGGTAACGCGCCGACGTCGAGGACCGCGCGGCTACCAGCGCTCGCGGTGGACGACGTCCTCGATGGCCCGGCGGTTGGGACGGCTCATCGGTTGGAGCGGATGGCCGGCGGGGAAGCCGAGCGCGATGAGGATCGCGCACTCCCGATCCTCGGGCACACCGAGGATGCCGCGGGCGAGGTCCTGGTCGCCGACCGAGGCGTGCCCGCTCCCGATCCCCAGATCGGTCGCGGCGAGCATGATCGACATCGTCACCTGTCCGATGTCGTACTGGAGCGTGTCGCGCTCGTCCCGGTCCTCAGAGGCCGGCACGACGAGCACGATCGTCGCGGCGGAGGCTCCGACGTGGGCCGCGTACCGCCATGTCCGCGCCAGCTCACGGAGCCGATCGCGATCCGTGACGACGACGAAATCCCAGGCCTGTTGGTTCATGGAGGAGGGCGTTCGGCGCGCGGCTTCGAGGATCCGTTCGAGGTCCTCGTGCGGGATCGCCCGGTCCTCGTACGTCCGAACGTTCCGGCGAGCACGGATTGCGTCCCAGGTCTCCATGCCGGGAACGATAGCGCTCCAGGATCGCGGGTTTGGCAGGCGGTCAGTCCTCGGCGAGCAGACCGTAGATCTTCTTGCGCGCATCGGCCAGGATCTCGGCGGCGTGCTTTCGCTGGGCCTCCGAGCCCGTCCGCGCCACTTGCATCGCCGCGGCCGCGAGCTGGACCCCGGCCTCGCGGAGCTGCCCGAGCCCCTCGCCGAGCTGCCCGAACTCCCACGGGTCCCCGCCCCCGCGTTCCCGGCGCTCCTCGAGCTCGGCTCGGCCCGCGTCCGTGATCGTGTAGACGCGCTTGCCGTCCTGTTCCTCGCTCGTCACGAGCCCCTCGTCCTCGAGCAGCTGCAACGTGGGGTAGATCGACCCCGGGCTCGGCCTCCACGCCCCGCCGCTCCGCTGCTCGAGCTCGCGGATCAGGTCGTAGCCGTGCATCGGTTTGTCGGAAAGCAGCGAGAGCAGCGCCGTTCGAACGTCGCCCCGCCGCGCGCGGTGGCCCCCGCCCCACGGCGGGCCGCCGAACCAGCCCTTCTCCCAGTGCCGACCGAAGGGGGAGTCGTGGTGGTGTGGGTGTCTTGGATGGCGCACGATCTGCTCCTTTCGACCTCTGTCAACGGGTCGCGATGTATCGTAACACATCGTCCTCTTTAGGATTCACGACCGATCCGAACGACCCTGCCGGGCCGTCGGGTTGATCGGATCTTGCCGACGGCCTCGATACCGAAGAGCGAGATCGGGGGCGCGCGGGGACTCTCGGTGCCGATCAGACGGGTGACCAGGCCACGAAGTCGCCCTCGGCGACGAGGACCGGCGCGCGGTCGGGCCGTGCCGACTGGATCCAGATCCCCACGCTCGCCGTCCTCGCTCATCCCCGGGTACGCGAACGAGCTCGAGTCCGGCGACCACAGGCTCATGCTCTGCGCGTACTGCTCGAAGAATTGCAGGTAGCCGATCGCGATCAGCTCGCTCGGGATGAAGCGCGGAGTGAGGAACGAAGACGTCCCGTACCAGACACCCCATCGAAACCAGAGCTGCTCACCATCGGGGCTCCCCGGGTCCAGGTACAGCAGGCGTTCGCCATCGGGGCTCCAGAAGAACGAGGCGATCGCGGACTCGGTGATCTCGACGGTCTCGCCGGTACCGATGTCAATGACCGAGAGCGGGAGCGTGCGCTCGGACTCGAGCACCTGGAACGCGATCCGATCGCCGACGAAGACGCCGGTCCGGTATCCGCGTGCGCGAACGCCGATGTGTGCGCCCGTGCGGAGCCGCATCTCGGCATTCGAACGGAGCGCCGATCCTCGCAACACAGGGACCTCGCCCTGCGGGAATTGCTCGCGAAGGTGCAAGATGGGAGGGCGGAGGAAGCGGGAAGGGAGGCCGTCATGGAGGTCAACGACGTCATCTCGCAGGCCCGGGAGACGCTCACCGTCAAGCGCGTGTTCGGCGAACCCTACGAGAAGAACGGCGTGACCGTGATCCCGGCCGCCAGGGTTCAGGGCGGCGCCGGAGGAGGAGGCGGGGAGGGTCCCGATGGCCAGGGCAAGGGCTCGGGAAGCGGCTTCGGCCTCAACGCCCGCCCGGTCGGGGCGTTCCTCATCAGGGGCGACGAGGTGATGTGGCGGCCCGCCGTCGACCTCAACAAGGTCATCCTCGGAGCCCAGGTCGTCGCCGTCGTGGCGCTGCTCACGATCCGGGCGATCGTCAAGGCTCGCGCCAAGTCCAGGGCCTGAGCGCGCGTCCTCGGCTCCGGGGAACCAGAGATGGCGGGCGTCCGAAAGCCGAAGGTCGACAAGTCGGGCCGCACCAGCGCCGGCATCCTGTTGTGGCGATCGCGAGGGGGTCTTCTCGAGGTGCTGCTCGGCCACCCCGGGGGTCCGTACTTCGCGGGCAAGGACGCGGATCACTGGACCGTGCTCAAGGGTGAGGTGGATCCGGGCGAGGACCTGCTGGCCGTCGCCAGGCGCGAGTTCGAGGAGGAGACGGGATTTCCCCCACCGGAGGGTCCGACGATCGAGCTCGGCGAGATCCGTCAGAAGTCCGGCAAGCGAGTCCTGGCCTGGGCGGTGGAGGGGGATCTCGACACCCAGAGCGCCGTGAGCAACTCCTTCGAGATGGAGTGGCCTCCCCGGTCCGGACGCATGCGGAAGTTCCCCGAGATCGATCGCGTCGAGTGGTTCGGCCTGGACGAGGCCCGGGACAAGATCAAGGCCGCACAGGCCCCCTTCCTCGATCGGCTCGAGCGGACGCTGGCCGACGAACACGATCGGGCGCGATAACCATCACGCAGGCCGAGACGTGTCCATCTCGATCACGCCGTAGACGTTGCCGTCCGGCGCCCGGAAGTGCGTCCAGGTGAGACCGGCCTCGTCCGATCGAACGGGGCCGAGCAGGATCGAGACGCCGGCAGCGCGGAGCTCCTCGGTCGCCGCAGCCACATCCTCGACCAGGAACTCCACCACCGGTCCGGTCGTGAGGTGGTCGTTCTGCGTGGGTCCGAACACCTCGGCGATGCCACCGTCCGGCAGCCTGAAGGCCCACATGTCGTCACCGCCGTGCATGGGCCGAAGCGCGAGGGTACGCTCGAAGAAGTCGACCATGGCCGCGGGCTGGGTCGTTCGGGTTCCGACGAATCCGATCTTGAGCACCTTCACGATCGACCTCCTTCGCAGCGAGCCCCACAATGTCGTCCACGGACAAGACCCTCATGGCTACGTCTTCGGGCGCATCCATAGGTAGGCGTCGACGCCGGCGACGCGGCGCTCGATGAAGCGAGGGATGAGCGGGGCGTGGCGAAGCTCCCGGTCCTCGATCAGCTCCGGATCCGCCAGCGCCACGTCGCGTCCCCGGGTGCGGAGAGAACAGCTCCCCGCAGCCAGGACGTTCTTCACCCAGTCGACGTCGGCTCCGTAGGTGAGGAAGAACAGGTACGCGTCCCCACGACGGAACACGTTGACCGGCGTGCGATACACCCGTCCGGTCGTGCGGCCACGGTGCGTCATGACCGCGAACATCGGGACCCACGCGGCCAGCGGGCGCAGGACCGGATCGAGGTATCGCGTCGCGATACGACGGAAGCGCCAGGCACGCGTGCGGGCCTTCATCACGATCGTGAGTCCGGTCAGTCCTCTCCAGGCGATCGCCTGCTCGCGCTCGGCCGAAGCAAGATGGCTCAGCGATCCTCGCGCACGATCCGCACGACCACCTCGGCCGCGGGAGCAATCGCCGATCGATTCGACCGGAAGCGCCTCAGCGAGAGGAAGACCAGGACCGCCGTCCCGAGGAACATCCCGACCAGGCTCTTCATCGAGCGGAGCGGGGCGGGCAGGCGGTCCTCGAGCTCCCGGAGGTCGAGCTCCAGCTGTGTGCGGGCCTCCTCGATCTCGATCACTTTGCTATCTGCTGCCTGGCCCATCGGGCGTCCTCCTTCAGCGTCTCTTGTGTCCGCTCCGGGGTCGTCGGAGCGTTCCGGATCGCGTTGCGGCCGACCAGGGCGAGCACACCCGCGATCGCGACGAACACGAGCCCGACGATCAGGTTGGCGGCCCAGGCCGGGAGCACCAGGGCGAGCGCCACCGATCCCGCGGCCGCCACGAAGCCGAGCGCGAACAAGGCCATCAGGGCGGCCGCCGCCATCATGCCGGCCCCCTTCGCGCGAACCGACACGGCCTCGGTCATCTCGATCCTGGCAAGTTCGACCTGCTTGCGCAGCAGGATGCGCGTGCCGTCGATGGCCGAGGTGATCACGGCGCCCAACGGCCGCTTCGGCCGGGGCGGCGGCGGGCCCGAGGCGACGGCATTGGCCGTTCCGTTCGAGGCGCTCCGCCCGACACCCCCGTTGCCTCCGATCGGGTCGCTCACGGTCAGATCCCTCCCTTCGCGCTCCGCGAGCTAGTCCGCTCCGGCGCGTCGTCCACCGTCCCTTCGGAAAGCGGTCGGCCCCAAGCGCCCATCGCCTGAGGGCGCTCGCCCTCAAGGACTCATGCGTACTACATCTCGCCGGGACCCGCATGAGTGCCGACCGGGGGTGGGTGCACGGTCGGCGCGGCCGCGACCTGCATGGGCGTCCCGAAGCTCAGCAGCCGGCCCCCGAACGCGACGGCGCACAGACCGAACCACGACAGGGCGATCGCCAACCCGGCAAGCGCGTCCGAGAAGAAGTGCACGCCCAACAGCACCCGCGTACATCCGACCGCGACGCCGATCGCCAGTGCGGCGCCGGTGAGCGCCGCACGGGCCCTCGGGGAGCTGCCGATCGCGAGGACGAGCGCCACCGCCAGGTAGGTGGCCGTGGCGGCCGTCGTGTGACCGCTCGGAAAAGACGTGCCCGTGAAGTCCACACGCGGACGCAACTCGGGGCGGGCGCGGTCGATGACGACCTTGATCGTGTTCGAGATCATCATCTGCCCCAGTACGACGATCAGCACGAACAGCGAGACGGCCCATCGACGCCACCGCAAGAGCCCGAAGGCGCCGAGGGCGATCGCGACCACGACGATCGTCTCGGTATCTCCGAGGTGCGTAAGCGTCTCGAGCACCCCGTCCGTGAAGGCCGTCGCCCGCGCCTCGGCCCAACGTTCGACTGCGAGGTCCACGGTGACGACCCCGAGATCCCGCCGGATCATCCAGGCGAAGAGACCGACCACCGCGCCCGCCACCACGAAGCCGATGAGGGCAACGGTGAGCACGAGCCCGGTAGCGGTCGCGGGATCCAACCGCGATCGCAGGAAGCTCCGCGGCCTCGGATGGCTGCCGACCTTCGCCCCGATCGCCTCGGACGCACGCAGCGCCGGGTCCGCCTTGGGCCAGTGGCCCACGACGAGGTAGCCGGTGAGGCCCGCGACGATGCTGAGCGCCGCGACCACGAACAGCACCACGCTGTCGAAACCTCCTTCGGGACCGTGATCGAGGTTTCCCCGGGCGCGGTCCGTGGGAAACACCACCCGGACACGGAAAGGGGACCCTTGGAACCGGTACGAGCCGGCAGCCTGCCATATCGACTCGCCCGACGCTCACGGACGCGCCGCCCGGTCGTCGCTGGCATCGCGGTTGGGGTCAGCGGCTACGTGGTGATGACCACGATCCTGGTCGCGCTCGGCCTTCTGTTGACGAAGGTCCTGCTCGACGGGCCGGTCGGACGGTGGGACCACGCGCTCGACCGCTGGTTCTTCGTCAACCGCGAGGCCACGCTCGACTCGATCACCCAGTGGGGTTCCAGGCTCGGCGACACCATGGCCGTGGTCGGCATCGCGGCGGTTGCCGTCCTGGTCCTGGCGATCGGGCGCCATTGGGCGCACATCTCGTTCCTGGTCGGGGCACTGGTGATCGAGGTGACGACCTTCGTGACGACCTCGTTCGTCATCGACCGCGAGCGCCCGGCCGTGCCGCACCTGGACCCAGGACCCCCGACATCGAGCTACCCCTCGGGACACGTGGCGGCTTCGATCGTCCTGTACGTGGGCCTCGCGCTCATCATCACCTCGCTTGTCCGTTCGAAGCTCGTCCGAGCCGTCGTGTGGATCCTGGCCATCGCCCTCCCGATCTTCGTCGCGCTCTCGCGCCTGTACCGAGGCATGCACCATCCGACCGACGTGATCGGGAGCGTGATCGGGGCATTCGGCTGTCTAGCGTTCGCGTTCCTCGCGACGAGGACCGGCGTGGCCGTCGCCGAGGCGAACGACCGCGGGGCGAGCGTCGACTCCGGCCCGCAGACCCTCGACGGCGAGCGGCCCGCCACCGCTCCCGCCCCTGCTGCCCGGGCCCGCCCCGGCGACATCGAGGTGTCGCCGTGACCGCCGTGGGGGTGGTGGCACACGCCGAGAAGCGGCTGGGCGGAGGCCTCTCCGAGCTTCGCAAGACCTTGGCCGAGTACGGCATCAGCGACCCGCCCTGGCACGAGGTGTCGAAGAGCAAGCACGTGCCGGACCGCGTCGGAGAGCTGATCGATCAGGGCATCGACCTGCTCTTCGTCTGGGGCGGCGACGGCACCGTGCAGCGCGCGATCGATGCCGTCGTCGGAAAGCCCGTGACCCTCGCGATCCTTCCGGCCGGCACGGCCAACCTGCTCGCCACGAACCTCGGCCTGCCCGAGGATCTCGAGGCCTGCGTCCGGATCGGCCTCGACGGCGCCCGCCGCGGGCTGGACGTCGGGAAGGTGAACGGAGAGCACTTCGGCGTCATGGCCGGTGCCGGGCTCGATGCGATGATGATCCGGGCGGCCGATGCGGGATTGAAGGATCGGGTCGGGCGCATCGCCTACGTGTGGACCGGCGCGAAGAACGTGCAGCTCGACCCCGTGGGGATGACGATCGATGTCGACGGAGCTCGCTGGTTCGAGGGGGAGGCGAGCTGTGTCTTGGTGGGGAACGCCGGGGACGTGTTCGCAGGCCTGTCGGTGTTCCCCGACGCGGTGCTGGACGATGGGTATCTCGACCTCGGCGTCGTGACGGCCGACGGTGCGTGGGAGTGGGCACGAACCCTCGGTCGCGGGGTCGTCGGCGACCTCAGTGCGTCGCCGTTCGTCAACACGACCACCGGGCGATCGTTCGAGGTCCGCCTCGCCTCCCCGATGCCGTATCAGCTCGATGGAGGCGATCGGAAGGCGAGCACGAAGCTGAAGATCAAGGTGAAGCCGTCGGCGATCACCCTCTGTGTTCCCGAAGGAGAGTCCTCATGAGCACCGCGAACTATGTCCCGGAGACCTGGAACCTGACCGGATCAGACGCCAAGGAGACACTCACCGGGGTCGGTTCACGCCGGTTGCTGCAGGACGCGTTCCAGCGCCTGCGGGCCTCGGACGGATTCAGTCACGCACGTTCGATGGCGTTCGCGACCGCGCTGATCCTCGTCCAGGGGGTCATCGCCCTGGTGGGCCTGGCGAGCGCGCTCGACGAGGGCAGGCTGAGCGAGGCCATCGTAGGCATGCTCAAGGACGTCTTGCCCGGACCCGCGGGAACGGTGCTGACCGACGCCGTCAGGCAGGCGCACGAGGCGGGTGCACAGAACCGTTCCCTCGCGCTCACGTTGGGGGTGATCGGTGCGCTCATCACGGGAACAACGCTCCTGGGACAGATCGAACGATCGATGAACCGCATGTACGGCACCGAGAGCGATCGGCCCACGCTGCGCAAGTACGCGCGGGCGTTCGTCCTGACGATCAGCGCCGGCGTGCTGGCGGTCGCCGCGTTCGTGGCCACGACCCTCGGGCGCGGAGTCGCCGACGTGTGGGAGGGCCCCGCCGCCCGGGACATCTGGAACATCGTCAGATGGCCGCTGGCGTTCGCTCTGCTGGTCGGCGCGACCATCTGCATCTTCCGGTGGAGCCCGCGCCGTCACCAACCCTCGTGGTCCTGGCTCGCGTTGGGCGCGCTCCTGTCCGTGACGCTCGTGCTCATCGTCACGATCGCGCTCGGCGCCGCCTTCAGCCTGAGCTCGAACCTCGGTCAGACCTACGGTCCACTCGCCGGGTTCGTCGCGCTGTTGCTCTGGGCCCTCCTGACCTCCATCGCGCTGCTCTACGGAGTCGCGGTCGCGGCCCAGTTGGAGGCGATCCGCGCGGGTGCGCCGGCGCCTCGCAGACCCCCCGAATCGGACCGGGTCACGCCCGAGCCAAGGCGATCGGAGGCGCCTGCCCGAACGGCCCCGGCCGGCGCGGCCTCGTGACGAAGCTCGACGTGAGCAGGCCCCCGCGCGCGTCCGAGGATCGGATAGCCGATGTCCGTCGCACGCTCGAGGGCGTCATCGGAGTACCCGCCACGGAGGGGAACCAGGTCGACGTGCTCGTCAACGGCGACCAGATCTTCCCCGCGATGCTCGAGGCGATCGGTGACGCGACGCGCACGATCGATCTGCTGACCTTCGTCTACTGGCGCGGCGGGATCGGCACGAGGTTCGCCGAGGCGCTCGCGGACAAGGCGGGCTCGGGTGTTCGTGTACGGGTCTTGCTGGACGCGTGGGGCGCATCCTCGATCGATCCTGATCTCGTCTCCAAGATGGAGGACGCCGGCGTGCGCCTCCGATGGTTCCGACCACTGCGCCGGTTGCAGCCGACGAAGGTCAACCATCGGACACACCGAAAGGTCATGATCGTCGACGAGGCGACCGGGTTCACGGGAGGTGTCGGGATCGCCGACGAGTGGTGTGGCGACGCCCGGAACGAGGACGAATGGCGGGACACCCACTTCCGCGTGCGCGGTCCCGCCGTCGATGGACTCCGCGCCGCGTTCCTCGACAACTGGCTGGAGACCGACCCGGAGGTGTTCGACGCGTCGATCGACCGGTTCCCCGATCAACCCCAGCCGGGCCCGGCGGTGATCCAGTGCGTCCGCGGAGCCTCGGAGGTGGGTTGGAGCGACATCTCGACCCTGCTCCTCACTCTGCTGCAGCTCGCCCGGGATCGGATCCGGATCACCACCGCGTACTTCGTCCCGGACGACGAGCTGATCGAGTGCCTGAACGCGGCGAGCGACCGAGGCGTGACGGTGGAGATCCTGCTCCCGGGACCGCACGGCGACAAGCGGTTCGTCCAGCTGGCGGGGCAGGCGGTTTACGAGGAGCTCCTGGAGCACGGCGTCCGCATCTGGCACTACCACCCCACGATGCTGCACGCGAAGATCATGACGGTGGACGGCCTCGTGGCAAACGTCGGCTCGGCGAACTTCAACGCGCGCTCCACCGAGCTCGACGAGGAGATCAACCTGGTGGCGCTCGACCCCGACCTCGTCGGGCTGCTCGATTGGCAGTTCGACGCGGACCTCGAGCGGAGCGAACAGATCCAGCCGGGCCGTTGGGAGGATCGCTCGATCGGCCGACGGGTCCTCGAAGGCATCACCAAGCCGATCCGGCACAAGATGTAAGCGGATCGCAACCTCCCAACCTTCCGAACCTCGCCGTCACCCCGCTGCTCGTCTCGTTCGCTCATCCTCGGGCCTTTCTCGTCGGACTCGACGCGGATACCCGAGGACGGTGCCCACTCCCGAAGGGCACTGACGCTTGCCCGATGTCGAAGCTGGGTAGTCAGAGTTCGCGAACACGAAGGCATCAGCCTCGGAGGTGAGTACGGATGCAGGTGGCGGACAGGCTCCTCCGGCGTGCGGACAAGCAGCACCAGCAGCGTGCATGGATCGCCTTCCCGTACGCGGTGATAAAGAAGTTCGGCGACGACCAGGCGGGGAATCTCGCCGCGCTCATCGCGTACTACGGATTCCTGTCGTTGTTCCCGCTCATGATGGTCCTCGTCACCCTGCTCGGCCTGCTCCTGCGGAACAACCCCGAGTTGCAGGACGCCATCCGAACCTCTGCCCTCGCCAACTTCCCCGTTCTCGGAGGGCAGATCCGCAACAACATCCACTCGCTCCGCGGAAGCGGTCTCGCCCTCGGGATCGGCCTGGGGTTGGCGCTGTGGGCAGGGCTCGGAGTGATGAAGGTGCTGCAGACAGCGATGAATGCGGTGTGGAACGTGCCCTATCGACACCGGCCGAACTTCTGGGTGTCGCTTCTTCGGGCGATCATCATGTTGCTCGTGTTCGGCGTGATCACGATCGCCTCGGCGGCGGCGGGAAGCGTCGGCGGCGGCAGTGACTCCTGGCTGCTCGGGATCCTCGGCATCGCCATGTCCGTCGTGCTGAACCTCGTCTTGTTCCTTCTCGCGTTCCGCATCCTGACGAGCGAGGACCTGACGTGGGGAGATGTGTTCCCCGGCGCATTGGTTGCCGCGTTGGCATGGACGACGCTCCAGGCCATCGGCGGGTATATCGTGAGCCATCAGCTGCAAGGCGCCAGCAACACGTACGGGACGTTCGCGATCGTGATCGGCCTTCTCGCGTGGATCTACCTCGGCGCGCAGGTGACGCTCGTCGCGGCCGAGGTGAACGTCGTGAGGAAGCGACGGCTGTGGCCACGGGCCATCGTCCAGCCACCCCTCACCGAAGCTGACGAACGGGCCCTCAAGAGCTACGCGGAACAGGAGGAGCGAAGGCCGGAGGAAGACGTCAACGTCCGGATCGAGGAATCCGTGCAATGGCGTAACAACAGGCGTCCTTCTTGATGGAGGGAGGAGTCATCGTTGCCATCCCCATCGCCACCACTCACTCGCCCAAGCGTGGGCACCGGGCCGAGTGGCTATCGGGCTCTCGATGACGCTAGGCTGAGAGGGCCGCAGGCAAGGGGGTGACGATGAGGAAGCTCTTGATCGGGCTGCTGATCCTGGGCGGGGTGATCGCCGCCATCGCCGTCATCAGGAGGCGGTCGGGATCGGGCGTCGACGAATGGGACTCGTTCGCCGCCGATGACGTGTACGCGCAGGCGTCCATGACCACCGCGAAGGCGACCGACGCTACGAAGGGCGCCACCGCGGAGGCCGCCGACGCCGCCAAGGACGCCACCGCGAAGGCCGCCGACGCCGCCAAGGATGCCACCGCGAAGGCCAGCGACGCTGCGAAGGCCGCCACCGCGAAAGCCGCCGACGCTGCGAAGGAAGCCGCCACAACAGCCACGAAGGCTGCGAAGGACGCCGCCTCGAAGGCAACCGACGCTGCGAAGAACGCGGCCGCGAAGGCCACCGACGCTGCGAAGGACGCCTGAACACGTCGACCCCAAGGAGGCCCGCATGTCCCATCAGTCCACCCGCCGGGTGGGCCCGGTCTACACGATCAGCCGTGCGCTGATCCTGTTCGTGTACGGCTTCGCGATCGCGTGCATCGTCATCCTCGCGATGGCGTTCTTCCTGCAGCTCTTCAACGCGAACACGACCGCTCCATTCGTCGATTGGGTCTACCGGGCGGCTAGGCGGATCATGCAGCCGTTCCGCGGGATCTTTCCCTCCGTCGAAGGAGAACAGGGCTCGGTCTTCGACGTCTCCATGCTGTTCGCCATGTTCATGTACGGGCTCCTCGCGCTGGGTGCGCATGGGCTGATCGCCTGGATCGACCGGAAGATCGCAGCTGCACGCTACGAGTCGATGTGGGAACCCGCCGCCATGCCGCCCTCGAGCTCGCGTGTCGTGACGATCCCGACCACGGCTCCGGCCGCGTCCTCACCCGTTCCCGCCGCCACGTCGCCGCCGCCGAAGCCGCCTCCGTCGGGGTAGGGACCGACGCGGAACGCATCGGCCACATCGCCGACGAACGGCGATCTCGGCGAGTTGCTCCGGCGTGCCGCCCGCGAGCAGACCGACCATCGCCGCAGGGCGCTGGAGCGAGCATCGAGGGCCTCGCGGTTCTGGCCGGAGGAGGCGGGTGAGGTCGCGGGTTCCGGGCGCCCGCTCACGGAGCTGCGTGGCGTCGGGCCGTGGATCGCCGCGCTGATCGAGGCGTGGCTCGAGGATCCTCCTGCGACCGAGCCCGACGAGACGCGCCGCGGGTTCCTCACGTATGCGGAGGTCCGTCGGACGCTCGACGCCGACCCCTCGTGGGAGGCGACCCCGTGCGCCGATCTCCAGATTCACACCACGTGGAGCGACGGCACCTTGCCCCTCGAGGACATGGTCGAGGCCGCGAGGTCCCTGGGGCGGTCGTTCGTGGCCGTCACCGACCATTCACAGGCACTCACGATCGCGAAGGGCATGAGTCCCGCCGAGCTCGCGGAACAGGCGCACGCGATCGACCGGTTGAACCGCGGGTTCGAGGAGGACGGTGACGCGTTCGGCGTGCTCCGATCGATGGAGGTCGATCTGTTCCCCGACGGCACGCTCGACATGGATGAGGGATCGCTCACGGGCCTCGACCTGGTGC
>DAIOFZ010000037.1:6600-18218 GCA_036745475.1 Actinomycetota bacterium | reverse complement strand
GTGATCGAGTCACCGGTGTGCACGCCCATCGGGTCGACGTTCTCGATCGAGCAGATCACGACGCCGTTGTCCGCGCCGTCGCGCATCACCTCGAGCTCGAACTCCTTCCACCCGGCGACCGACTCCTCCACCAGGATCTCGGTCACCGGGCTCGCCGCGAGGCTGCGGCTCGCGACGCGCTCGAGCTCGGCGCGGTTGCGGGCGAACCCGCTCCCGCCGCCGCCCAGCGTGAACGACGGCCGGACGATCAGCGGATACCCCAGCTCGTCCCCGAGTTCGAGCGCGCGGTCGAGCGAGCGCGCGGTCCCGGCGCTCGGCGTCGCGAGCCCGGCACGGCTCATCGTCTCCTTGAAGCCGCTCCGATCCTCGGCGCGGTGGATCGCGTCCAGCCCGGCCCCGATCAGCCCGACGCCGAGCCGCTCGAGGTCTCCTGACTCCGCGAGCGCGACCGCGACGTTCAGCGCGGTCTGGCCCCCGAGGGTCGGCAGGAGCACGTCCGGACGCTCGCGTTCGATCACCCTCAGAACGGACTCGAGCGTGAGCGGTTCGATATAGGTGCGGTCCGCGAACTCGGGGTCGGTCATGATCGTGGCCGGGTTCGAGTTCACGAGCGACACGTGGAACCCCTCCCGCCGCAGCACCTTGCAGGCCTGGGTCCCCGAGTAGTCGAACTCGCACGCCTGCCCGATCACGATCGGGCCCGAGCCGATCACCAGGATGCGGCGCAGGTCGGAGCGCTTGGGCATCAGGCCACTGCCATCAGCGCACGGAACTCGTCGAACAGGTAGCGCGCTTCGTGGGGCCCAGGTGCCGCCTCGGGGTGGTACTGCACCGCGAGCGCGGGCACGTCGAGGCACCGCAGCCCCTCGAGCGTCCCGTCGTTAAGGTTCCAGTGGGTGAGCTCGGCACGACCGAACGCCGTCCGCACGAGGTTCCCATCGCGCGGCCATCCGTCGGGCTCGACGGCGAACCCGTGGTTGTGGCTCGTGACCTCGACGCGGCCGGTCCGCAGGTCCTTCACGGGTTGGTTCGCACCGCGGTGCCCGAACGGCAACTTGGACGTCCGTCCGCCGAGCGCGAGCCCGAGGAGCTGGTGCCCCAGGCAGATGCCGAACACCGGGATCGCCCCGAGCAGCTCGCGGCACGCATCGATCCCGTACGTCGTCGCCGCGGGGTCACCCGGCCCGTTCGACAGGATCACGCCGTCGAACCCGCCGGAGCGCACCTCGGTGGCGGGCGTCGCCGCCGGGACGACGGTCGCTTCGATCCCGGCCGCCGCGAGCCGGCGAAGGATGTTCCGCTTCAGGCCGAAGTCATACGCCGCCACGCGATAGGTGTGACCGAGCTCGGCGCTCGCCGGCCCGACGATGTCCCGTGCGGCGTAGGGCTCGTCCGAGCTCACGCCCATCGCGAGGTCGGAACCCTCCATCGCCGGATGCGACCGGACCCGTTCGAGCAGCGAGTCCGCATCGAGGTCGACCGTCGAGACGCCGCATCGCATCGCGCCCCGGTCGCGAAGGTGCAGCGTGAGGCGGCGGGTGTCGACGCCCTCGAGCCCCACCACGCCGGCGCGCGCCAGCCCGTCGGCGAGCGACCCGGTGGCCCGCCAGCTGGAATGGCGGCGCGCGACCTCGCGCACGACGAACCCCGACACCTGCACCCGACCGGATTCGGCGTCCTCCGCGTTCATTCCGTAGTTGCCCTGTTCCGGTGCGGTCATCGCCACCACCTGCCCGGCGTACGAGGGATCGGTGAGCACCTCCTGGTACCCCGACATCCCCGTGTTGAAGACCGCCTCGCCGAACCCCTCCCCGGTCGCCCCGAAGCCGGTCCCGCGGAAGACGCTGCCGTCCTCGAGCACCAGGAGCGCCGCGGGCCCTTCGTTCAACGCTGCGCCTTCCCGTCGGCCACGACGAGCTCCCCGCGGAGCATCGTGTGCACGACCCGGCCCCGCAGCCTGCGACCGAGGAAGGCGGAGTTCCGGCTCTTCGAGGCGAACGGTGGTTCGACCGCCCAATCGGCGGACGAGTCGAAGACGACGAGGTTGGCGGGGCGGCCGGGAGCGATCGGCCCTCCGTGGTCGCCGGCGCCGAGGATCCGCGCGGGCGCGGTGGACAGGGCATCGATCGCGCGGGCCAGCGTGAGCTCGCCGGGTTCGACCAGGTGGGTGAGCACGGCTGCCAACGCGGTCTCGAGCCCGATCGTGCCGAACGGCGCCTGATCGAACTCCGCTTCCTTCTCCTCGACGGCATGGGGAGCGTGATCGGTCGCGACGGCATCGATCGTGCCGTCCCCGAGCGCGGCCCTCAGCCCGCGCCGATCCTCGCCGGAGCGCAGCGGCGGGTTCGTCTTCATGTTCGTGTCGTAGGTGAGGAGATCCTCTTCGCTGAGCACGAGATGGTGCGGCGTGACCTCCGCCGTGACGCGCAGACCCTCGGCCTTGGCTCGGCGAACCAGCTCGGCCGAGCCGGCCGACGAGAGATGGCACAGGTGCAACCGGCCTCCGGTCAGTCGCGCGATCGCCAGATCGCGCGCGACCACGACCTCCTCCGCCTCCCGGGGCTGGCCCGCGAGCCCGAGCGACGACGAGGTGAGCCCCTCGTGCATCTGACCGCCCTCGGCCAGCGAGGCGTCCTCGCAGTGCTCCGCGATCACCACACCCTCGAACGCGCGGACGTAGGTGAGCGCGTTGCGGAGCAATCGCGCGTTCGGCACGGACCGCCCGTCGTCGCTGAACAGTCGGACGCCCGCGTCCACCATCTCGCCGAGCTCGGCCATCTCCTCCCCGCCGAGGCCGCGCGTGATCGCGCCGACGGGGAACACATCGCAGGTTCCGGCGGCGCGGGCGAGCTCGAGGACCTCGTGGATCAGGGCCGCGTTGTCGGCCACCGGATCGGTGTTCGCCATCGAGGCGACCGCGGTGAACCCGCCGAGCGCCGCCGCGCGGCACCCCGACTCGACGGTCTCCTTGTCCTCGCGGCCGGGTTGCCGCAGGTGGGCGTGGAGGTCGACGAGACCCGGTGCCAGCACCAGGCCGTCGCAGTCGAGCATCGTCGCGGCCGGACCCGGCGACGGCGCGATGACGCCTCCGTCCACGAGCAGGTCGGCGACCTCGTCCGTCCCGGAGGCCGGATCGACGACCCGGGCACCCCTGAACAGGACCGATTCAGGCACCCGCGGGCACCTCCTCCGGCAGCCGGACGGCGCCGGCCTCCTGTTCATCCTCCTGGGACCCGGATCCTCCCAGGAGGATGAACAGGAGCGACATCCGCACGGCGATGCCGTTCGTCACCTGCTCCTCGATCGCCGCCCGTGGCAGATCGGCGACGTCCGAGTCGATCTCGACGCCGCGGTTCATCGGGCCCGGGTGCATCACGAGCGCGCGGTCCGGCAGTAATCCGGCCCGCTCGCGCGACAGGCCGAACAGGCGTGCGTACTCGCGCACGCTGGGGAAGTACTGCTGCCGCTGACGCTCGCGCTGCACGCGGAGCATGTAGCAGACATCGAGCTTGGGCAGCACCGCCCCGATGTCGTGGCTCACTTGCACGCCCCACGCGGCGGCGTCCGGCGGGATCAGCGTCGGCGGGCCGACGAGCGTGACCTCGGCGCCCATCTTGACGAGCGCGAACGAGAGCGAGCGCGCCACGCGCGAGTGCAGCACGTCCCCCACGATCGCCACGCGAAGGCCCTCGAGCCGTCCGAGCCGGTCGCGCATCGTGTACAGGTCGAGCAAGGCCTGCGTCGGGTGCTCGTGGGTGCCGTCACCCGCGTTCAGCACGCTGCCCCTCACCCAGCGGGTGAGCGTGAGCGGCGCGCCGCTGGACGAGTGGCGGATCACGATCGCGTCGGCGCCCATGGCCTGCAGCGTGAGGGCGGTGTCCTTCAGGCTCTCGCCCTTGGACACACTCGAGCCGCCGGTCGAGAAGTTGATCACGTCGGCGGAGAGCCGCTTGGCCGCGAGCTCGAAGCTGATCCGGGTCCGCGTCGAGTTCTCGTAGAACAGGTTCACCACGGTCCGGCCGCGGAGCGCCGGGACCTTCTTGATGACCCTGGTGCCCACCTCGCGGAACGACTCGGCCGTGTCCAGGATCCGCACGACCTCCTCGGCGCTCAGGTCGTGGATCGACAGCAGGTGTCGGTTCATGATCGCACCCCCTCCGTCCCCGTCTCACTCCTCACCGGGTCGTCCACGAGCACCGCGTCCTCGCCGTCGACCTCCCGGAGGGCCACCCGTACGTCCTCGTCCTTGCGGGTCGGCAGGTTCTTGCCGACGAAGTCGGCGCGGATCGGCAGCTCGCGGTGTCCGCGGTCGACGAGCACCGCCAGCTGGATCGCGGTCGGACGCCCGAAGTCGACGAGCGCGTCGAGCGCCGAGCGGATCGTCCGCCCCGTGAACAGGACGTCGTCGACCAGCACGACGGTCCATCCATTGATGTCGAAGTCGATCCGGGTCTCGTGCACCTCGGGCGCCTCGGCCCGGATCCCGATGTCGTCCCGGTAGAAGGTGATGTCGAGCGCACCGACGGGGACGGTCCGCCCCTCGATCCGGCCGATCTCCCTCGCCAGCCGCCGCGCGAGGTCGTCGCCACGGGCGGCGATCCCCACCAGGACGACCCCATCGGCGCCCTTGTTGCGCTCGATGATCTCGTGCGCGATTCGCGTGATCGACCGGCGCACCTCGGCCTCGTCCATCAGCCTCGCGGCCGGCATCAGGGGGCTCCGGAGGCCGTCAAGAAGGAACGCCCGGCCGCGCGTGCGGCAGGGCGTTGCGGTCGGGCACACACCGTGTTCGTCTCCCTTCCCGGCCTCTCGGGACCGGACTTAAAGGGGGAAGTTCGGACGGAGGATAGCACGGTCCCGGCACCGGACCTCCGAGCGGCCCTTGGGCGTACACTGGGGCTCCGACACCGAAGGGCGGGAGTCCTGATGAACGAGTGGGTCATCGTCGGCATCGTTGCGCTGATCGTCTTCCTCTTCGGAGCGAAGAAGCTTCCGGATCTCGCCCGATCGCTGGGCAAGTCCTCGAGCGAGTTCAAGAAAGGGATGTCCGAAGGCGCCTCGGGATCCGAACAGGCCGGAACGTCGGACGACGCGGAGAAGCGCGCCGAGGGGAAGGCGCAGGCCTCCGAGTAGCCCCTCAGGTCGGCCGCTCGGCCTGCGGATCGAGCTCGCTCGCGATCTTGCCGAGCACGCCGTTCACGAACCGCCCCGAGTCGTCCGTGGACAGATCCTTGGCCGCGCGCACCGCCTCGTCGATCGCCACGGCGACCGGTACCGCGAGGTCGAACGCAAGCTCGTAGGCGGCCGCCCGAAGGACCGTGCGGTCGACCGATGCCATCCGGTCGACGGTCCACCCCTCCGAGTGTGCTCCGATCGTCTCGTCGAGCTCGGCAAGGTGATCGGTCACGCCCTCGACGAGCTCGCGCGTGAACGCAGGCACGGTCCGTCCCGACTCGACCCAGCCGGCGAGGGCCGACCGTCCGTCCTTCCCCGTCACGTCGGCCTGGAACAGGATCTCGATCGCGAGGCGCCGCTCCTGCCTGCGCGAGCTCAAGCAGTCACTTGACCCGTTCCATGTAGGCCCCCGACCTCGTGTCGACCTTCACGCGTTCCCCCTGTTCGACGAACATCGGCACCTGGATCTCGGCGCCGGTCTCGAGGACGGCGGGCTTCATGGCGTTGGTCTTGGTGTCGCCCTTCACGGCGGGCTGGGTCTTCGTGATCGCCAGCGTGACGGAAGCCGGGAGCTCGACCCCGATCGGGGTGCCCTGGTGCATGGCCACCTGCGCGGTCGCCCCTTCCGAGAGCCAGCTCGCGCCGTCCCCGACGATCCCGGCCGGGACCGGGATCTGGTCGTACGACGACATGTCCATGAACGTCAGCGACTCGCCGTCGCGATACAGGTACTGCATGTCCTTGCGCTCGACGATCGCGAGGCCCACCTTGACGCCGGCGTTGAAGGTGCGCTCGACCACCGAGCCGGTCCTGACGTTGCGGAGCTTCGTGCGGACGAACGCTCCTCCCTTGCCCGGCTTGACGTGCTGGAACTCGACCACCTGGAACAGCGTGCCGTCGAGCTCGAGCGTCATGCCGTTCTTCAGGTCGTTGGTGGACACGCTCACAGCACCATCAGCTCCTTGGTGGCTCGCGGGATCTCGCGGCGTCCGTCGGCGGTCACCTCGACCATGTCCTCGATCCGGACGCCTCCGAGCCCGGGAATGTACACGCCGGGCTCGATCGTGACGACCATCCCCTCCAACAACTCCTCGCCCCCGTCCCAGCGCAGGGACGGCGCCTCGTGGATCTCGAGGCCGACCCCGTGACCGAGCCCGTGCGGGAACGCATCTCCGTGTCCCGCGTCGACGATCACCGACCGCGCCGCGGCGTCGACCTCGACCGTGGAGACCCCGGGGCGCACCGCCTCGATCCCTGCCCGCTGCGCAGCGGCGACCACGTCTCGGATCTCGCGCAACCGCGGGTCGGATTCGCCGAAGGCCACGGTCCGCGTGATGTCGGAGTGGTACCCGTCCGCACGCGCGCCGAAGTCGAGTTTGACCATGTCGCCGCGGACGAGCTCCCGGTCGGTGAGGTGGTGGTGTGGTTCGGCCGCGTGGTCGCCGAACGCGACGATCGAGTCGAACGCGCGATCCTCCGCGCCGGCCTCGACCATCGCGGTTTCGAGCACCAACGCGAACGCACGCTCGGTCACGCCCTCGCGCAGGCCGCCGCCCAGGACCGTCGTGTCGAACGCCAGGTCCGCGCACCCCTGGGCTCGGTCGATCAGCGCGATCTCCTCGTGATCCTTCGTTCGGCGGAGGTGTTCGACCTGGGGGCCGAGCGGCACCAGCTCGAGGCCCTCGGCCCGGTCGATGAGCTGCTCCCATCCCTCGTAGGTGAGCGCGTGGCGTTCGAAACCCGCCCGACCGATCCCGATAGTCCGGCACGCGTCGATCAGCGGTTGCGGATACCCCTGCCGGTAGACGGTCCGCGGCAGGTCGGGCACCTCGTGGGCGGATTGCGCTCCGTACCGGCCGTCGGTCAGGAACACTGCCGAGCCGTCCGCCGCGACCACGACCTGCGCGTTGGACCCCGTGAACCCCGTGAGGTACCGAACGTTGGGCAGCCGCGTGACGACCAGCCCCTCGACCTCGAGCTCGGTGAGGCGTTCGCCGAGGTGCGTGCGTCTCAGTCCGTGATCCACGGGAGCGCCTCCAGCGCCACGTGGTAGCCGCCCGCACCGGCCCCGGCGATCGTCGCGCGGCACGCCGCCGAGATCACGGAGTGCCGGCGGAACTCCTCGCGCGCGTAGATGTTCGTCATGTGGACCTCCACCACCGGCAGCCCGCAACCCTCGACCGCGTCGCGGAGGGCGTACGAGGTATGCGAGAGGGCGCCGGGGTTGGCGACGACCGCATGGAACCCCTCGGTCGCGGCCCCGTTCAGCCACCCGATCAGATCGCCCTCGTGGTCGGTCTGACGCCACGTGAGCTCGTGACCGAGCCTGGCGCCGCGTTCGGCCACCTCGCCCATGATCTCCTCCAGCGTCTGCGTGCCGTATCGTTCGGGCTCCCGGCGTCCGAGTGCCCCGAGATTCGGGCCGAACAGGAACAGGACCCGCACCCTCAACCCCCCATCGCCTGCGCACCCGAGCCGGACCGGTCGAACGTGGCGCGCAACAGCTCCTGCGGGACCGCATCCTCCACGAACGGGCGGCCGACGTCCTCCAACAGCACGAAGCGCGCCCCGCCGCGGTACTTCTTGTCCATCCGGATGGCCGAGAGGACCTCCTCGGCGGGCGGCAGCCCGCCGTCGGTCTCGAGCCCCAGGGACGCGAGCAACCGAACGTGCCGGGCCGCGAGGCCCGACGGGCCACGGCCGAGGGCCTCGGAGAGCCGGGCCGCGAACACCATCCCCGCGGAGATCGCCTCGCCGTGGGTCCGTCCGGCGAACGCGTCGAGGCGCTCGAGCGCATGGCCGAGCGTGTGGCCGTAGTTCAGGACCAGGCGGCGGCCCTCGTCGCGTTCGTCCACCGCGACCACCGCGGCCTTGGCGCGCACGCACCGGGTCACCACCTCCTCCAGGAGCGCCGGGTCCCTCTCGAGCAGGGGCGATGGATCGCGTTCGAGCGTCTCGAGCAGCTCGGGGTCGAGGGTGAGCGCGTACTTCGCCACCTCCGCGAGCCCGCTCCGGAACGCTCGATCGGGCAGCGTGGAGAGCGTCCCCACGTCGGCCAGCACCGCGATGGGTTGGTGGAAGGCGCCGACGAGGTTCTTGCCCTCGGGGATGTTGACGCCGGTCTTGCCGCCGATCGCCGCGTCCACCTGGGCGGTGAGCGTCGTTGGTACCTGCACGAACGGGACGCCGCGCATGTAGGTGGCCGCGACGAACCCGGCGAGGTCCCCAACCGCGCCGCCCCCGAGCGCGACGATGGGGTCGTCCCGGTGGGCCACCTGGGTTGCGAGCTGGCGTTCGAGCGCGTTCATGACCTGCAAAGACTTGGCCTCCTCGCCCTCGGGCACACCGAGGTGCACCACGCCCAGCCCGCGGGCGGCGAGACCGTCCGACAGGGCGGCGAGGTAGCGCTCGGCGACGGGAGCGTCGGCGATCACGAACGCGCGCTCGGCGCCCGCGAGCGCCGGGAGGAGCTCGTTGGCGCCCGCGAGCACGCCCGGCCCGATGCAGACCTCGTACGCCCGACCGGGCATCCGAACATTCACGCGCTCCATCGCAGGAGCTCCTTCTCGATCGCCGCGGCCACGTCGCCCACGGGCCCGCTCGCGTCGACGACGTGGGCCGCGAACTCGCGGTACAGCGGCTCCCGGTCACGGAACAGGCGCTCGAGGTCGCCCTCGGAGCGGATCAGCGGACGGTCGGCGCCGGGCCGCACCCGCTCCTCGAGCACCTCGAGCGAGACCGAGAGGAAGACCACCTCACCCGTCGCCCGCAGCGAGACGCGGTTGGCCGGTTCGAGAACGACCCCGCCGCCGCACGAGACGACGGACGGGTCGTTCGACGCTGCCTCGAGAAGCGCCGCCGCCTCGAGCTCGCGGAAGCGGGCCTCGCCCTCGCGTTCGAAGATCTCACCGACCGAGGCGCCCGCGGCGTGCTCGATGCGCTCGTCGAGCTCGACGAAGGGCACGCCGAGCCGCCGCGCGAGCTCGGGGCCCACGGTCGACTTGCCCGACCCCGGCATCCCGACGAGGTAGACGATCACGTTTGGCCCACCACGGCCCCCGTTGCCGTCACCGGAGCCCGGCCACGAACGCGTCGAGGTTGCGGCGCGTCTCGGGGAGGGCGTCGCCGCCGAACTTCTCCAAGACCGCCTGCGCCAGCACGAACGCGACCGTCGCCTCGCCCACGACCGCGCCCGCGGGGACGGCGCAGACATCCGTCCGCTGCGTGATCGCCACCTCCGGTCTTCCCGTGGCTAGATCCACCGTCGCCAGCGGTTTCGGCACGGTCGAGAACGGCTTCATCGCCGCCCGAACTCGGATCGGCTGTCCCGTGCTGATACCTCCCTCGATCCCGCCCGACCGCGAGCTCCTCCGCCGCAGCCCACCGCGGCCGGTCACGATCTCGTCGTGGGCGCGCGAGCCCGGCTTGGACGCCGTGGCGAACCCGTCGCCCACCTCGACGCCCTTGACCGACTGGATGCTCATCAGCGACAGGGCGAGACGAGCATCGAGCTTGCGGTCGTACTGAACATGGGAGCCGAGCCCGGGGGGGCACCCGAAGGCGATCACCTCGAACACCCCCCCGACGGTGTCGCGGGCCTTGCGGACGCGATCGATCTCGGCCACCATGCGGTCGGCGACCACCTCGTTGAGGCATCGGACGGGCGACGCGTCGATCGTCTCGAGGTCCTCGGGGCGCGGCACTCGCGTCGAGCGCGCCGCGACCTTGCCGATCCGCACGACGTGGGAGACCACCGCGATCCCGAGCTCGGCGAGCAGGGCCTTGCAGAACACACCCAGCGCGACCCGCATGGCCGTCTCGCGTGCGCTCGCACGCTCCAGGACGTTGCGGACGTCGTCGAACCCGTACTTCAGGGCGCCGGCCAGGTCCGCGTGCCCGGGCCGAGGCCGCGTCAGGCGTTGCGTCGGATCCGCCTCGCCCTCCACGGACATCAGGTCCCGATACTTCTCGTCCCACTCCGCGTTCTCGATCGTGAGCCCGATCGGACTGCCCAGCGTGAGGCCGTGTCGGACCCCGGACACGATCTCGAACCGGTCGCCCTCGAGCTTCTGTCGCCCGCTCCGCCCGTGGCCGTGACGCCGCCGCGCGAGCTCGGCCTCGATCTCCTTGGACGAGACCGGGATCCCGGCCGGCAGGCCCTCGAGGACACCGACGAGCGCCTTCCCGTGGGATTCACCGGCCGTGAGCAGGCGCAACATGGATTCATCATAGGAGACCGCTCCCTCGGCACCGCCGCAAGGACCGGACGGAACGGCCCGAGGCCATCCATCCGTGTCCGGCCCGGGATGGTGGAGGGCGGCCCCGTCGCCGAGGCCGCCCTCTCGGACCGGCGGCCGCTCCCCCGTGCGCGGCGCCGGTGCCTCCGGCAGCGCTCCCCGACCCGTCGGCTCGAACCCGACCGCCGGCGGTCCGGGCGCCGGCGTTCCGGGTCCTACGAGTCACAGAGCTCGAAGCTCTGATCGCCGAACAGGAACGTGGCGGATTTCCCGTCGATCTTCACGAACCTGAAGTTGTCGCGGAACGCGGTCCACGCTCCACCGCGTGGACCCTGCCGTCGACCTGCACGTCGAGCTGCTTCCCCGTCTCTGCCACGACGATCAGCTTCACGTTGTGTCCGCCGATCAAGACCTTGTTCCCCGGGTGCTCGCCATCGCCCTCCACCGCGTCGTCGTGCCTGCCCCCGACGTCCTGGGGGGCTGACGCTGCCGCCCGTGGAAAGCTCGAGACCGGGAGGGATCGAGAAGGGATCCCTTGATCCGGCCAGCGACACGGGCGGCAGCGTCTCGCGGGGCGTCGGGGACGGCGTCACGCTCGGCGACTCCGTGGGCACGCCGGTGCTCCCGGTGATGCCCGCGGGGCCGCTGGGAAGCGCGAGATCTTCGCCGCCGTCCGTTCGCAGCACGACGAAGTACACGAGCAGCAGCAGGGGCACGACGACCCCCGCGATCTGCAGGATCCTCCTGTTCTCGGGGCGTGAACTGCATGGCTACGCTCCCGTACCGCTGATCTCGCTCGGGCCCGGGATCGAGCCGGGCCGGGATCGAGCCCGGGCCCGGGACACGTCCAGGAGCGCGCTCGACGAGTACACCCTCAGACTTGGCCCAGGCCACTACGCGCCCTCCACCTCGACGGACCGATCCGATAGGTAGACGTCCACGTCGGACTCGCGGATGCGGTAGTTCTTCCCCACCCGCAGCGCGGGCAGGTCACCGCTCTTGATCAGCCGGTATACGGTCATGTTCGACACGCGCATGGTGGCCGCGACCTCGGCGACGGTCAGCAGTCGGTCTCCCGCCTGTCGACCCACCCACCCGCTCTGCGACCGCTTGGCCACTTCCCACCTACACCGATCGCTCCGAGAGATACCGGTCGACGTCCGACTCGCGGATCCGGTAGTTCTTCCCCACGCGGATCGCCGCCAG
>DAIOFZ010000037.1:0-6500 GCA_036745475.1 Actinomycetota bacterium | reverse complement strand
GGTCGACGTCCGACTCGCGGATCCGGTAGTTCTTCCCCACGCGGATCGCCGCCAGTTGACCGCTCTTGATCAGCCGGTACACGGTCATATTCGAGACCCGCATCGTGGCGGCGACCTCGCCCACCGTGAGGAGCCGGTCACCGACGAACGGCCTCCGTTTGCTCATCTAGCACATCCCTCACATCTGCCTCATGTTCCACTTCTTCCACATCTGCCTCATCCGTCCCATCCGGTCCGCGGGACTGCGCACCGTAACAAGTGCAACATCTGTCGTCAATCACCCCATACGCCCACTTTTGCCACGGTAGGCTAATCACATAGATGTAATTAACTCTACTATGCAAAAGCCCCATCACCAGAGTCACAGAGTCGCAGGAGTCGCAGGAGTCACAGGACCCGGATCCATGCGGACGCGCGGATCAGGAGGACGCTCGAGGATCGGGCGGCGGCCGAGGGCGTTCGCGGGCGCGAACGAGCGTGGAACGCGTCGTCGTCATCGCGTCGGCCGGGTCGGGCCGGGTGGCTCAGGTGAGCAGGTTCAGATAGGCGTCGGCGATCTGGCGACCTACGAAGACGGCGATCACGGCCCCGGAGGCGAGGAACGGTCCGAACGGGATCGCCGACTTCCGGCCCGCGCCGGACAGTAGCGCGACGATGGCCCCCGCTCCCCCGAGCAGGATCCCCATGCCGGCCGCGACCGCGACGAGGTCGAGGCCGATCGAGCCGAGGACCAGACCGATCAGGCCGGCGAGCTTGACGTCGCCCATCCCCATGCCCTTCGGCGAGATCAGGGCGATGATCATCAACCCGAGCCCATAGGCGAATAGCCCGATCCCCGCGTCCAGGGCGTCCAGTCCTCCACCTGCCAGATCGCCGGCGATGATGACCGCGGCCGCGATCACGAACGCCGGATAGACCAGACGGTTCGGGATACGGCGGTCACGGATGTCGATCACGGAGAGGGCAACCATGAGCCCGGCGAAGGGAGCGAGGAGGACCGCTCGCCAGGGGTCCTCGTACACGAGGGCTACCGCTACGAAGAGGCCCCCGCTGGCCAGCTCGGTGAGCGGATAGACGGTCGAGATCCGAACACCGCACGCGCGGCATCGGCCCCTCAGCATCAGCCACGAGATCACCGGGATGGTGTCCGCGGCCCGGACCGGGACGCTACAGCTCGGACAGCGAGGACGCGGATGCGCGAGCGACTCCTCCGCGGGCACGCGGTAGATCGCCAGGGCCAAGAAGCTGCCGAACACCAACCCCAGCACCAGGGCGATCGCGATGGTGAACCAGCTCATAGCGGCGAACCCTCCGTCTCGACGGCGTCGACGGCTACGCGAACTCGCAGATGTACGCCATATCCTCGGTGAACCCGGCCACGAGAGCCCCGGAGATCGCGATCGGCGCGCATCGTGCTGACACCACCGCTTACCAGTCCGTCCCAGCCTCACACGCGTCGAAGTCCGCGGCGTCGATGACGTCGCCGGTCGTCTGACCACCGCCGGTGGTCTCGAACTCCGCGATGCAGAGGCCGGTGCCGGATGCGCTGAGGGCATTCAGGACGAGCTCCTGAGGGCCGACGACGATGATGTCGACGGTATCGACCGCCGCGCCGGCGCCGGCCGTCCACTCCAACGAAGGCTCTTCAGCCTCGCCGGCAGTTTCGTCGAAGCCCGTATAGACATCGTGGTCCCTGTACCAGGCCTTCGCTCCGCTGATCCCTTTACGAAGGTTTGACTGGGCAGCGCGATCCTGTGCTCGCGTGCGAGCCGAAAGGACAGTGGGAACAGCGATGGCTATAAGACTGCCGAACATCAGAACGACCACGATGACCTCGATCAGGGTGAAGCCCTCGTCGCCCTTGCGAACCTGCCAACTGCGCTTGAGCATCGGGTCACCGCTCAATCACTTCACCGCCCTTGCGATCTCCTCGATCGAGGTCAGGCCCGACGCCGCCTTCTGGAGGCCGTCGTCGCGGAGCGTGTACATCCCTTGGTCGACCGCGACCCGCTTGACCGTCTCGGACGAGGCGCGATCGACGGTCAGGCGCTCGATCTCCTCGGTCATCGGCATGACCTCGTACAGGCCGATCCGCCCTCGGTACCCGGTGTTCGAGCACGACTGGCACCCGGACGGTCGGAAGAACACGCCGAGGTCGGGGATGCGGGGCTCGCGGTACCCCGCCTCGATCAGCTCCGACTCCTCGGGCGCGTACGCCTGCCTGCACGTCTGACAGAGCCGGCGCGCGAGCCGCTGGGCGACCACGCACTCGATGGCCGAGCCCACCAGGAACGTCTCGACCTGCATCTCGATCAACCGCGTGATCGCCGACGCTGCGTCGTTCGTATGGAGCGACGAGAGCACGAGGTGATCCGTGAGCGCGGACTCGACCGCGAGCGTCGCCGTCTCGCGGTCGCGGATCTCGCCGATCAGGATGATGTCCGGGTCCGCACGAAGGATCGACCGGAGCGCGGACGCGAACGTGAGCCCCGCCTTCGGGTTCACCTGGATCTGGTTGACGCCGGGGAGCCGGTACTCGACCGGGTCCTCGACGGTCACGATGTGCCGGTCGACGCCGGTGACGATGTTGAGCGTCGCGTACAGCGTCGTCGACGTGCCCGAGCCCGTGGGGCCCGTCACGAGGATCGCGCCGTACGGCTTACGGAACGAACGCTCGTAGCTCTCGAACGCCTGCGGGGAGAAGCCGAGCTCCGAGAGCTGGAGCGGGGCGCTGGTCTTGTCCGGGATCCTGATGACGATCTTCTCGCCGTGGACGGTGGGCAGGGTGGTCAGACGCAGGTCGAGGCTCCGATTGTTGATCCGAAGCGAGACGCGCCCGTCCTGGGGGATGCGCTTCTCGGCGATGTTCAGGTCGCCCATAACCTTGAGGCGGCTGATCAGCCCGCCCTGGACGGTCTTGGGCGAGTGCATCACCTCGTGGAGCACGCCGTCCACGCGGAACCGCACACGGACGTCGGTCTCGGTCGGCTCGATGTGCACGTCTGACGCCCGGTCGGCCGCGGCCTGCGTCATGATCGCCTGCACGAGCTTGTCGATCGGGGCGTCCTCGACCGCCGCCTCGACCGTGACGCCGCCCCCGCTGTCGAGCGCATCGGCGGCATCCGACGCGAGCGCCTCGACCTGCTCGCTCATCCCCGAGAACTTCTGGATCGACTGGTCGACGTCGTTCGCCGTGGCGACCACCGCACGGACGTCTCGGCCGGTGATCGTCCGGATGTCGTCGATCGCGTACACGTTGGCCGGATCCGACATAGCCACAAGCAGCTTGCCGTCCTGCTCCCCGATCGGGAGGGCGCGGTAGCGGCGGCACAGCGCCTCGGGCAGCAGGCCGGTCGCCGCGGCATCGATCCGGTACTCGGTCAGGTCGACGAACTCGAGGCCCACCTGCTCGGCGAGGGCTCGGACGAGATCCCGTTCGCGGATGTAGCCGAGGTCGATCAGCACGCGACCGAGGGACTTGGGCGTGTTGCGGTGCTCGTCGAGGGCGCGCTGGAGATGCTCCTCGGAGATGAGGCCCTGCTCGAGCAGGATCTGCCCGAGCTGCTTCGGCTGTCGCTGCGTCGTCACCATGCGGAGCTACGCCCTTCGGTCCCCGGGTGTCGCCTAACCATCGGTCGGGTCCTCGGCCGGCTGAAGCAGCCGGCCGAACTCCCGCGCGAGCGACAACCGCGAACGTCCGCCATGCCGTGCGCGAGCGTCATCGCGAGCGCGATGAAGTCTCCGCAAGGACGGCGATCTCATTCGGAACCATCGGGAGGCACGAGCGAGCGCTTGAGGGACACCCCGTCCGGCCGAGGCCGAACGGTCCGCGTTCTCAGTCCATGGTCGCTGCCGGTGCCGGGGTACCCGGCTCCGTAAGCTCGCCCAACGCGGCCGCCGACATCACGGGGAGCGGCGCCGACTGACCGGTCCAGAGCTCGAAGGAGATCGCCGCCTGCTGCAGCAACAGCCCGAGACCCCCGAACGCCGCGCCGCCTGCGTCGCGCACGGTGCGCTGGAACGGGGTCACGCCCGGCCGGTAGAGGAGGTCGACCCCGACGACGCCGGGCGGCAGGGGCGGGAGCGGAAGCTCCTCACCGTGAACGCCGAGCGGCGTCGCGTTGACGATCAGGTCGACCTCCAACCGCGAGGCGTCGTCGAACCCGACGACCCGCACCGCGGTGGCCGAGCCCTCGAGCGCGGCGCGCAGGTCGTCGGCCCGAGAGGCTTCGCGCACGGCGACGGACAGGCTCGCGAGCCCGCTTCGAGCGGCGGCGAGCGCACACGCGCGCGCGCCTCCCCCCGCCCCGAACAGCAGCGCCGACCGGCCGGACGCCTCGAACCCCGCGTCCTCGCGGAGGAACCGCTCGAACCCGACCGCGTCCGAGTTGTGGCCCGCGAGGCCGTCCACGCCCACGACGATCGTGTTGGCCGCCCGCAACAGGCGCGCATCCTCGGACAGGTCCTCGATCAGCTCGGCGGTCCGCGTCTTGTGCGGCATCGTCACGTTCGCGCCGGCGAACCCGAGCGCGCCGAGCCCGCGGAGCGCGGCGGGAAGCTCCCCGGGTGGGACCGGGAGCGGGACGTAGACCCAGTCCAAGCCGAGCGCGACGAAGGCGGCGTTGTGGATCGCCGGCGACAGGCTGTGTTCGACGGGCCACCCGAGCACGCCGACCGAGCGCGTCGAACCCCGGACGCGCCCCGGCCGTTCGGGGACGTCACTCATCGCAGCGGACCCGGTTGGCCTCGTGCTCGGCGTTGGTCTTCCCGAACGCGTGGTGCCCGTCCTCGCCGCACAGCACATAGAAGAGGTAGGGCGTGTCCGCCGGCTGCAGGGCCGCCTCGAGCGAGGCTCGGCCGGGGCTCGCGATCGGCGTCGGCGGCAGTCCCCCGTTGATCCTCGTGTTGTAGGGGCTGTCGTACTCCAGGTCGGAGAAGCTGAGCTGGCCATCCGGCGTCGGATCGTCGTATAGGAGGGTCGCGTCGATGCCGAGGGTCATCCCCAGCCTCAACCGGTTGTAGATCACGCCCGCGATGATCGGCCGCTCGCGGTCCAGCGCGGCTTCCCGCTCGATCATCGACGCGATGGTCACGACCTCGTACGGCGTCACCCCGAGCTCCTCCGCGTTGGCCCACGGCAACGACTCGGCCTCGGTGCCGAACTGGTCGAGCAGCCTCGTGATGACGACGTCGGCGTCGGCGTTCTTGCGGACGAAGTACGTCTCGGGGAACGGGAACCCCTCGATGCTCGCGGCGTCCTCCGGGAGGTAGGGGGGCAGGGACCACTCGCCCTCTTCGGTCGCCTGGAGGAACCGCGTGGCGGGGATCCCCAGATCGTGCTCGACGCGATCGGCGATCTGGGTCAGGCGGTATCCCTCGGGGATCGTGAGGCGGACCGTGGGGACGGGTTCGGGTGGGGTCGTGAGAACCTCGAACGCCTGGTCGGGCGTCATGTTCGTGGTCAGCTCGAAGCTCCCCGCGCGAAGGGAGTCCTCGAGACCGCTCCGGCGCAGCAGCCACGTCGAGATCAGGCCGCACCGGAGGACCCCCCGGTCGTGGAGGTCGCCGACGACCTCCGACCCGCTCGCCCCCTTGCGGACCTGGAACGCGACCGGGTCTCTCGGCCCCGACGCCTCCGAGCACCAGCCGTAGTAGCGGTTGCCGGCGACGGCCAGGCCGGCGAGCACCACGAAGACGATGAGGAAGATGCGGAAGCCCCAGTTGGCCCGCCGTTTGGCTGGGTGGCGCGTGCGAGCGTCGTCATCGCGCCGCGGAGGGGGGGCGTCCTGCATCGGCCAGGCAGCATAGCGGCCCAAGTGGAGAACTTGTGTCGGGGTCAGACCGGCCGGTCGGTGTCGAGCCAGGCCTGCAGGATCACGGTCGCGGCCGAGCGATCGATCGTCCGCCGGCGATCGCGACCGCCCGCGCCGGTCTCCCGCAGGGCGCGTTCGGCCTCCACGGTGGACAGGCGCTCGTCCTGCAGCTGCACCGGGACGTCGAGGGCCTCTCGTATCGCCGCCGCGAACCGCTCCGCGTGGTGCGCCCGCTCTCCCGCCTCTCCCGAGAGCAGCAGCGGGTGACCGACCACGACGAGCGTCACGCCGTGCTCCCGGATGAGGTCCGCGATCGCCCGCACGTCCGAGGGCGCGCCCGTCCGGACGGTGCCGAGCGGCACCGCCATCCGCCGGCCGTCGTCCGAGATCGCCACCCCGATCCTCGCATCCCCGAGATCGAGCCCGAGGACCCTACCCGGCTCAGCCACCTGTCTGCAGGAGTTCCTTCAGGCGTGGCTCGACGGCGTCGAGCGCCTCCTGGAAGGCGTGCCCCTTCGGGCCTCCGGAGAACGCGAGGTTGGGCTTGCCCCCCTGACCCCCGCCCACGATCTTCGCCGCCGGTTCGAGCAGCGACGGCGCGTTCACGCCCCTGGCGATCAGGCTCTTCGTGCTCGCCGCCACCAGCAGGGCCTTGCCACCCGTCCCGGTCCCGAGCACCACGGCCGC
>DAIOFZ010000036.1:0-18283 GCA_036745475.1 Actinomycetota bacterium | reverse complement strand
CACTGGTCCCGCTCGGCCAGGCCCACATGCTCGCGAACCGATCCTTCGGACCCGCGCGGTGGGCCACGATGTCGGCGCCGCAGCCGCGACCCGATCACGGCGGTGACACGTATTTCGTGCCGGCCCTGCCGGAGCGCGATCCCGTCCCCGTCGACGTCCGCGACCCGCGGACGAGGGCGTTCGGGCACATCGAGCCGGAGAACATGGACGCGGCGAAACAGACCCAGGACATTGTCGCCGTGTCGGCCAGCATGCGGACCGCGCTGCTCGTCTACAGCGGCGTCACGGTGAAGATGATGGTGGACTCGGACCTGGGCGCACAGCTGTCCACGATGTTCATGGTGCAGAACGACGAGGGCGGTGGGGCCGGGCCGCACGACCACCCGTTCGAGGAGACCTACATGATCCTCGAGGGCGCGGTCGACGCGACGTTCGACGGCGACGCGTACGGGCTCGAGACCGGCGACGTCGCGTGGGCGGGCGCCGGGTGCGTCCACTCGTTCAACAACAGAGGTCCGGGCGTCGTCCGGTGGCTCGAGACGCAGGCGCCCGCGCCGCCGCCCCGGCACTCGTACCGGTTCGCGCGGGACTGGGAGTACCTCCGGGGAGCGATCGCCGAGGGATCGGGGGAGGTTCGATGACCGACGGTCTGGTGGTCGTGGTCGGCGGAACGCAGGGGCTCGGCAAGGAGGTCGCCCGCCACTACGCGGACGAAGGTCGAACGGTGGTCGTGACCGGGCGCGACGTCGCTCGGGCCGGCGAGGTCGCGGGGGAGCTGGGCGGCCGGACCTCCGGGGTCGCGTTCGACCTCGCCGAGCCCGAGAGCATCGCGCCTGCGCTCGCCGGGCTCGGCACGGTCGATCACCTGGTGCTCGCCGGCGTCGACCGCGACCAGAACTCGGTGCGCGAGTACGACATCGAGGGCGCGGTCCGCCTGGTTACCCTCAAGCTCGTCGGCTACACGGAGGTCGTCCACACGCTGCTCCCGAACCTCCACGACGGGTCCTCGATCGTGATCATGGGGGGACTCGCGAAGGAGGGTCCCTACCCGGGCTCCACGACCGTCACGACGATCAACCACGGCGTGGACGGCCTGGTCCGAACGCTCACGTTCGAGCTCGCGCCGATCCGGGTGAACGCGCTGCACCCGGGGATCGTGGAGGACAGCCCGTACTGGTCGGGGAAGACCGAGGCGCTCGCCAAGCACCGCGCCCGGACGACGACCGAGCGGCTGGTCAGGATGCAGGACATCGTCGACGCCACCGTGTTCCTGCTCGAGAACCCGTCGGTCGCCGGCACCGAGCTCCGGGTCGACGGCGGCTGGTCGCTCCCCCTGTGACGCCGGTCGCCGTCCTCGGCACGGGTCGGATGGGCGGCGCGATGGTCGGCACCCTGCGGCGCGCGGGGTTCGACGTCGTCGTGTGGAACCGCGAGCGGGCCAAGGCCGACGAGGTCGCCGGTGCCACGGGCGCCGCGGTCGTCGAATCGCCGAGCGACGCGCTGGCCGAGGCCGATCTCGCGTTGACCAGCCTCGCCGACGACGCGGCCGTCGAGGCCGTGTACGCGGACGCGGTCGAGGGGTTCCATCCCGGGCAGGTGGTCCTGGAGATGAGCACGATCGCGCCGCAGACCGTGCTGGGGATCGTGCCGGCGGTCCGGGCCCGGGGAGCGGCGTTGCTGGACGCGCCGGTCTCCGGCAGCGTGCCGGTGGTGGAGCGGGGCGAGCTCTTGATCATGGTCGGCGGCGACGCCGACGCGCTCGACCGGGCGCGGCCGATGCTCGAGGCGCTCTCCTCCCGGGTCATCCACGTCGGCGAGCTGGGAGCCGGCGCGACGACGAAGCTCGCGGTCAACGCGCTCGTCCACGGGCTCGGGGTGGCGCTCGCCGAGTCGCTGGTGCTGGCCGAGCGCGCGGGGGTCGAGCGCTCGACGGCCTACGAGGTCTTCGCGTCCGGCGCCGCGGCCGCGCCGTTCGTCCTGTACAAGCGGGCGGCGTTCGAGCGGCCGGACGAGACGCCGGTCGCGTTCAGGCTGGACCTGGTCGCGAAGGACCTCGACCTGATCCTGGCGCTCGCCGACCGCGTGGGCGCCCCGATGCCGCAGGCGGTCTCCAACCGGGACGAGATCGGATCGGCGCTCGCCGCCGGCCTGGGCGAGCGAGACATGAGCGTGTTGGCCGAGTACCTGCGGGGCGTCGACTCGCGGGACTGAGGCGCCCGCCCTCACCCCTCGTCGGGAGGGCTCGGCGAGGCGGTCGGATGGAACAGCGGGACGAGCGGATGCCAACCCGCGCGCAGTACCTCGACGAGCGACGGCGGTGTGAAGAGGGTGGTCCGGATTCGCGCGGCTCGGCTGACGCGCGTGTCGTAGCCGGCGCTCGTCCACCGGAGCAGCCCGTCGGCGATCAGGAGGAAGGGCCGACCGTCCCGCAGGACGTAGGCCCCGTCGGGGAGCTCGTCGAGCGCCGCGCCGTGGTGGCGTTGCGCGCGGGTGCTCTCGACGATCCGCTCCTCGTGAAGCCGCGCGTCGATCGCGTCGGCGCTCGTGTCGCCGGGGTGGAGCGACCGCCAGATCTCGCCGAAGCGGACGTAGTCCTCCCGGCGGCAGAGCGCGCACGGGCGGTGACCCGCGGCGAACGCCGTCGCCTCGTCGAGGAAGAACAGCTCGGTGAACCGGCCGGGCTGCAGGAGCGGTTCGCGGTGCCAATCACGGAACCGGAGCCGGCAGGCGATCCATCGTTTGCCGGCGTACCGGCGGCGGATCCGACCGCGGCCGTCGTGCAGGCAACCGCGGTTCCCGTAGACGAGGCCTCGCCCCGGCTCGGCCACGAGCTCGCCGAGCGGCGTGACGCGGTTCCGGAGCGGCATCAGGTCCAGAGTCGGCGGGCGCGTTCGGTGAGGTCCCGCCGAAGGGCTCGCTCGTCCGCCCCCAGGAGCGTCCCGTCTCGCACGACCGGCTCGCCGTCGACGAACACGTGCCGGGCACGGCGGTCGGGCCCGAGGACCAGGCCGGCGAGCGGGTCGGCGACGTCGCCGAGGTCGTCGCACGGCCAGACGACGAGATCCGCCCGGAGGCCGGGCTCGAGCCGCCCCAGGTCGTCCCGGCCCAGGCATCGTGCGCCGCCCTCGGTGGCCAACCGGACCGCGTCGGTGGGCAGGAAGACGTCGGCACGGTTCGAGCGCTGCCGGGCGGTGTACAGCGCCTGGCGCAGCTCGGGCTGCAGGCCGCCCACTTCGTTGGACGCGACCCCATCCACCCCCAGACCGACGGGCGCCCCGGCTGCCTCGAGATCGACGACCCGGCACATCCCGGCGCCCAGCCGCGCGTTGCTCGATGGGCAGTGCGCCACCCCGGTCCCCGCGTCGCCGAGTCGCGCCACCTCCGCGTCGTCGAAGTGGATCCCGTGCGCCACCCACACGTCGTCGTCGATCCACCCGAGCTCGTCGAGCAGATCCACGGGACGCCGGCCGAAGCGATCGAGCACGTCGCGTTCCTCGTCCACGGTCTCGGCCAGGTGGGTGTGCAACCGGAGGCCGTGGTGGCGAGCGAGCTCGGCCGACGCGCGCATGAGCTCCGGCGTCGCGCTGAACGGGCTGCACGGCCCGACCGTCACGACGACGCGCTCGCCGTCGTGGTGGCGGGCGATCACCGACTCGGTCGAGGCGAGGATCGCGTCGAGGTCCTCGACGACATGGTCGGGGGGGAGGCCGCCGCGCGACTCGCCGAGATCCATCGATCCGCGCGCCACGTGCAGGCGGATCCCGACGGTCCTCGCGGCGTCGACGATCGCGTCGAACACGGTGTCGTCGCCGTGCGGGACCAGGTAGTGGTGGTCGGCCGCGGTCGTGCAGCCGGTGAGCGCGAGCTCGGCGAGACCCACCAGCGCCGCCGCCCGGACGTCCTCGACGTCGAGACGTCCCCAGACCGGGTAGAGCTCGACGAGCCAGCCGAACAGGTCGCACCCGACGCACCGGCCGCGCGTCATCCACTGGTAGAGGTGGTGGTGGGTGTTCACGAGCCCCGCGGTGATCAGGTCGCCGTCGCACCGGACCACCTCGTCTCCCGGCTCTTCGGCCACCGACCCGATCGCCTCGATCCGGCCGTCCCTGACGGCGACCTCGCCCGGCCACCGCGCCCCTCGGAAGACCTTCCTCACGGCGGTGAGCGTAGACGTTCCCGCGCGTGCCACGATGCGATCGTGCACGGGGTCGACGTCGTGATTCGAGGCCGGCGCGTCGTGACGTCCGGCGGCGTTCGCGAGGCGAGTCTCCACGTCGTCGACGGCCGCATCGAGCGCGTCGCGCCCTTCGACGACGGGCCGTCGAGTGTCCCGCTCGTGGACGCCGGCGACCGCGTGGTGATGCCCGGACTGGTCGATACACATGTACACGTCAACGAGCCCGGACGGACCGAGTGGGAGGGGTTCGAGACCGCGACGCGAGCGGCTGCGGCGGGCGGCGTCACGACGATCGTCGACATGCCGCTCAACAGCATCCCGCCGACGACGACGATCGCCGCCCTGTCCGCGAAGCGTGCCGCCGCCGACGGCAAGGTCCACGTCGACGTCGGTTTGTGGGGCGGGGCGGTCCCGGGCGATCTCGGGCAGCTCCGCGAGCTCCACCGAGCGGGCGTCTACGGGTTCAAGGCGTTCTTGTGCCCGTCCGGCGTGGAGGAGTTCCCACCTCTCGATCTCGGGCAGCTGCGCTCGGCCATGGAGGAGATAGCGGCGTTCGACGGTCTGCTGATCGTGCACGCCGAGCTGCCCGAGTTTCTGCGGGATATGGCGTGGACGCTCGACGTGGCCGACGACGTTCCCTACCGATATCGAACGTACCTGGACTCGCGTCCTCCCGAATCCGAGAAGGGCGCGGTCGAGTCCGTTGTGGAGGCGAGCCGTTCGACCGGCTGCCGGGCGCATGTGCTGCATCTGTCGGCGGCGTCGTGTGCCCACCTTCTGGGCGGCGTGACGGCCGAGACGTGCCCGCACTATCTGACGTTCGCGGCCGAGGAGATCACCGACGGAGCGACCGAGTTCAAGTGCGCGCCCCCGATCCGCGAGGCGGAGAACCGGGAGCGCCTGTGGGAGGAGCTCCGGGCCGGGCGGATCGCCGGGGTCGTGTCCGACCACTCACCCTGCACGGCCGACCTGAAGGCGGGCTCGTTCTTCGACGCGTGGGGCGGCATCGCGTCGGTGCAGCTCGGGCTCCGGGCCGTATGGACCCAGGCCCGGGCCCGGGGGTTCGGGCTCGAGGACGTCGCCCGCTGGATGAGCGAGGGGCCCGCCGCGATCGCCGGTCTCGAGCGCAAGGGCTCGATCGCCGTGGGCATGGACGCGGACCTGGTCATGTTCGAACCCGACGCCGTCTCCGAGGTCGATCCCACCGAGCTCCACCACCGCAACCCGGTCACGCCCTACGCGGACCTTCGGCTCGACGGACGCGTCGCGGCCACGTACGTTCGAGGGGTGCGGGTCTACGCGGACGGGCGGTTCCGGGACGAGCCGGCCGGCCGCCTGCTGTCGAGGGGAGCGGCGTGAGCGACTTCACGACGCTGCCCGACCTCGCGGCCCGGCGGCTCGGCGGGATGGTGCTCGTCGCGAACGACGAGTTCTTCGCGCCGAAGGAGAACCTCGTGAAGCCGGAGGCGCCGGTCTTCGACCCCGGCCGCTACACGGATCGGGGCAAGGAGATGGACGGCTGGGAGACGCGCCGCCGACGCGAGCCCGGCCACGACTGGTGCATCGTCCGCCTCGGCATCCCGGGGATCGTCCGCGGCGTGGTCGTCGACACCAGCTTCTTCCGTGGCAACTACCCGGACCGCTGCTCGGTCGAGGGCGCGGTGGTCGAGGAGGACGACGTCACGGGCGCGGAGTGGTTCGACCTGGTGCCCGATTCGGCGCTCGAGGGCGACGCGGTCAATCGGTTCGACGTCGCCTCGCCGCTGCGGGTGAGTCACCTCCGGCTCAACATCGTCCCCGACGGCGGGGTCGCGAGGCTCCGCGTCCACGGCGATCCCCTCCCGGATCTGCGGACGCTCACCGACCCCGGTGGCCGCGCGGACGTCGCGGCGTCGTTGTCGGGAGGGGTCGTGCTCGACGCGAGCGATCTCTTCTTCTCCTCGCCGCACAACCTGATCGCGCCGGGCGATTCGCACGGCATGCACGACGGGTGGGAGACGCGACGCCGGCGGGGCGAGGGCCACGACTGGGTGGTGATCCGGCTCGCGACCGAGACCGAGATCGAGCGCATCGAGGTCGACACCTCGAACTTCAAGGGCAACTACCCGGACACGTGCTCGCTCGAGGTTCGGGTGACTCCCGACGTCGCCGCAGACCCGGGGGCCGAGCCGACCTGGTCCGAGGCCCTCTCGCACCGCCAGCTGGGCCCGCATCGACGCTTCGCGTTCCCGATCGACCCGCCGGCGCCGGCCACACAGGTACGGCTGAACATCCATCCCGACGGCGGCGTGGCCCGGCTCCGGGTCCGCGGACGGGTCACCGACGACGGCTGGCGCTCGTTCGGCGTCCGATGGCTCAACGCGGAGACGCCCGAGGCGTTCGACGAGCGCGTGCTCGCCTGCTGCGGCTCGCGCGCCTGGGCGAGCGAGCTCCGGGCGGCGAGGCCGTTCGCGACGTTCGATGCGCTGCTGCAGAGGGCCGACGACCTGTGGACCGGACTCTCGGCCGAGGATCGGCGGGAGGCGCTCGCGGCGCATCCGCGGATCGGGGAGCGGGGCGGGTACGTCTGGGCTCGCGGCGAGCAGGCCGGCGCCGCCGGAGCGAGCGACGAGATCCTCCGCGCGCTCGAGGTCGGCAACCACGAGTACGAGGAGCGGTTCGGGCGGGTGTTCCTGATCAACGCCTCCGGGAAGAGCGCCGAGGAGATGCTCGAGGCGCTGCGCGAGCGGCTCGGCAACGACCCCGACGCCGAGCTCGCCGCGGCCGCCGAACAGCAACGGCAGATCACCCGGATCCGGCTCGAGAAGCTCGTCAGGCCCGTGGCGCCGCTCGTTCGCGCGGGAGGATGATGCGCGGTGGCGGCGATCACGACCCATGTGCTCGACACCTCGGTCGGCCGGCCGGCCGCCGGTGTGGCGGTCGAGCTCGAGGTCCTCGCCGCCGGTGGCTGGGAGCCGGTCGGGGCGGGCCTGACCGACGACCACGGCCGGCTGAGCGATCTGTTCCCCGAAGGCGCCGAACCGATGGCGGCGACGTACCGGATGCGGTTCGACACGGGCGCGTACTTCGATCGACGCGGCGTGGAGACCTTCTTCCCCGCGGTGACGGTGGAGTTCACTCTGCGCGAGCCCGGGGAGCACCATCACGTCCCGTTGCTGCTGAGCCCGTTCGGCTACTCGACCTACCGGGGGAGCTGATGGGGTTCGAGCTCGGGCCCAACCGGTACGGCAAGGCGGGGATCCGGCTCGCGACCGTGGTCCGGGGCGAGGAGCGTCACGAGTTCTCCGAGCGCGAGGTCGAGGTGCGCCTGGAGGGCGACTTCCGGGACGTCCACGTGGAAGGCGACAACGCGACCGTCCTGCCGACCGACACGATGCGGAGCGCCGCGTATGCCCTCGCGTTCGAGCAACCGGCGGAGGCGCTCGAGGTGTTCGGGTTGCGGTACACGGAGTACCTCCTGAGCGCGTCCCCCGCGGCGAGCCGGGCCGAGGCGTGGATGTCCGAGCGGCCCTGGGAGCGCGTCGTGATCGACGGGCGGCCCCACCCCCACGCGTTCACGCGCGGGGCCTTCCGGTGGACGACGCACGTGGTCCGCGAGCGAGACGAGGTCCGCCTGTCCGGCGGGCTCGACGAGCTCTACCTGTTGAAGACGACCGGGTCGGCGTTCGGCGGCTTCCTCAAGGACCGGTACACGATCCTGCCGGAGACCGACGACCGGATCCTCGCGACCGAGCTCGACGCGCATTGGCGGTACGCCGGGTCGATGCTCGACTTCTCCAAGGAGCGGGAGGCCTGCCGGGATGCGCTCGTCCGCGCGTTCGCGCACCACGACGACAGCCGTTCGGTGCAGCACACCCTCTGGCGCATGGGTACCGCGGTGCTCGAGGCGGCCCCCAACCTCGAGGAGGTGACGTTGTCGATGCCGAACCTCCATCACGTCGCGGTCGACCTCGCGTACTGCGGGATCCAGAACGACGGCCGGGTCTTCGTCGTGACCGACAAGCCCTCGGGTCGGATCGAGGGGACGGTGCGGCGGACCGAGGACGCCTTCTCGGGGTGAGCCGCTCGTTCCCCGACGACGCGTGGCTCGACCTCCTCGAGCGCGCTCGCCTGGCCGCGGCCGAGCACCGCCGCCGGTTCCCCGGCGACCTGGGTGCCGCCCAGCCGCTCGAGACGCTGTACGTCCCCGCCGACGGCGTGACGGAGACGACGACGGTCGAGTTCGGGGCCGAGGCGTTGCGGCTGCTCGACGCGCACGCGCCCGACCCGGCGTCGTTCGAGTCGGCGTTCGGTGTGGACGCCGCGGTCGCGGAGCGGACTCGCGCACGCGTGCGCGCGAAGCTCGAGCGTGCGCCGGTCGAGGACCTTCGCGTCGACTTCGAGGACGGCTACGGCGCGCGACCCGACGACGAGGAGGACCGGCACGCGGAGGCGGCGGCTCGAGCCGTTCGGGCTGCGCGCGCGGACGGGACCGCCCCGCCGTCGTTCGGCCTGCGGGTGAAGTCGTTCGCCGACGGCGCCGAAGCACGGAGCCTTCGGACGCTGGACACGTTCCTCACCACGCTCACCGCGGAGGCCGCCCGCCTCCCCGACGGCTTCGTCGTCACGTTCCCGAAGGTCACGACGGCCGAGCACGTCGCGACCTTCGCCGAGGCGCTCGAACGATTGGAGGTCGGGCTGGGTCTGGCCGAGCGCTCGCTGCGGTTCGAGGTACAGGTCGAGACGCCGCGGGCGGTGATCGGGCCCGACGGCTCGGTCGCGGCCCCCGCCATCCTCGAGGCGGCGGGCGGGCGCCTGGCGGCGATGCATTTCGGGGTGTTCGACTACACCGCGTCGTTGGGGCTGATGCCGTGGGAGCAGCGGCTCGATCACCCGGCCAATGGCTTCGCGAGACACGCGCTGCAGGTGGCGCTGGCCGGGACGGGCCTGTGGATCAGCGATGGGTCGAGCAACGTCGTGCCGGCGACCGATCGCACCGACGACGTTCACGCGGCGTGGCGTGTGCACGCCGACCACGTCCGGGATTCCCTCCGTCACGGCTTCTACCAGGGGTGGGATCTCCATCCCGCGCACCTGGTGAGCCGCTACGCGGCCGTCTACGGATGGCTGCTCCCGCACCTGGACGACGCGGCTACCCGTGTTCGGGCCTGGCGTGAGGGCGCCGCCGCGGAGGGCGTGCTCGACGAGCCGGCGACGGTCGCCAGCCTGCTGCGGTACCTGCGGTTCGCGGTCTCGTCCGGCGCCGTCGACGAGGCCGAGGTCCTGGAGACCACGGGGCTCGCGCGGAACGAGCTGCTCGGCAGCGGATAGGAGGCCGCGTGACCAACCCCGACGGCGTCGAGGTCCTGGGTCGGATGGAGCCCCGGTTCGACGAGATCCTGACCGACGAGGCGCTCACGTTGCTCGCCGGCCTGCAGCGCGAGTTCGGGGGGCGTCGCGACGAGCTCCTCGATGCCCGCGCCGAACGACAGGTCCGGCTCGACGAGGGCGAGCGGCCTGACTTCCTCGAGCCCGCCCGGCTCGTGAGGGACGCGGACTGGCGGGTGGCACCACCGCCGGCCGACCTGCTGGACCGCAGGGTCGAGATCACGGGGCCCACCGACCGCAAGATGGTGATCAACGCGCTCAACAGCGGCGCCCGCTGCTTCATGGCCGACTTCGAGGACGCGAACGCTCCTACCTGGTCGAACATGGTCGAGGGACAGGTCAACGTCGCCGACGCGATCCGCGGGACGATCGAGATGACGGGTCCCGACGGACGCGAGTACCGGCTCGCGGGCGAGACCGCGACGCTGCTCATTCGGCCGCGCGGCTGGCATCTCCCCGAACGGCACGTGCTCGTCGACGGGCGGCCGATGTCCGCGAGCCTGTTCGACTTCGGTCTCGCATTCCTCCACAACGGACGCGAGCAGCTCGAACGCGGGACCGGCCCCTACTTCTATCTGCCGAAGCTGGAGGGCCACCTCGAGGCGCGCCTGTGGAACGACGTCTTCCTCTGGGCCCAGGACCGCCTCGCGATCGCGCGCGGCACGATCCGCGCGACCGTTCTGATCGAGACGATCCTGGCGGCGTTCGAGATGGACGAGATCCTCTACGAACTGCGTGATCACTCGTCAGGGCTGAACGCCGGACGCTGGGACTACATCTTCAGCGTCATCAAGAAGTTCCGGCGCCATCCCGGGTTCGTCCTGCCCGATCGCGTGCAGATCACGATGACCGTCCCCTTCATGAGCGCGTACACCGAGCTGCTGGTACGGACGTGTCATCGGCGCGGTGCGCACGCGATGGGCGGGATGGCAGCCTACATCCCCAGCCGAAGCGACCCCGAGGCGAACGAGCTCGCGCTCGCGAAGGTGGCCGAGGACAAGGTCCGCGAGGCGAACGCCGGGTTCGACGGCACGTGGGTGGCGCACCCGGGCCTGATCGAGACCGCGATGGCCGAGTTCGACCGCGTGCTCGGTGATCGGCCGAACCAGGTCGACCGGCAGCGCGAGGACGTGGTCGTCTCGGCGGAACAGCTGCTCGACGTGCGCGTCCCGAACGGTGAGATCACCGAGGCGGGCCTGGGGACGAACGTGAACGTCGGGATGCGGTACCTCGCTTCGTGGCTGTCGGGGGTCGGCGCGGCCTCGATCGACAACCTGATGGAGGACGCCGCGACGGCCGAGATCTGTCGGTCGCAGATCTGGCAGTGGGTGGCGAACGGCGTCACGCTCCCGACGGGTGAGGAGGTCACCGCCGCGAAGGCCCGCGAGGCCATCCAGATCGAGATGACGCACCTCCGCGAGCAGCCCGGCGAGCGGCCCTTCACCAGGCATCGCCTGGAGCAGGCGCGCACGCTGTTCGAGGAGGTCGCGCTCCCACCCGAGTTCCTCGAGTTCCTCACCCTCCCCGCCTACGACCTGCTCTGAGCCCGACGTCTCGAGGGTTCAAATCGACGGAGACGGGGTAGGCGCGCGGTTCGGGTCGCGCCCAACCCCGCACGCGCGACCGGAAAGGGGGAGTCATGAAGCGAGCGATCGTCCTTGCCCTGACGGGAGGGCTGCTCGTCGGGGTGCTCGGCTCGTCGGTCTCGGCCCAGCCGATCACCTTCCGCGCCGTGCTGTCGGGGGGCGACGAGGTGCCGGCTCGGGACACCCTTGCCCGGGGCGTCGCGACCTTCCGGCTGGACCCGGAGGGCACCGAGCTCGGGTTCCAACTGGTCGTGGCGAACATCGAGAACGTCTTCGCCGCGCACATCCATTGCGGGGTCGCCGGCGTGAACGGTCCGATCGGGGTGACCCTGTTCATGGGTGCCCCGGCTGGAGGGCCTGTCCACGGCGTTCTGGCTGCAGGCAGCGTGACGGCTCCCGACGCCGGCAACGCCTGCGGCTGGGCCGACCTCGCCGATGTCGTCGCGGCGGTCGAGTCGGGCAACGCGTACGTCAACGTCCACACGAACGACGGGGTCGATCCTCCGGACACCGGACCCGGCGACTTCCCCGGAGGTGAGATCCGAGGCCAGGCCTTCTGAGGACCTAGAGCCGTTCGGCAAGCAGGTGGGCGCATCGGATGTCCCACCCGACGTCGGTGCCGCCGGTCGACAGGCCCCAGAGAGCGTCGTCGACCGAGCGGACGAACGCCCAGCGGCGGACGTGGGCCGGCTCGAGCTCCAGCTCGCTCGCGAGCCGGCCCACGATCGTATCGACGGAGCCGAGGTCGAGTCGTTCGGGCAGCAGTGTCCGCAGGAGGTGACCCGTGTCGAACGCTCGCTCGCCCACGAGCGGCTTGGGATCGATCACCAGCCAGGGTTCGCGCTCGGCGGCGAGCACGTTCCACAGGTGGAAGTCCCGGTTCGCCAGGACGGCCTCCTCGGACGAGACCGCGAGGCCGCGGCAGAGATCGACCGCCCGTCGGAGGAGTCGTTCGTCGAAGGGCCGATCCTGTCGAACGAATCGTCCAGGGAGCTCGTCCGCCAACCGCGACGCGAGATCGGGGACGAGTGGGAACGGGTGACCGTCCGGAACCGGTCGCCACAGACGCTTCAGCAGCGAGCAGGCGATCCCGATCGCCTCGGAACGATCGGGGTGGTCTGCGAGCGGGGTCCCGGGCTCCAGCCGTTCGAGCAGGAGCGCGCCGCGGGCGGGGTCGGCGTCCACGAGCCGCGCGGCGCCGTCGCCGTCCCAGAGCCGGAGAGCGTCCGGTTCGTGTCGCGTCTCCTCGTCCACGAAGCTGACCTTGAGCACGAGACGTTCACCGCCGGGACGCTCGGCCGGCGCGACGAACCCCACGGCTCCGCCCGTGAAGGCGGGACCGATGGTCAGTGACCATCGGTCGGTGAGCTCCTCCACGAGGCCGGGGAGCGATCCCAGCCAGGTTTGGCCCGCGGCCCCGTTCGCGGACAGGTTCATCCGGACCACCTCATCGGGGATCTCGAGCGCAGTCACGGAGTGGACGATGACGCGGAGAGCCGACCGTCCGCCATCTCGAGCACGCGGTCCAACCGCGGCGCGAGCGATGCGTTGTGGGTGGCGATCAGGCAGATCCCGCCCTCGGCGGCCGCGCGGCCGAACGCCTCGAGCACCCGCCGCTCCGACACCGCGTCCTGGTGCCCCGTCGGCTCGTCCGCGAGCACGAGGGTCGGCGCCAGCACCAGCGCGCGGGCGACGGCCGTGCGCTGCTGCTCGCCGAGGGAGGTCTCCTTGGGGTAACGCGCGGCGAGGTGGGCGATCCCCAGATCCTCCATCAGCTCGTCGACACGCCCCCCGAGCTCCTCGAGCCGGTCGTGGAGGCGGGCCGGATACTCCAGGTTCTCGCGAACGCTGAGCTCGTCGAAGAGCCCCAGCTTCTGCGGCACCACCGCGAGCTCGTCCCAGCCGGGGATCGCGGAGTGCGTCCCAACACGGTCGATCGTTCCGCCGTCCGCGTGCTCCCACCCGGCGATCACGTTGAGCAGCGTGGTCTTGCCCGAACCCGACCGCCCGACGAGACCGACGAGCTCGCCCGCGCGAAGGGTGAGGCTCACGTCGTCGAGCGCGTGAACCACCTCGTCCCCGCGCCGGTAGGCCTTGGACAGGCCGTTCGCCTCCAGGACGAACGGGAGCTCGGGCCGACGGACGGTCGAGGTCACCGGCGGCCGCCACCGGTCGGCGCGGTCGGGTTCGGCCGCGTTCGCGGCCGGACGGAACGCGGTGGCGCTCGAACGATCGGCCGGGTCGGCGGGCGCGCTCGTCGACGAACGGCGCATCCCGTGGTCGAGCTCGAGCGCGGTGTCTGCCCGTCGCATGACCGATCGGTCATGGGTCGCGACGACGAACGTCACCCCCGCCCTTGCGAGCTCGACCATGGTGTCCATCACGTGGCTGGCGGAGGTGCTGTCCAGCTCGGCCGTCGGCTCGTCGGCCACCACGATCGTCGCGCCGCCCACGAGGACCTCGGCGATCGCGGCGCGCTGCTGCTCGCCGCCGGAGAGCTCCGAGGGCAGGTGGTCGACACGCTCCTCGATCCCGAGGGTCGAGAGCAGCGCCTCCTGCTCGATCCGCGGCGGGCGATGGGTGAGCCCACGCGCGAGCCGCAGGTGCTCGCCCACGGTGAGGTGGGGGAGGAAGTTGTCCGACGGCCGCTGGAACAGGTACCCGACGGTCGCACGGCGGAACCGGCGGAGCGTCCGCGCGGACGCGTCGTGCACGCTGGTCCCCTCGACCACCAGGGTGCCGCTCGTCGGCCGGTCGAGCCCCGCGATCAGGCGGAGCAGCGAGGACTTGCCGCTGCCCGAGGGCCCGACGACCGCGAGCAGCGCGGAGGCGGGAACCTCCGCCGAGAGTCCCTTCAGGGCGCGCACCTCGCCGCTCGCGGTCCGGTAGGTCTTCACGAGCTCCTCGCACCGCGCGGCGGCCTCCGGCTTCCGGCTCGTCTCCGGCGCCTCAGTCCGCAAGCCGCATCACCTGCCCGAGGTCGGCGGAACGGGCGCGCCGCTCCGTCAGCCAACCACCCGCGAGCGCCACCAGGAGCAACACCGGCGCCGCGATCGCGACCAGGGCGACCGGGACGACCGTGATCGGGTCCGGCGGGATCGCCTCGATCGGGTCGAGCAGGGGGACCGTGAGGCGCGCCGCGACGATCGCGAGGACGGCGCCGGCAACGTAGGCGATCGCGAGCATCGCGGCGACCTCGATCGCGATCGCGACGAGGTGGCGCGAGGACCGCATCCCCATCCGCAGCGACAGCCCGTACGAGACGATCTCGGAACGCTGGCGGGTCTGCAGGTACATCAGCATCGCCGCGAACACCAGCAGCGCCGCCAGGACCCCGAGCCCGTTCATCACGAGGAACGTGTCGATCACGGCCGCGATGTACGAGATGTCCTTCACCTCGTCCGCCGTGAGAATGAGCGAGGGCGTGTAGTCGAGCTCGGCCAGCGCGGCGCGCGCCGCGCGTGGGGTCCCGCGGATCCAGAGCTCGTCGCTCGCGCTCGGGACCGCCAGTGGGCTGGGCGCGTCCCCGAACGCGTCGAGGAGGTGCCGCGCGTCGACCACGACGAGCGGGCGAAGCGACGTCATGCCGGGGAACGCGGTCGCGCGCCCGACGATCTCGACCGGCAGCGTCTGTCGGTCGAGCGTGATCGATTCCGGGAAGGCGTTCGGCGCGGAGGCCATGAGCACCGGGAGCCCGCCCTCGGCCGGCTCCGACATCCGGCCCAGGAGCGTCTCCAGCGGCTCGGGGGAGAAGGCCGGGTCCCAGAACGCCGTCGAGGCGAACGTCCGGGTGTCGATCGCCAGCAGGTCGAACGGCACGCCGGGACGAAGCTCCCCCGCCTGCAGCCGTCGGACCGCCCGGGTGACCGGCAGCGGGAACGTCTGGGGCGTCGCGTTCACGCTGTCGATGCGCGCCTGCACGTCGCTCCCGACGTACACACCCGCCTTGGCGTCAACCGTGGTCCGCATCGAGCGCGCCACGGTCTGCGCCTGCACGAACAGCCCGAGGCAGAGCCCCGCGGCCGCGATCAGGAGCAACGTCAGCCGCGAGCGCGCCGCGAGCCGATGCACCGCGAGGTAGGCCGGGGTGCCCCATCCGCCGCTCCGGCCGCGCGCCCACCGCAGGACCAAGACCACCACGCGCGCCACCAGCGCGACGAAACCGGCGAGGAACGCGATCGGGAAGGCGAACAGCAGCAGGCTCGGCGCCGTCGTCCCGAGCGAGCGGTCGACCACGACCGCGCCGCCGCTGCGCAACCGCTGCAGGATCAGCAGCGAGAGGCCGATCAGGACAAGCTCCCACGGGAAGGCCCCCACGAGGCGCAGCCGACTGCGATGGTGCTCGGACTGGCGCAGGAACGAGACGGTCGAGACGATCGCGATCGCCGCGACGGCGGCGATCCCCGCGGCGCCGGCCGTCCACGCCGCCTCGTCCGATGCGGATGCGGCCAGGGCGCCGCCGGGACCCAGCCACCGTACGAGCGCGAACGCGAGGCCCAACCCGAGCGCCGCGCCGATCGCACAGGGGATCAGGGCCTCCAGCCCCGAACGCCCACCCACCGCCCTGGGTCTCGCGCCCCGCGCGAACAGGAGGTTGGACTCGATCCGACGGGCGGCCATGACGAACGCCCCGGCACCCGCGACGACCGCCAGCGCGACGAGCATCCCGGCGATCCGCAGCAGCCGCGCGGGTCCGTCGATGGCGACGAGCCGCCCGTGGACGTCCCGGACCACGTCGTCCATCGCGCTCCCCCACACGGGACCGTTCGAACGGTTGCAGAAGAACCCGACGAAGCACCGGTCGAGGAGTGCCCGGTCGCTGATCTCCTCGGAGATGCGCGAGGTGATGCTCGCCGCGTCCTCGGCCTCCTGGAGCGTGAGGTCGCGCAGCACCGGCGCCTGCCACGCGTACGCCGCGTGGTCGAGCCCGATCGCTCGTGCCACACCGGCGAAGCGATCCTTCGGCACGATCAGCGCCTGGGGAGGCGGCGCGCAGTCGCCGCAGTACAGGACGAGGGCGTCGTTCCACGGCACCCAGTACCCGGAGGCCCCGCCCTTGTAGAGCGACCGGTAGATCCCGCCGACCGGGAGCCTCATGGTCCCGTCCTCGGGCGAGCCGATCACGATCTGGTCGCCGGGCGTGATGTCGAGCGCGTCCGAGATGAGGTCCGGAACCAGCACGCCGTCGCTCGACCGCTCGAGGATCTCCACGTGGTCCGGCGCTTGCTCACCCATGAACAAGCGCGTGTCCCGCCGCTCCTGCTCGCCGGCCACCCTGATCGGCGTGACCGGCCCGAGCGCCGACTCCAGGGGGTCGCCGAGGTACGGGCTGCGACCGGCAAGCCCCTCGAAGATCGCGTCGACCCTCGGCTCGATGTCGCCGTCCGGGCCTGGCCCGGGCAGCGGCAACCCCCCGTTGCGATACATCATCCCGACCGCCCAGCGCGTGTAGGAGGGGTCGTGGATCCGGGCTGCGACGAGCTCGCTCGCGGAGGACGAGATGAACAGCGGGTAGGCCGACGCGGCGAGCGCGAGCAGCAGCGCGCCCACCGCGATCGAGACGAACAGGCCCGGGTACCGCAGCAGGAGGAGCGGGGCCTTCGACCACAGAGGATCGGCGTCGATCGGCGTGCCGCGGTTCCGTCTGAGTGTGCCCGCCATCTGTCTCCCGTGCGCGTTCGACAGTAGGTTCTACGTCTGAGGACGAGCGCGCGCTCGTGCCACTCGGCACGTCGCGCCCCGAGCCGCCCCTTCGGTCGCCCGGGCCCGCCCGACTCCCACCGTACCCGTCCGTATCCTGGAGGCCGTGAACGACCGATTCCTGCGTGCGCTCAGGCGCGAACCCGTGGACCGCACCCCGGTCTGGTTCATGCGCCAGGCCGGCCGGTACCTGCCCGAGTACCGGGAGCTCCGCGGCGATCGGGACATCCTGGACGCGATCCGCGAACCCGAGGTCGCGGTCGAGCTCACCCTGCAGCCCCTCCGGCGGATGCCGCTGGACGCGGCGATCGTATTCGCCGACATCATGGTGCCGGTCGCCGCGATCGGTGTTCCCGTCCGGATCGAGGCGAATGTCGGTCCGGTCCTCGACGACCCGATCCGAGACGCGGCGGGCGTCGGCCGGCTCCGGGCGCTCGGACCCGACGTGGACGAGCCGTACGTCGCCGAGACGATCCGCCTGCTCCGCAAGGAGCTCAGGGTCCCGCTGATCGGCTTCGCCGGCGCGCCGTTCACGCTCGCGAGCTACCTGATCGAGGGTGGCCCGTCCCGTGACCACGCCCGGACCAAGGCACTCATGTACGACGAGCCCAACATCTGGTCATCGCTGATGGACGCGCTCGCTGCGCTGTCGCGGGCGCACCTCATCGCGCAGATCGAGGCGGGCGCGCAGGCGGTGCAGCTGTTCGACTCGTGGGCGGGCTCGCTCTCGCCGAGCGACTACGAGCGATCGGTTCGGCCGTGGTCGGCGCGGGTGCTCCAGGACCTCTCCGTGCCCTCGATCCACTTCGGCGTGGGGACCGGGGAGCTCCTGAGGTCGATGCGCGACGCGGGTGGCGACGCGATCGGGGTCGACTGGCGGGTCCCGCTCGACCGGGCGTGGGAGCGGATCGGCGTGGGCCGCGCGATCCAGGGCAACCTCGATCCCGCGGTCTGCGTCGCGTCCTGGGACGCGGTCGAACGCGCCGCGACCGAGATCCTGGACCGCGCCGCGGAACGCGACGGCCACGTGTTCAACCTCGGGCACGGGGTGCTGCCGACCACGCCCGTCGAGCACCTCCAGCGCCTCGTGGACCTCGTGCACGAGCGGACGGCCCGATGAGCTCTCCGCCGATCGGCGTGCTGGTGATGGCGTACGGCACCGCGAGCGACCCCGACGACGTGGAGCGCTACTACACGGACATCCGGGGCGGACGACGTCCGTCGCCCGAGCACCTCCAAGAGCTGCTCGAACGCTACGCGGCGATCGGCGATCGCTTCCCGCTGCTGGACATCACCCGACAGCAGGCCGAGGGTCTGGAGCGGGAGCTCAACCGCGGCGAGGCCGGCGCCTTCCGCGCCTACCTGGGGATGAAGCACTCACACCCGTTCATCGCGGAGACGATCGACCGCATGCGCGACGACGGGATCGAACGCGCGATCGGGATCGTGATGG
>DAIOFZ010000035.1:0-18907 GCA_036745475.1 Actinomycetota bacterium | reverse complement strand
GTTGCAGTCGCTCAGGGCTTTACCCGATGCTGCGGATCGCAATCGTTGGACCCTCGCCGAGGGGTCATCGCATGGCTGTTTGATGGTGAGGGGACCATATGGGACCGGCCGTGTAGTCGTTCCCACTGCTTCGCTCGCTTGGCCGGCCATCTCTCGCCTGACCCCACCGAGACGCCGGAATTGACGCTTTCTTGATCTTGTGCTCAGCGTGGCCTTTCCTCGCAAGCGCCGAATACGTCTGCATGCTGGTCGCTCGAGCGGCAGGCCCGATGATCGCCACAGGAAAAGGCAGGTACTACCGCTTCTTCACGAACGGCAGTGCGCCGAGGGTGTTGAACGCGATCGCGGCGACGAACCACTCGAGTGTTCCGAGCAGCAACCTCTCGTCCACGATCTCGCCGATGAAGGCGAGGACGATGCAAGCCAGGCCAAGGATCGTCCAGAGCATCGGATCACCTCCCCTCCTCACGCGCACGTACCCATCTGCCGATCATCCCAACCCGATCCCACCCTCTGCCTCGGTCCATCGATCAGGTGTCTTCGTCCAGGAGGGCCGCGACCTGTTCGAGGGTCTCGACCGTCGGACCCAGATCGAACGTGTCTCCGAGCCGTCGTGCCAGGTCCCTGGTCTCCTCGAGCGGTATCGGGTCCCACGCGAACGGCGGCCCGGCGACCTCGCCCGAACGATTCGGCCACGGCTCGAGCCGCAGGGCCAGGGCGATCGGCTTCTCCGCGTGGTTCATGAGGGGGACCATCGCGCCGTCGATGAGCGGGCTCTCATCGCCGGAGCGCCAGACCGCTCCATCACGTCCAGCTGCAGCGAGTAACAGGCGTCGAAGAGCCGAGACAGGTCCCGGAGCTCGCCTTCGGGCAGATCGCCCGACGACGGGGCGACGCGCATCGGATGCACGTCGCCGATGGGTGTCCTGCCTTCGACGATGTCCAGGAAACGCCAGTAATGCGCCGGCTCGAGCGCGCCCTGGAATCCGTAGGGCTCGAGGTGGGCCAGGTGGTCTCGGTCGAATCCCACGGGCGCAACGGTCGACGTATGGGTCCTCTCCCCCTGCTCGACGATGTCCTCGATCGCGAGCAAGGCCGAATCCAGGTCGGTGATGGGAAAGAGAGCGCCCCCACCGTGGCCGGGGGGATCGTCGAGTGCTCGACCTCGATGGCCCACTGGAGGTGGCGGCGCAGACTCGCTACGTCGGTGATCGGCGTGATCATCTCGACCGAATCATCCAGACTCGGCCCCCAGATGTGCAATGGCGGGGTGCGGCCCGGCTCCGGACCGCACACGAGTTACGGCTTCACGAACAACGGCCGCTATCTCGGTGGCTACCAGCGCGTGGACATCCCATCGTCCGAAACTGGGTGCTCGACTGGCCCGACCGAAGACGTGGTCAGACGAGCGTTAGGCGGAGCCGGGTGTGACGCGGTGAGGGGTAGCAGCCTGCACCCGGGCAGACGGCCCCCGAAACGCGATAAGGGTCAATGGTGACGCTCGCGAGGCGAAAGGCTAGCCCTGCCCCCTCACCTCACCCAAACGGCCTTGCCCCGGGCCTCGGCCTGAAGCGTGATGGCCCGCAGGACGAATCGCTCGAGGATCGACAGCGACCGCCCCTTCGAAACCGTCACCTCGATGAGGTCGGAGTCAGAGCCCTCGATGACCTGAGCGGCGTCGTCCGATCCGGTGCCGAGGCGTCCAGTGGATCTCCGCCCCAGAGCTGCTAGGCCACCTCGCGACGATGGCTCTGGGCGAACTCCTGGAGGCGGATCTGGCACGTCGGGCAAAGCGCGTCGGGACGAACGATCGCCTGCCCACCGACGAACGCGCAGAGATAGACGCGCGCGAGTTGCTGGGCGCATCGTGGGCAAAGCGACGGGTGAGGGATGTAGCGGGCCGTACGCTCACGGTACGGACCCGGCCGGTCCCGGTCAATCGGCCGATCTGGGCACGACCGAACGGTGGACGGCGAGCCATGGATGGCGAATCCGGAAGGGTCCTCAAGTCCCCCTGGTCGGTGCCGATTTCATGAAACGGCTCGGGCCTCGGCGGCCCTTGACCCCTGTGGATCCCTGGGAGCGCGAGGCGCAGTTCGGCCGGAACATGGAGGCCTTCATCCGTCGGGATTTCGGCGTCATCGAGGAGACCATGCGGCCGGATGTCGTGCTCGACATGCCGGGGTCGTCCTGGCTGGCGGGCACCTACCAGGGTTTCGAGGCGGTGAGTCGCGGCGTGGTGGCGCTCCGCCAGGTGTTCAACTCGGACAAGAGGCTGGTCACGCTCGTCCATGAAGGCGACCAGATGGTCGTGAGACACGCGATCACCGTCAGCGGCCCGCGCCACGACGTGGAGATGAACCTGGGTGTGAGGATCGGGTACGACGAGCAGGGGAAATTCGCCACCATCGACGTCGAACCGGCCGATATCGACCTCTTCGACTACGTCGTGAACTCGCGCCTCACCGCTCCGTAGCAGCGACAGGAAGTGCCAGGCACGTTCCGGACGCGATGACGCGCTCCTCGTCGTCCGTCAGCCCGATCCGGACGTCGGAGTCGTGAGCGCGTCGGAATCGGCGTCGACAAGGGCGCTCCCGGCCCCGGTTGCCCTGCCCGGGCTGGGCAGCAGGCGAGAAAGGGTCCCGGCCGCGAGGACGAAAAGCACCGACGCCCACAGACACCACGTGAGGCCGCCCAACTGGTAGAGCGCTCCGGAGAGCACGGTCCCTAAGAGCCGACCGCAGGCGTTGGCCATGTAATAGAAGCCCACGTTCATGGCGACCTTGTCGCCCTCGGCGTATCGCAGGATCAGGAAGGAGTGCACGGCGGAGTTGAGCCCGAAGACGACGCCGAACGCGATGAGCCCGACGACGACGATCGGCGTCGGGGGGAGACCGGTCGTGAGCCCGACCGCGATCGCGGCCAACGGTATCGCGAGGACGAACGCCAGCCACGTCGCGGTCGTCCCGTCCGGCCCCTCGGGTCCTCCCCACCTCCCCGTCGTGCGTGGGGCGGATGCCTGCACGATGCCGTAGCCGATCACCCAGATCGCGAGGAAGGCACCCACCTGCCAGAAGCTCCAGCCGAGCACCGAGCTCAGGAACACCGGCAGGCCGACCACGAACCACACGTCGCGGGAGGCGAACAGGACCACCCGGGCCGCCGCGAGCACGTTCACCGACCGATTGTTCGAGAACATCCCGCGGAAATTTGCCGCAGGGTTCGGGATGGCGAGCTGGCCTCGCACCATCGTCAGCACCACCACCAGCGCCGTCCCGATCAGCGCGAGGAGGATGAAGATCGAGGAGCGGAACCCCACCAAGGTGACCAACAGGCCCCCGAGGAAGAACCCGACGCCCTTCAGCGCGTTCTTCGAGCCGGTGAGGAGCGCCACCCATCGATACAGCTCGCCGTGGGCGTCCTCGGGAACGAGGAGCTTGACCGCGCTCTTGGAGCTCATCTTCGTGAGGTCCTTGGCGATCCCCGAAAGCGCCTGGGATGTCATGACGTAGGGGACCACAAGCCACGAGCTCGGTGCGAACGCCAGCATGCTGAGGGCGCCGATCTGGGTGCCGAGACCGGCCAGGAGCGTCGTTCGCAGCCCGAGCCTCGCGGCGACCCACCCGCCTACGAGATTCGTCACGATCCCGAAGATCTCGTAGAACAGGAACAGCGACGCCACCTCGAACGCCGAGTACCCGCGTTCATAGAAGTAGAAGAGGACGAGCACCCGCGTCGCGCCGTCGACGAGCGTGTCGGCCCAATAGGCGGCCGTCACGATCGCGTAGTTGCGGAGGTCGACCTTCATGCCGCCGGCAGCGTGGTCGCGACCTGACCCACCAGCTCGACGAGCCGGTTCACGTATCCCCACTCGTTGTCGTACCGGGCGAGAATCCTCAGTGACAGGCCGGCCGCCCGTGCGCGTCGCGGGTCCGTGTGCGGTGCGTCGACCACGGTCTGCGTGTTCGTCATGTCGTGGAGCGTCGTGATCGCACCCCGCTCGATCCCGAGGGCCTCGTGGATCACCTGCACGACCGGCGCGAGGCAGTTCGTCGTGCACGACGCCGCGGTCACGACGTCATGAACCCGGGGATCGTAGCGACCGTCGTTCACCCCCACGACGACGTTCAGGGCCCGCTCGTCCTTCACGGGCGCCGCGACGACGACCTTGCGCACTCCCGCGGCGAAGTACGGCTCGATCGCGTCCATCGTCCGGAACACTCCGGAGCTCTCGAGCAGGACATCGATGCCGAGATCGGCCCAGCTGATGTCGCCCGGGGTCGGCGATCGGCTGAACGACACCCGTCTGCCGTCGATCACCAGGCCGTCGGCGTCGGCCGTCGCCTCCCGCCCCCAGCGCCCATGCACCGAGTCGAACATGAGGAGGTGGGCCGCGACCGCGGCATCGCCGTGGATCTCGGTGATGTGCGTGAACCCGAACTCGGGAGAGCCCCACGCGGCGCGCAAGGCCAGCCGGCCCATGCGGCCGAACCCGTTGATGCCGACGCGGATCACCGGGACCCCCCGAAGATCTCGCAGACGTCGGTGACGCTCATCGGCGTGACCTCATCCCTCGGCGGGCGATCGAACGCGCGGGGCCAGGGTCTCGATGCGCCCGGTGATCCGTTCGAGCGCGTGAGCGAAGGCCGATGGCGATTCGCTCCTCACCGGATCGGGGATCGACCAGTGCAGGAGACGGACGTCGTCGGCGATGGATGTGTGCGCTCTCCGGGGTGGAAGCTCCTCGTGGGCGACGTCGCAGACGGTCACGACGAGGTCGGGTGACTCGGTGAGCTCGTCGATCGATCGGGGGCGTGCGCCCGCGAGGTCCAGACCCGCTCGCGCGGCGGCCTCCACCGCTTCGGACCGAACGGAGGCGGCCGGCCTGGTTCCGGCGCTGGTCGCCGGGACCTCGTGGCGCGCGTTCCAGGCCGCGGCCGCGAGCTGGGACCGAGCCGAGTTGGCGCTGCAGACGAAGAGCACGTGACGCGCCACGAGCGTCACCACGGGTTGGGCGATCACCGAGAGGGCGTCGGGGACGAGGCGGGCGTATCGTCGGCGGGCGTCCCCATCGGAGGACTCGCGCTTGACGAGACCCGCGTCTTCCAACACCCCGAGGTGATGCGCGAGCAGGTTGGATCCGATCGAGAGCAAGCGGCCGAGCTCGGTGGGTGATCGATCGGAGATCGCGAGCTCGTCGACGATCTCGAGCCGGTGTGGGTCGGCAAGGGCCGCGTGGATGGCGGTGCGGCTGGCGACGGATCTCTCAACAACCATTGAGGTAATTGTTTCCCGGGTGGTCCGCCCCAGTCAAGCGAGGCCCGTCCGGTGACGTGGTGGAGGGAAGCGCCTCACTCGCTCCGAACGGGCACGCGGCCCTCGATGGTCGTGCCGGCGCCGGGGCGGGAGCGGACGCTGAGCGTGCCGCCGAGCGCGGCCAGGCGATCCGCCATGTTCTGGAGGCCGGCGCCGAACGGCGTCTCGGCGCGGTCGAACCCCCGGCCGTCGTCGCGGATCGAGAGCACGAGCTCCCCTTGGTCCTCGAGTAGGCTCACGGCGACCTCGTTCGCCTGCGCGTACTTGGCGGCGTTCTGCAGGGCCTCGAGGGTGCAGAAGTAGACGGCAGTCTCGAGCTCCTGCTGATAACGACCTATCCCGTCTGCCTCAACGTGCACCGGTACGGGCGAGCGTCGAGCCTGCGCCTCGATCGCGGCGACCAGTCCCCGGTCGGCCAGGAGCGGCGGGTAGACGCCGCGCGCGAGCTCACGGAGGTTCTCGAGCGCGCGGGTCACGTCGCCCTCCAGCTGCTCGAGCATCCGGTCGGCCTCCGCGAGGTCCTTCGACGCGGTCGTCCGGGCGAGCCTCAGCCGGACCGCCAGGGCGACGAGCTGCTGCTGCGCCCCGTCGTGCAGGTTGCGCTCGAGGCGTCGTCGCTCCGCGTCCTGGGCGGCCACCAGCCGCTGGCGGGAGGCGCGGAGATCCTCGATCAGCCTGGAGTTCGCGAGCACGAGCCCGGTCTGGCCGGCCAGGTCGACGACGAGCTTCTCCTCGACCGGTGAGAGGGGCTCGCTGGGCGGCTTCGTCACGGTGAGCAGACCGAGGAGCTCCCGCTGGTGCCGGACGGGTATCGACACGGTCGCTCCATCGACCACGGGCGGCTCGCCGGCCGCGAGAGGGATCGCGGTGGCTATCGCCCCGTTCGTCGGCCATGTCGCCGCCGGCCGAACCTCGTCGCCGACCCGGAGCCAGACGACGGCCGACGTGGCGCCCGTCCCCTCGGCGAGGAGCCTCGCCATCCGGACCAGGATGTCCTCGCCCGAGTAGGTCTCGCCGACGTGCTCGGAGAACCGAGACAGGACCTCGTACGGCGTCGCCCGCTCCCCGTAGACGAGCCGGTTGGCGAACTGTTGCGCTCGCCGCCGGATCGGTTGGAACGCCACGGCGACGACCGCGGTCGCGAGCAGCGAGACGCCCTCGGTGACCCCGATGAGCGCACCGATCACCACCACCACGATCACATAGATCGCGGTGATGAAGGCGGCGATCGCGCCGTACGTGATCGTCTTGTTGATGATCAGATCGATGTCGTAGAGGTTGTGCTTGAGCATCGCGATGCCGATCGCGACGTACAGGAACATCAACGAGATCGAGACGAGTACCGAGACGAAGGGCGCGTCGATGAAGATCCCGACGATGAACGCCACGGCGGCGACCGCCGCGGCCGAAACGAACCATTTGAGTTGCAGGCGCTCTTCGCCCGTGGAACGCCTGAAGCGAACGACGAGCGACGCGACGGACAGCAGCAGCGCGATGATCTCGGCGAGCACCGCGATCACGATGACCGTCTTGGCAACGGCGCCGACCGACCCCGCAGACACGTCGATGCCCGCGAACGGCTGCGACCAACCGGCTGTGGCAAGGATCAGCGCGCCGAGTGACAGCACGAGGAGGATGACCATCACGAGCCAGAGGACGGGACGCCAACGAGGAGATGGGAGGCGTCCGGTCGGAAACAGGAGGAACAGCAGGATGAGGGCCGCGAGCGGGATCGGCCACAGGACGTTGCTCAGCCACGCCAGAACCCGTCCGGCCGGCAGGGATCCGGGGTCGGCGCGGAGGACATGGAGCGCGTAGACCTGGCCGAACGTCACGAGCGCGAGCGCTGTCCCCGCGACGATGAAGACCCAGCCGATCGCGTTCCGCGGACGCTTGTTCACGATCACGACGCCGAGGACCGGGACCCCGAGGCTCACGAACACGCCGAGGACGTCGGAGGCGCTCCAGGTCGCGACATCGTTCGGGAGGTCGCTCCCGCGATCGACGAACATGAGCACGAGGCCCGCGATCATCAGCACGATCGAGACGATCCCGACCGACCAGGCCAACCTGCGTGCCGTCCAGGTGCTCAGAGCCTCACCTCGCCTCGGATTGTGCGCTCACGGAGCTCCATCCGGAAAGTGGACCGGGGAAAGAGGAGGCGCGTGGGGCGCTCGGGGAGGCCATCATGCGGGGTCCGGCCGGGAGGAGGCGGGCAAGCCGAGCGACGACGTCGACACCGAGCTCGACAACGGCGGTTGGATCGCCGTTCTGCCCCTGACCGATCTTGCGGATCGCAAGCCGGTGAGGGCGGACGTGGTCGCGTCGGCGGTCCTCCTCGTTCGCAACGGCGAGGTGCTCTTCCCATTAGGATGCGCGGAGTGGAACGCGAGATCGGCACCGGAGCCACGGGGCCCTTCGGCTCGAGGTTCCTGGGCCTGGGGATCGGGCTGGCCGCCCTCGTGGTCCTCGTGATGTTGCCGTTCCTGGTTCCGATCACCTTCTACATCGTCGCCAACGTCTACGCGCTGACCAAGGGGACGACGTTCTCCTCCGACACCGCGAACACCGGCGTGGTCTTGACCCTGCTGGTGGTCTCGGTGGTCGTGTTCCCGGTGGGGCTCGCCGCCGCGATCGCCTATCTCGGCCGGGCCCTGTCGCCGAAGCGCCGTCGCGCCTGACCTGCCCGTTCGCTACCCTCCCTAGCTTCATGTCGACGCTCAGACAGGACCCGACCACCCGTCAGTGGGCGATCCTCGCCACCCGCCGGATGGAGCGCCCGCACGAACCGGTCGTGATGCCCCGCCCCGAGCTGCCCGAACGCGATCCCGCCTGCCCCTTCTGCCCGGGCAACGAGGACCAGACGCCACCCGAGATCCTGCGGGAGCCACCCGGGCCGAACTGGCAGGTCCGGGTGGTCCCGAACATGTACGCGGCGCTCTCCGGCGACGGTTCGGCCGTCCGCTCGGGCGAGCCGATGTTCCGCGAGATGCCCGGCATCGGGAGCCACGAGGTCGTGATCGAGACCCCCCGGCACGACGGCAGGATGGACGAGATGTCCCGGGGGGAGGTCGCGAGGGTCGTCCAGGTGTGGCGGGAGCGGTACCGAGCCCTCATCGCACGGCCCGACATTCGCGCCGTGGTGGTGTTCAAGAACTTCGGAACCCTGGCCGGGACCTCGCTCACGCACCCGCACTCGCAGATCGTCGCGACCCCCGTCTACCTCCCCCGCCTGCTCCGGCGGCTCGACGTGGCCACGCGCTACTTCGACGAGAACGGGGCATGCGTCTACGACGACCTGATCGAGGCCGAGCGACGGGCGGGCCTGCGCATGGTCGAGGAGGTCGCGGGATTCGTCGCGTTCGAGCCGTGGGCCGCGCAGACGCCGTTCGAGACGTGGATCGCGCCCACCTTCCATCAGGGCTCGTTCGGCGACCTGGCCGACGAGGCGATCGACGACCTCGCCGAGCTCCTGATCCGAACGCTGTCCGCGGTGCGCCGCGCGTGCGGCGATCCCGACTACAACCTCGTGATGTACTCGGCGCCCACGAACGGCGGGCACGCGGAACAGGTCTTCCACTGGCACCTGAAGCTGATCCCCAGGATCTCGACGCAGGCGGGGTTCGAGATCGGCTCGGCGATGGCGATCAACACCGTCGCGCCCGAGGACGCCGCGGACTCCCTCAGGCGGGCGCTCGCCAACGCCTAGCAGCCCGAGTCGACCCAGTGCGGCCCGGCGCCGACGGGCACGTCGAGTCGCTCCGCGAGGCGCGTGAGCCTGCGGCGGTAGATCCGCATCTCCGATCGGTTGAAGTCGGCGTGGGTCAGGCATCGCCAGTCCTCGTAGAGCTCCATGTGGAACGGGCTCTGAAGCGTCTCGGCGTGCCCGATCACGTTGCCCCACGAGATCCCGTAGCGGGACATCAGCCACACCGTCAGACGGAGCGATGCCCGCATCACGTCGCGGTCGCCGAGGATCGCCCCGGCGCTCGTCCCGACGTGCTCGATCCCGATCGCGGTCCAGTTCATGCCGATCGCGTGGCGGCACCGGATCCGCAGGTTGACGAGCTGGTAGATCGTCCCGTCGGTGTCGATCAGGAAGTGCGCGCAGACCCCCGGCTTCTCGCCCAGGTGCGTGCCGTTGGCGGCGAAGTGGTTCCACGCGGAGTCGAACGATGTCCCGTCCGTGTAGTGCTCGACGACCACCTGGGGATCCGTGAGCTCATAGGTGCGTTCGCCGTAGTGACGCTTCGAGTAGCCGGCCATCTGTCGCTTGCGGGCCGCGCCGAACGGGATCTTCCTCCACACGACCTGCGGCTTCACGTCGCCCGGGTCCGGGGCACCGGCCGCGACCGCGGCCGATTCGGCCGCGACCAGGAGCAGGGCCGAGACCAGGAGGACGGCCGCGCGCCTCACGAGACCGCCCGAAGGCGCTCGAGGGTGCGCTCGCGGCCGAGGAGCTCGAGGGACTCGGGTAGCGGCGGCGAGACCGTCGACCCGGTCACCGCGGCCCGGACGGGTTGGAAACCCTTCGTTCGGTTCAGGCCGGCCGCGGCGGCGAGCTCGTCGAGCTTGGCCTTGATGCCATCGGCCTCCCACGGCTGAAGGTCGGCCAGCCCGTCGGCGACGCCCTTCAGATAGCCGTCCGGCGCGTTCGAGATCACCCCCGAGGCCTTCTCGTCCGGAGCGATGTCGTCGGTGAACAGGAACCGGAGCAGCTCCACCGAGTCCGAGAGTGTCCTCATCCGCTCCTTGACCAGCGGCATCGCGCGGCGCAGGAGCTCGAGGTCCGGCGACAACCCCGCGACGGACAGGAAGTGCAGGCACCGCGACGCGAGGTCGTCGTCGTCCAGAGACTGGATGTAGTGGTTGTTCATCCACTCGAGCTTCTCGGCGTCGAACCGCGCCGGGTTCCTCGACACGCGCTCCAGCTCGAACGCGTCGACCAGCTCCCGCCTGGACAGGAAGGTCGTCTCCGCGTCCTTGGACCAGCCGAGCAGCGCCAGGTAGTTCATGAGCGCCTCGGGGAGGATCCCCCGCTCGCGGAACGCCTCGACGCTCGTCGAGCCGTGCCGTTTGGACAACGGCTTGGCGTCCGCCCCGTTCACCTGCGGGACATGCGCGTACGCGGGGGGCGTTCCACCCAGCGCTCGGATCACGGCGGCGTTCCGCGGCGCGCTCGCGAGCAGGTCGTCGCCGCGGATCACGTGCGTGATCGCCATCAGCATGTCGTCGACCGCGACCGCGAGCAGGAACACCGGGGTGCCGTCCGAACGCACGATCACGAAGTCGCGGAGCTGACCCGGCGGCCACCGGACCTCGCCCTTGACGAGGTCGTCGATCACGTGCTCACGCTCCGGCATCTGGAAGCGGATCGCCGCGACTCGGCCCTCGGCCTCGAAGGCCGAGCGCACCTTCGGGTCGCGACACTTGCCGTCGTAGCCGGGCGGCTCGCCCCGAGTGAGGGCGGCCTCGCGCCGCTCCTCGAGCTCCTGCTCCGTGCAGTAGCACCGATACGCGTCGTCCCGGGACAGGAGCCGCTCCGTCATGTCCCGGTAGATGTCGAGGCGCTGGGACTGGCGGTACGGTGCGTGCGGCCCCCCGACTTCGGGCCCCTCGTCCCAGTCGATCCCGAGCCATCGGAGCGAATCCATCACGCCGTGGAACGCCTCCTCGGTGACCCGCGAGGCGTCCGTGTCCTCGATCCGCAGGACGAACGCGCCCGCCTGATGGCGCGCGAAAGCCCACGAGAACAGCCCGGTCCGAGCGTTCCCCACGTGGATCGACCCGGACGGCGCAGGCGCGAACCGCGTTCGCACGCCCCCGGTCATCCGCGGCCGCCCTCCACGCCGCCGGTCACGTGCCGGCCTCCACCGGGTTGACGAGCGTGCCGACCCCGTCGACCTCGACCTCGACCAGGTCGCCGGCCGACAGCGGGCCGACCCCCTCCGGCGTCCCCGTGAGGATCACGTCACCGGGCAGCAGCGTCATGAACGTCGTGACGTACTCGATCAACGTCGCGACGCCGAACACCATCTCGCTCGTCTGTCCCGCCTGGCGGAGCTCGCCGTTGACGCGCGCCTCGACCCGTACATCGTTCGGGTCCAGGTCGGTCTCGATCCACGGCCCCAGCGGGCACGACCCGTCGAACCCCTTCGCGCGCGCCCACTGATCGTCGGTCTTCTGCAGGTCTCGGAGGGTGACGTCGTTCCCGCAGGCATAGCCCAGGATGTGCTTGAACGCGTCTTCGGTGCGGACGTGTTTCGCGATCCGGCCGATCACGACCGCGAGCTCGCCTTCGTGGTCGACGCGATGGCTGATCGGGAGCAGCCGGATCGGGTCGCGCGGGCCGATCACGGCGGTCGACGGCTTGAGGAACACCAGCGGCTCCTCGGGCACCTCCATCCCGAACTCGGCCGCGTGCCCTGCGTAGTTCTTCCCGATGCAGACGACCTTCGACGGCAGGACCGGCGCGAGCAGGCGAACGTCGTCGAAGGGGACCTCCTCGCCGGTCGGCACGGGATCCTCGAAGAACGTCCCCTTCAGCACGCGGATCGTGTCCGACTCGAACTCGGAGGCGCCGGTCGCGATCCGATCGCCGAAACGGAAGCGGACGAGCCTCACGGCCCGAGGCTACCGCACGCCCCGCTCGCGACCGACGAACGGTTCAGCGCAGGGCCGTTCGGAATGCCGCCGGCGCGGGGCCGTCGAGCTCGATCTTCGTCGCGCCGAGCCGCGCGGCAAGGTCCCCTACGGCCCCGGCGACCGAACGCCAGACCTCGCGGGTGGGCCTGGTCCGGGGGGCGGCGTGGACGGCCCGCACGAGCAACCGTTCGTTCGCTCGGTCCATCGCGGGGTCGACGAGCGCGACGAACCGGTCGCCGTCGAGCACCGGCATCGCGTAATACCCGTAGCGCCGCTCGGCCTTGGGGACGTAGATCTCCATCCGATACGGAAGGTCGAACAGCAGCTCCGAACGCGCCCGATCGGCGATCAGGTTGTCGAACGGCGACAGCATCGTCGTGCGCGGCTCCCACAGGCCGCGCTCGATCCGTTCGAGCAGCGCCACGTCGTCCCCGTGTACGTACCAGGTACCCGGCATCATCCGGCCGTTCTGCTCGACGACCACGCGTTCGATCCGGCCGGCGCGCTCGAACTCGCCGAGCACGCGCTTCAGTTCCGGGTACCGGTCGCGGGTGAAGTGGTTCTTGATCTGCTGGGACGTCCCGACCCCCAGACCGTGGAGCGAGCGTTCGACTGTCCGACGTGTGACCTCGAGGTCCGACAGGCGCTCGCGGGGCGCGTCCGGCAACAGGACCCGCTCGGTCAGGTCCCACAGCTTCTGGATGCCCTCGCGACCCGCGACCATGATCGCGCCCGATCCCCACAGGAATCCGAGCATCCGATCGACGTTGCGCTCGTTCGTCCAGCCGCTCGAACGCCACGACTCCCCCGTCAGGCCGCCCGAGATCCGGCGTGCGAGCACCGGACCGTCCCGGCGTACCTGCGCGAGCACCGAGCGCTTGAGCCGCGCGTTGGCCGCCATCCATTCCAGGCGCCGTCGGTTCCACCCCGACCCGTCGTCGCGCAGGTATCCCCGCATGTTCCAGGCGTGGATCGGGTGGTCCTCGGCGAGCACGATCGAGGCCGCGTGCGCCCAGTACTCGTACACGGAGCGGTCGCACCACAGCAGGCGGTCCAGGTGTCTGGGCTCGAACCCCGCGACCCTCGCGCCGAGCACCAGGTGTGGGCTCCGCGCCACGACCGAGATCGGGTCGAGCTGCACGCACCGGATCGATCGGATCACCCCGAGCACGGCCCGCGGGCTCGAAGGGGGCGGCGAGCCCGAGAGGCGCTGCGCCGCGATCGCGAGGCGGCGAGCGGTCGCACGGTCGATCGTTCGGGGCGCTCGAGCCACCCCGGTCAGGCGAGCCTCGTGCCGATGCCCCAGGTCACGCCGACGCTGCGCCAGTAGCCGCCGATCATCTCGACCGGCGCGAGGCTCTCGAGCTCCTCGACCGGCGACGCGCCGAACGAGACCGTGGCGTCGCCCGTCCAGACCTCCGAGCCATCCCAGTCGTAGCTCTTCATCGTGACGAGCTCATCCATCGAGGGCGGTCTGCCCTCCTCGATGCTCGGGAAGTACCTCGAATGCAGCATCGGGAGCGCGTTGACGAACCCGTTGATCTCGGAGCGTCCCGTGATCGTGAAGCCGGCGTCGACGATCCGCCGGTCGTGGACGCTGACGCTCGCGCCGAACCGCCCGCCGGGCTCCAGGTGGGGGCCGGCCTTGCCGTGGCGCACGGGACGCGTGATCCAGATCGAGCCGAGCTTCTTCGGGTAGCCCTGGTGCCAGCCCCGGACCATCGCGAAGTCCTTGTCGACCCAGATCAGGATGCACCGCGAGTAGGTCTCGCCCCGGTACCGGCACCGGACCACGACGAACGCCTCCTTGTACTGGGAGCGCACCGGGTCAAAGAGCTCCTCGAACGAGTCCGAGCACGATTGCCAGTCGGCGAAGATCACGGCCACCGCGTCCGGGTCGTCCTCGGCGGGCTCGATCGGGTCCGGAAGCCAGCGCTCGACCGAACCCGGCGCCGCCCGGTACTCGATCGTGAGCAGGTCGCCCGAGTAGTGCCACGGAGGACCGGGCACCACCGAGGACCGCCCCTCCGGCGAGAGCGGCGCAACGAAGCCCTTCAGCTCGGCCACGGCGAGATACTACCGGCCGTCCCGAACGACCCGGAGGTGCGTGTGGAGACACGACGGATCCTGCTCGACGGCGTCCCGACCACGGTCGAGCGCGACGGCGAGGAGCTCGTCGCCCCCGACGGCGCCCGCATCCCGCTCGGCAGCGCCGAGCACCTGGCGCCCACCGAGCCCACCAAGATCGTGTGCGTGCACCTGAACTACGAGAGCCGAGTTAAGGAGTTCCTCGCGCAGATGCCGCCGGCGCCCACGTACTTCCACAAGCCGGTCAGCGCGCTGAACGCGCACGGCGGCGAGGTCGTGCGCCCGCCGCGGTGCCGGTACCTGAACTACGAGGGCGAGATCGCGATCGTGATCGGCCGCACTTGCAGGCACATCGCCCCCGACGAGGCGGCCGACCACATCGCCGGCTACACGATCGCGAACGACTACGGCCTGCACGACTTCCGCGACACGGACGCGGGATCGATGCTGCGGGTGAAGGGATCGGACACCCTGTGCCCGCTCGGCCCGGGCCTGGTGGACGACTGGGACTTCCGCGACAAGCGCATCCGAACGCTCGTGAACGGCGATGTGCGCCAGGACGGCTCGACCGACGAGATGATGTGGGACATGCACTACCTGGTCGCCGACATCGCCCGGACGATCACGCTCGTGCCGGGCGACGTGATCCTGTCGGGGACGCCGGCGAACTCGCGTCCGGTCGAGCCGGGCGACGTCGTCGAGGTCGAGGTCGAGGGTCTCGGCACCCTGCGCAACCGGATCGTGGAGGGGACCGTCCCGATCCGGGAGGACGTCGGCGCGCAGCCGAGCGCGTCCGAGGAGGTCGTGTCGACCGCGTTGGGCGGCGACTGGGAGTTCCGCGGGATCCGAGCTCCGAGGAAGGACTGATGGATCTCGAAGCCCTGCACCGGGCGCACGGGTTCATGAGGGTCGAGCAACCCCCGCTGCTGTGGAGCCCGGACACCGAGGACGAGCCGTTCCTGCGGATGCTCGGAGCGATGATCGCGCTCGGGCTCGGGCGCGGGAACGAGCTCGAGGACCTGACCCTCAACGTGTCCAACGTCGTGGTGGGTGCGGACGAGGAGGACGATGAGGTGGAGTGGGTCCCCGACGGCGAGTACGTCGCGATCACCGTCCGCGGCGCCGGCGAATGGGACGACGACACGTGGCGCGCGGGCCAGGGACCGACCGTGGGACCGTTGTGCAACGTCGGTCCGGCAGCCGATGCCGCGGGGGCGGTCTACGCGTACACACGCGACCTGGTCCCCGAGGGCTCGGTCACGACGGTGCTGCCGCGACGCGTTCCTCCCACGTGACGCGATCGATCCGGTAGATGCGATGGAGCAGGCCCTTGTGGTCGGCCAGGCGGTCGACGTGCATGCCGATCTTCTCCGCCACCCGACAGGACGCCTGGTTCTCGGGGCGGACCAGCGAGATGACGTGATCGACGTCGAGGTTCGCGAACGCCCAGTCGCGTGCCGCCGCCGCGGCCTCGGGCGCGATGCCCTCCCCCTTGCGGCCGGGCCTGGTGTGCCAGCCGATCTCGACCTCGTCCACCTCCTCGACGTTCTGAAGCGTGGGACCCGCGGTCCCGAGGAACGCCCCGGACGCCCGGTCCTCCACGATCCACAGCGCGTAGCCGCGTGTGTCGTACGCCGCGATCTGGCGATCGAGCCACGCCCGGGTGGTCTCGAGGTCGAAGGGCGCCGGGTACCACCGCATGTGCTCGGGGTCGGAGAACATCGCGTGCAGATCGTCGAGGTCCCCGGGCCGGTAGCGCCGTAGGCGCAGGCGTTCGGTGTCGAGGCGGAAGTCGGCCTCCATGCCGGGACCGTAGCGGAGCGGCGTCGGGCGTGCCTGGTCTATCCTCGGCAGGGCCACATCGCGAGCAGCGTGGGCCAGGGGGATAGATGGACATCAAGGGGAAGCGGCTCCGACTCCTGTTCTCCGACGTGCTCGGTGTCGAGCGCGGCAAGTACCTGTTCGGCGACGTCGCCGACGCCGGTCACTCGGCCTTCTGCGTCGGCGTGTTCCCGCTGACGACCGACAAGGAGATCCTCGACATCTCGCGCCAGCAGTTCGACGTCGGGCTTCCCGACGTCGAGGCGTTCATCGATCGCGACACGCTGCGGCCGGGGTGGGAGGAAGACACGATCGTCGGCATCGCCGACGTCCAGCAGCACGGCAAGGCCCTGGAGGTCGATCCCCGCGAGGTGCTGCGCCGGGCCGTCGAGCCGTGGCGCGCAATGGGGCTCGAGCCGATGTTCGCGTTCGAGTCCGAGTTCTACCTGCTCGAGCGCGGCCCCGAGGGCGGGTGGCAGCCCGTCGAGCTGCCGTCGCACCGCGTCTATGGCACCGGCGCGTCGGTCGACCCGACGGGCACGATCGACGCGATGGTCCGGGCGGCCCAGCAGTGCAGGTTCCCGATCGAGGGGTGGGCGAGCGAGTTCGATACGGCCGCGTACGAGGTCAACATCCGGTACAAGGAGGTGATCCCGGCGGCCGACGAGTGCTTCCTGTTCCGTTTGTTGGTCAAGGAGATCGCGACAAGGCAGGGCAAGCTCGCGACGTTCATGGGCCGGCCGTTCAACGATCGCGGCGGCAGCGGGCTGCACCTCAACATCTCGTTCCGGCGTGAAGACGGCTCGAACGCCCTGCACGATCCGAACGCTCGCGACGGCCTCGCGCCGATGACCCGGGAGTGCATCGCGGGTCTGCTCGCGCACCACGAGGGCATCGCGGCGATCGCGGCGCCGCACGCGAACGCCTACAAGCGCCTGCAGCCCGACATGCTGAACGGCTACTGGGCGAACTGGGGCTTCGACGACCGCACGGTGTGCACCCGCATCCCCCCCGCGCGCGGGGAGGGTACGCGCATCGAGCACCGGATGGCCGACGGCGCCGCGAACCCGTACCTGGTGGCCGCGGCGGCCCTGCACGCGGCGCGGTTCGGGATCGAGCACCAGATGTCGGCGCCCGAGCCTCAGACCCCGGGCGAGCCACCGAACACCGACCGTCGCGTTCCTCCCACGCTCGAGGCCGCGCTCGCCGCGTTCGAGGCCGACGACGAGCTCTGTTCGGCGCTCGGGCCCTGGCTCGTCGAGACGTTCACCAAGCTCAAGCGGGCGGAATGGGAGCGCTACGCCAAGACGGTCGGCGACGCGACGACGATCGAGGTCACGCCGTGGGAGCTGGACTACTACCTGCCGTTCTTCTGAGCGCGCCCGCGGGCCTTGTCCACGCCGGTCGTTCGGTGCCAAACTACCTGCCGTCACACCCGAGGAGGCCTCGATGAGCGTTCGGCTGGACGAGATCGACCTGTCGAGCCACGACGCCTTCGTCGACGAGGTCCCGCTCTGGGCCTTCCGAGAGCTGCGCGAGCACGACCCGGTCCACTGGCAGCCCGAGCCGACGCCCAATCGCGGGTTCTGGGCCATCACGCGCTTCCACGACATCGAGGACATCCTGCGCGACCCGAAGAGCTTCTCCTCCGCCCGAGGGGTGACGCTCGAGGAGCAGACCGAGGAAGAGGTCCATGCGCGGGCGTCGATGATCGACATGGACCCGCCGAGCCATTCGCGGCTCCGGCGGTTGGTCACCAAGCTCTTCACCCGGGGCGCGGTCGCCCAGTACGAGGGCTTCGTCCGGGAGCAGGCCCGCCTCGTGCTGGATCGAGGACTCCCCAAGGGCGAGTTCGACTTCGTCGAGGAGATCTCGCGGGAGCTCCCGATCCGCGTCCTCGCCAGGATCATGGGCGTCCCCGACGAGGATCTCCCGATGTGCGTCGCGCTCGGCGACGCGATGATCGCCCAGGCCGATCCCGAGTACTCGCGCGCCGTGATCGACAAGGAGGACACCAGTGAGTACCGCCTCCTCCCCTTCCGGAGCCCGGCGGCGGTGGAACTGATGGCCTACGGCCACCGGCTCGCCGAGGAGCGACGGGCCGAACCCAGGGACGACCTCGTCACCAAGCTCACCCAGGCCGAGGTCGAGGGGGAGCGACTGTCCGAGCGGGAGTTCGACAACTTCTTCTGTCTGCTGATCGTCGCCGGCAACGAGACGACGCGCCACGCCATCACTCACGGCGTGCGTGGCCTAGTCGATCACCCGGATCAGTGGCGACGGCTGCGCGAGGATCCAGGCCTCATGCCACTGGCCGCCGAGGAGATCCTCCGCTACGGATCGCCGACGATGCACTTCCGTCGGACCGCGACACGCGACCTCGAGGTCCGGGACACGTCGATCCGGGAAGGGGACAAGGTCGTCGTCTGGTTCGTGTCGGCCAACTACGACGAGGAGGTCTTCCCGGACGCGGAGCGCTTCGACGTCGGCCGCGATCCGAACCCGCACATGGCGTTCGGCAGCGGCGGACCCCATGTCTGCCTGGGCGCGCACCTCGCCCGTCTGGAGGTCCGGGTGATGTTCGAGGAGCTCGTTCCACGCCTGTCGAGCCTGGAGATCACCGGCCCGATTGAGCGGCTCCGCTCGAACTTCATCAACGGCATCAAGCACATGCCGGTGCGCGTCGAGCTCGCAGGCCAGAGGCCGTAGTCGAACCGGTCCCTAGGCACCGGTGCCGACACGGCCCTACGAGTTCGTTCGTGACACGCCCCGGTGATGTGCCTCGGTCCCCCACCAGCGTTCGCGTTCAAGCACCGCGCAGGGCTATGATCGGCGATCGGCCTGGCCGATCGGTTGGGGGGAGCACATGGGCTGTCTATTCGTGTTGCTAGCGGCGTTCGCGCCGCGCCTGATCGTGGTGTTCGCCTGGATCGCGCGGCCCACCTACTTCGACGCGGTGTTTGACACCTGGATCTTCCCGGCGCTCGGGTTGATCTTCCTGCCCTTCACGACCCTGATCTGGCTGCTCGTCGGCGCG
>DAIOFZ010000034.1:0-19968 GCA_036745475.1 Actinomycetota bacterium | reverse complement strand
TTCCTCGAGGTCACCTACGCGAGCGGCGACAAGGAGATCCTGTACTTCAAGGACTTCAACTCGGGCGCGATGATCGAGAACATCGTGCGCCGTGCGAAGAAGGAGGCGATCAAGCGCTTCCTGTCCACGGGGGAGAAGGGGATCAAGGCCGAGGACCTTTCTCACGCGATCCGCGACGAGTTCAAGGAGAACGAGGACCTGCCGAACACCACGAACCCGGACGACTGGGCCCGGATCTCGGGCAAGAAGGGCGAGCGCATCGTCTACGTGCGCACCCTGCTCGGCGACGGGGACAGCGAGGGCAGGCAGGTCGAACGGGTCAGCGCCGGCCAGTACCTGTAAGGTCGCGGGATGGCCATCCCCAAGGTCATCGGCACTGAGACCGAGTACGGGATCTCCGCGGCCGCGTCTCCCGAGTTCAACCCGGTGATCTCGTCCTCGCTGTTGATCAGCACGTACGCGGGGGCGCTCCGGCGGATCCGCTGGGACTACGAGCAGGAGTCTCCGCTCCGCGACGCGCGCGGGTTCGAGCCGGTCCAGCTGCGGGAGCCATCCGAGGAGGATCTAGGTCTGGCGAACGTGATCCTGCCGAACGGTGCCCGCTACTACGTCGACCATGCCCACCCCGAGTACTCGACACCCGAGTGCGTGACGCCGCGCGAACTCGTGATCCACGACAAGGCGGGGGAGCGCGTGCTCGAACGCTCCCTCGACGAGGTGCGGCGCACGATGCCCGGTGCGCAGCGGCTCGCGGTCTACAAGAACAACAGCGACGGCAAGGGGAACTCGTACGGGACGCACGAGAACTACCTGGTCGACCGGCAGGTGCCCTTCGCGACCCTGGTCGCGGGGCTCACGCCGTTCTTCGTGAGCCGGCAGATCTTCTGCGGGGCGGGCAAGCTCGGCGGCGAGGCGTCATGGGACGATCGATCTCGGGATCGCTACCAGGTCACACAGCGTGCGGACTTCTTCGAGGCCGAGGTCGGCCTGGAGACCACCCTGAAGCGCCCGATCATCAACACGCGCGACGAGCCCCACGCCGACCCCGAGAAGTACCGCCGCCTGCACGTGATCGTCGGCGACGCGAACCTGTGCGAGGTCGCGACGTTCCTCAAGCTCGGGACGACGTCGCTCGTGTTGAAGCTGATCGAGGACGGTGACAACCCCGACCTCGCGCTGGCCACGCCGGTCCCGTCGCTCCACGACGTCTCCCGCGACCTCACGTGCACCGGGCTCGTCCGCCTGGCCGACGGCCGCAGGCTCACGGCGGTGCAGATGCAGTGGGAGTACCTGGAGCGCGCGCGGAAGTACGTCGAGCAGGAGGACACGACGCAGGACAACCTCGAGGTGCTCGAACGGTGGGAGGCGGTCCTGACCGGGCTCGAGGACGACCCGATGCAGCTCTCCCGCGAGCTGGACTGGGTCGCGAAGTACCGCCTGCTCGACGGCTACCGGGAGCGGGACGGGCTCGACTGGTCGGACGCCAAGCTGCGACTGATCGACCTGCAGTACCACGACGTGCGTCGTGACAAGGGGCTGTACCACCGGCTGGTCTCCACGGGTCAGGTGGAGCGGCTCGTCTCCGACGAGGACGTCGAGCGGGCGATCATGGAGCCACCGGAGGATACGAGGGCCTACTTCCGGGGGCGCTGCATCTCGCGTTATCCCGACGCGATCGCCGCGGCCTCGTGGGACTCGATCATCTTCGACACGGGGGCCGAGGCGCTGCAGCGCGTGCCGATGCGCGAGCCGCTGCGAGGCACGAGGGAGCACGTCGACCGGCTGTTCGAGGAGGCCGCCGACGCGGCCGCGCTCGTCGAGATGCTCCGGTCGTAGCCGATCTCGGTCCGGACGGACCGACCCGAACCGCTCCCTGCAGGCGCGCTCGGGGCACGACCGTCCCAACGGTGATGGAGCCGTCGCGGAGTCCGGATAGAATCGATCCCTCACGGAAGGAGCTCGGCGGTGCCTCAGGAGCAAGAGCAGAAGAAGACCCAGAAGCGGTCCGGCGGCGGCTCGGACGACGAGGCCGGTCAGGTGACCTCCACCTCCAAGGGCGAGAAGCTCAAGGAGGAGATGGACGACATCCTGGACGAGATCGACTCCGTCCTCGAGGAGAACGCCGAGGAGTTCGTCAAGTCGTACGTCCAGAAGGGCGGCGAATGACCGAGGGTCCGCTGTTCCCGTCCGAACCCTCGGGCGGTCCGATCGGCGCGAACCCGAGCTTCGTCGATCTCGTGCGGCGAAGCCGCCCCGAGACCCTTCCGACCGCCACGGGCATCACCCCCGACGTCGCGTCCCCCCACGGGACGACCGTCGTGGCGCTGAAATTCGCGACCGGGGTCGTGTTCGGTGGGGACCGGCGAGCGACCGAGGGCTTCACGATCGCCGACGAGAGGATGGAGAAGGTCTTCGCCGCGGACGACCTTTCGGTGATCGCGATCGCCGGCGCCGCCGGGCAGGCCATCGAGATCGTCAAGCTCTTCCAGCTCGAGCTCGAGCACTACGAGAAGATCACCGGCGACCGACTCTCGCTCGAAGGCAAGGCGAACCGCCTCGCCCAGATGATCCGTGGGAACCTGCCGCTGGCGATCCAGGGGCTCGTCGTGGTGCCGCTGTTCGGCGGGTTCGACGAGCGCCGCGAGGAGGGCCGGATCTTCTACTACGACGCCACGGGCGGCCGGTGGGAGGAGCACGACTACCACGCCACGGGTTCGGGCGGCCGGCCCGCGAGGAGCTCGCTCAAGAAGCGTTGGCGCGCCGGGCTCGATCGCGGCGGAGCCCTGGAGGTCGCGGTGGAGGCCCTGGTGGACGCCTCGCAGGAGGACGCCGCCACCGGGGCGCCGGATCCGACGCGGGGGATCTTCCCGACCGTGGTCATGGTGACGGCCGAGGGAGCGGAGAGCGTCGGCGCGGACGAGCTCCGGAGCGCCTACGAGGCCGTCGTGCGAGGCGCGTCGTGAGCTTCATGCCCTATGTGCCGCCCGAACAGCGCATCAAGGACCTGTCGGACTTCGCGCACAAGGGGATCGCCCGCGGCAAGTCGGTGGTCGGACTCGAGTACACGGACGGCGTGCTGTTCATCGCCGAGAACCCGAGCGCCACGCTCCACAAGATCAGCGAGATCTACGACCGGATCGCGTTCGCCGGCGTCGGCAAGTACAGCGAGTTCGAGGACCTGCGGATCAGCGGGGTCCGGCACGCGGACCTCCGCGGCTATTCGTACGACCGCGCCGATGTGCGCGCCCGCGACCTCGCCAACGCCTATTCGCAGGCGCTGTCGACGATCTTCACGCAACAGTTGAAGCCGTACGAGGTCGAGATCCTCGTCGGCGAGGTGGGCGAGGAGGACGGCGGCAACGAGATCTACCACGTGCTGTTCGACGGCACCGTCACGGACGAGCACGGCCACGTGGCGATCGGCGGGCACGCCGAGGAGCTTTCCAACGCGGTGCAGGAGGCGTACCAGCCGGGGTGGGACCTCGCCACGGCCGTGCATCAGGCCGTCGGGGCGCTCTCGACTGCCGAGGGACGCGAGATCGAGGCCGAGCAGGTCGAGGCCGGGGTGCTCGACCGGACACGCCTCCGACGCCGGAAGTTCCGCCGCCTGGGCGAGGACGAGGTCGCCAGGATCCTGGCCGGCTGAGCCGGCGGTTCCCCGCCGTCCTCGGGGAGGAGCCTAGACTCGACGCGTGGAACGACGCATCTTCGGGCTCGAGAACGAGTACGGCGTCACCTGTACGTTCCGCGGGCAGCGGCGGCTCTCGCCGGACGAGGTGGCCCGCTATCTGTTCAGACGGGTCGTGCACTGGGGGCGCTCGTCGAACGTGTTCCTGGAGAACGGGGCCCGTCTCTACCTGGACGTCGGGTCGCACCCCGAGTACGCGACGCCCGAGTGCGATCAGATCTCGGACCTGGTGGCGCACGACAAGGCGGGGGAGCGGATCCTCGAGGCGCTCCTCGCCGCGGCCGAGGTCCGGCTGCACGAGGAGGGCATCAGCGGACAGGTCTACCTGTTCAAGAACAACACGGACTCGGCGGGCAACTCGTACGGGTGTCACGAGAACTACCTGGTCGCCCGGCAGGGCGAGTTCGCGCGCATGGCCGACCTCCTGATCCCGTTCTTCGTGACGCGGCAGATCTGGTGCGGCGCCGGCAAGGTCTTGCACGGCCCGCGCGGCGCCGTCTTCTGCATCGCCCAGCGCGCCGAGCACATCTGGGAGGGGGTGTCGTCGGCGACCACGCGATCCAGACCGATCATCAACACGCGCGACGAGCCGCACGCCGACGCCGAGCGGTTCCGCCGGTTGCACGTGATCGTCGGGGACTCCAACATGTCGGAGTTCAGCTCCTGGATGAAGGTGGGCGTCACCGACCTAGTCCTTCGGATGCTCGAAGCGAACACGGTGATGCGCGACCTCTCGCTCGAGAACCCTATCCGCGCGATCCGCGAGATCAGCCACGACGTGACCTGTCGCAAGAAGGTCCGGCTGGCCAACGGGCGTGAGCTTTCGGCGATCGAGGTGCAGGAGGAGTACTACGAGCGCACCGAGCGCTTCCTGGAGCGGCGCGGTCCCGATCCGCAGTCCAAGCAGCTGCTGCTGGAGTGGCGCGAGGCGCTCGACGCGCTGATCCTGCATGAGCCGGAGCGGCTGGTGCGCAAGGTCGATTGGGTCGCCAAGCAGAGCCTGATCCAGAACTACCGCGAACGCCATCAGCTGCCGCTCTCGCACCCGCGCGTTGCGCTCCTGGATCTCGCCTACCACGACGTCAACCGGACACGCGGCCTGTACTACGTGCTGGAGCGCGCCGGCAACATGGAACGCGCCGTCGCGGAGAAGGAGATCCAGCGGGCCATGCGGGAGCCCCCGCAGACCACGCGGGCCAAGCTCCGGGGGGACTTCATCCGTCAGGCGAAGCAGAAGCGCCGCGACTACACGGTGGACTGGGTCCACCTCAAGCTGAACGACCAGGCCCAGCGGACGGTGCTGTGCAAGGACCCGTTCCGCAGCGTGGACGAGCGCGTCGAGCAGCTGATCTCTCACATGTGACGTGGTCCATCGGCCGAGCGCCGATGGATGTCGACGCTCACCCGCGACGGGGCTCAGCCGGCGCCCCGGCTCCATCGGCGCGATCCCGCCGCCATCCGGCCCGCGAGGATGCCCGCGGCGCCTGCCGCGAGGAAGAAGGCCGGGTCCTCCGATGCCGTTCGGCCCATCGAGTCGATCTCGATCCCTGCGCGTTCGAGCTCGTCGAGCGCCCCTCGCCCGTCCACCTCGACCAGCTGATGTCGCTCCTCTAGGCGTCGCGATCGCAGCGAGTTCCAGACGAGGTCGCGCTCGTCTCCCTCGAGCACCGGGACGGCGACGTCGGCCGCCACGCGGCACACGCGGTCCAGGATCGTGAGCGAGTGGTGCGAGACCCCGCGGTGGCGTTCGCGGGCGTCGGCGAACGAGACGCGGAGCGCCGCCACGGGGCGGCCGCCGAGCACCTCCGCCGCGTTCAGGGCGTGGCCGCTCGCCAGCGCGCTGACGCCCCACGTCGTGTCGGTGCCCAGGTTGCCCGGCCCATCGGCCACGATCACGACGTCCGCGCCGATGAGCTCGGCTGCGGCGAGCACACCGGTCCAGATCGTCACGGCCTCGAGCTCACCCCCGAAGGCCTGGCCGCTCGTCACGAACCCGTCGAGCAGCCCGACGGCCCGCAGGCGCGGGACGAGCTTCGAGAGCCGACCCGGAAGCGCGGCTCCGTCGGACATCACATAGGCGATGCGTTCGGCGCCGGCCGCCCGCGCCCCGGCGGCGATCGGTCCGATCATCGAATGCAACGGCGCGCACACGACCGGCCTCCCGCCCAGACCCGGGGAGCGCTCGAGCGCCTCACGATCGGTCTCCTCGACGCTCTCCACGGCCACCTGCAACGGCGTGTACCGGGCCTTCATCACCCGGCCCGGATGGTCGAGCTCGGTCGGGGTCTGGTCGTCGACGGCCACGACCAGGTGGAAGCCGCCCGTCCCGAGACCGAGTGCGACCGCGGTGGTGTTCACCAGGACACGATCGCCGACCTCCACGTGCCCGACGAGCTGCGTGAACGCCACCGCCGGCCCGGGCACCGCGACCGGCGATGGGCCGGCATGATCGTCGTCCACGACCACGTCGAGCTCGAGCACACCCGGACGGTCGCTCCGGATGCGCAGGACGGTGGCGTGACGCAGGCGCACGCTCCCTCGCTTCGGGGGGCCTGGCGACATGGCGGAAGTATGATGCCGCGGCCATGCACCCGCTCGAACGCCTGGTGAACCTCGTCGCCCTCCTGCTCGAGTCCCGGACCCCGCTCGCGTTCGACCAGATCCGGAGCAAGCTGGCGGAGGGGTACGGGCATCAGGACGCATCGTCCGCCAAGCGGATGTTCGAGCGCGACAAGGACGTCCTGCGCGACATCGGTGTGCCGATCGACGTGGTCTCGACCGACGCGTGGGACGTCGAGCACGGCTACACCATCGACAAGGACCGCTATTACCTGCCCGAGATCGCGTTCACGCCCGAGGAGCTCTCGGCGCTGTTCGTCGCGGTGCGTTCGGCGGGCGACGTCTCGGCGGAGGAGGCCGTCCGCAAGCTGCTCTCGGGCGCCGACCGCGGGATCCTGGCCGGCCTGGGACCCCCGGCGCTCGCCGGCGAGACCGACCCGAACCTGTCCCGCGCCGCCGAGGCGGTCGCGGAGGGACGTCGCGTTCACTTCGCGTACCGGACGTCACGAGGCGAGCGCTCGGACCGCACCGTGGATGCGTTCGGACTGGCCGTGCGCGGGGGACACTGGTACCTCGTCGGCTTGGATCTGGGCCGAGCGGAGATCCGTTCGTTCCGCCTCTCCCGGATCTCGGATGACCTCGAGATCGCTGGGGAGGGGACCGAGCCCCCCGACGGCTTCCGCGCGGTGGAACACGTCCATGCCGGGCCGTGGGGGCCGGGCGATCCCGAGGCGACCGCGACCGTCGCGTTCGCGCCCGACGTCGCGTGGTGGGCGACGAAGGGGATCGCGGGGGCGGACACGGTCCGGACCCGTGAAGACGGCTGGGTCGAGGTGCGCCTTGCCTGGTCGCCGGGTGAGGGACTGATGTCGTGGATCCTGTCGTTCGGACCCGACGCCGAGGTCACCGAGCCTCCCGAACTGCGATCCGAGATCCTCGGGCGGCTGGAGGAGATCCTTGCCTCCTGAGGGCGGTCGGCGCTCGGGCGCGACCCGCAAGGCCCCGGAGAAGGCGTCCGAACGGCTGCGGCGGCTGCTCACCGTGGTCCCGTACCTGGTCCGCAACCAGGGGACGAAGGTCGCCGAGGCCGCGGACCTGTTCGGGATGTCGGAACCCGAGCTGCTGGCCGACCTGGACCTGCTGTTCGTCTCGGGGCTGCCGCCCTACGGGCCGGGCGACCTGATCGACGTCGACATCCAGGACGGCCGCATCTGGATCGGGATGGCCGACTACTTCGCTCGACCCCTGCGGCTCACGCGGAGCGAGGCGCTCGCGATCTATCTGCGTGGGACCGTGCTGGCGGGCGCTCCGGGGCTGGCGGAGGCACCGGCCCTGTCGTCGGCACTCGGGAAGCTGGCGGACGCGCTGGGTCCGGAGACGCTCGGGGACCTGCCCGATCGGGTGGACACGGCGGGAGACGGACGGACGCCGGACACGCTCGCCGAGCTGCGCCGCGCGGCCTCGAACCGGGAGCGCCTGCGGATCGAGTACTACGCGGCGTCGGGGGCCGAGACCACCGAGCGCGAGATCGATCCCGAGGAGGTCTTCTTCGCGATCGGGAACTGGTACGTGGCCGCGTGGGACCACCGCTCGAACTCCGAGCGCCTGTTCCGTGCCGACCGGATCCACGCCGCGGCGGCCACCGGGAAGCGGTTCGAGCCGCGGGGCCTCCGCGGCGCCGGCAGGCCCCTGTACACGCCTTCCGAGGACGACGTTCGCGTGGTCGTCCGCCTTCGGCCCGACGCGCGTTGGGTGGCCGAGTACTACGAGACCTCGCGCGAGGTGGAGCTTGGGGACGGCCGCCTGGAGGTCGAGCTCCCCGCGGGAAGGTTCGAATGGCTCGAGCGCCTGTTGCTCCGCTTGTGGCCGGACGCCGAGGTGGTCGATCCTCCGGGTCTGCACCAACGCGTCCGCGAGCTCGCTGGCCGGACGCGCGAACGGTACAGATAGCGTCCGTCTCTTCCTCGGTCCGAGGGCTCAAGCGCGGAGCGCCGCCGTCCGATATTGCGGGTGTTATGACGACGATCCGGACGACATGCCCCCGCTGCGGAGAGGTCGACATGGGCCCCGAATCGATCCTGCTGCAGGTCATGCGCGGCGGGCGTGAGGGCACCTACCGATTCGACTGCCCCACCTGCATGGAGCCGGTCGAGAAGCGCGCCGACCGCAAGATCGTGGCGCTGCTCGTCTCGGCCGGCGTCGACGTCTCCGGGCGTTCCCCCGGCGGGACCGCGGAGATGTTCGAACCCGATGTCGAGCTCCCCGACGACCCGCGAGGGCCGTTGCCCCCGGGACCCGCGTTCTCGATCGACGACGTGATCGACTTCCACTTCAAGCTCGAGAACGAGCGATACATCGAGCAGTTCCTCACCGCACCGTAACCACGCTCCGTGGGCCACTCCGCTACCATCGACATCCGATGACCACGACCGCACTCGTCTGGCTCGTCGTCGGGCTCGTCTCGCTCGCCGCCGTCCTCGCCGTGCTGATCGCGCTGATCCGGCACCTGTTCGTGCTCGGCCACGCGGCGCGCCGGTTCCAGGACGAGGTCGGGCCCGTCACGCGGGAGATCGGCGAGCTCGCGGACGCAGCCTCCGGCCGGAGCCGACGCATACCTCGGGGACCGAGGTCGGGCGGCTGAAGCGAGGCGGCAGTACGATGGCCCTCGCGAGGGCCCGTCGCCCCCGGATCGCCAACCTGGGGCGCAGATTGGGGCGCCACCTGGAGCGCAGGACGACATGCTGAACATCGGTCCGCAGGAGCTCTTGATCATCCTCGTGATCGCCCTGATCGTGGTCGGGCCGCAGCGTCTGCCCGCGCTCGGACGGTCGATCGGGCGGGGTCTGCGCGAGCTCCGCAAGGCGCAGGACGAGGTCAAGCGGACGATCCAGGTCAACCTCGACGACGAGCCTTCGAAGGGCCGCTCGGGTGCGCGTCCGAGCGGAGACGCCAGGCCCAAGGTCGTCGTCGACGAGCCCGACGCCGATCCGAGCGCCGCGGGCGCGGTATCCGACCCCACACTTCCCACCCACGAACCGCTACCCGCGGAGGACATCCGGGAGATCTCCCGTTCGTTGGGGCGGAGTCTGGCCGAGCTCCGGCGCGCGAAGGATGAGGTCCAGCGCTCCTTCCGGATCGATCTCACTCACGCGAAACCCACCGAATCGAAACGACGGCAACCCGGATCCTCGGAGCCCTCGACGGCGCCGGTCGACGGGGGCGGACCGTCGACGACGCCGACCTCGAGCTCCAGCGTGCCGACCCCGGACCCATCACCGGACGGGCGATCGTCCACGCCCGATCGGCCGACCGACTGACGAGGTCGTTGATGAAGCTGATCCCTGGACGCCTCCGGCGCCGCTCCGAGCCGGCCCCCGACGGCACGATGACGCTCGTCGACCACCTGTCGGAGCTGCGGTACCGGCTGCTCGTCATGATCGCGGCGGTCGCGGTCGGGGCGATCTTCGGATGGCTCCTGTTCGATCGCGTGATCGACCTGCTGCTCAACCCGTACTGCGACTACTGGCGGACGGTGCCGCTTCGCCTCCGGGCGACCCCCGACTGCGCCCTGTTCTTCTCCGGGGCGCTCGAGCCGTTGCTGATCAAGTTCAAGCTGGTCGCGTTCCTGGGGCTGTTCCTGGCGCTGCCGGTGGTCCTGTATCAGCTGTGGGCGTTCATCGTGCCCGGCCTGACCCGGCGCGAACGGAAGATGGCGATCCCGTTCGTCGTGTCCTCGGTGCTGCTGTTCGCGCTCGGGGCGCTGGTCGCGTACTGGACGCTCCCCAAGGCCCTGAACTTCCTCCTCGGTTTCGCCGGCCAGGGGTTCGCGCCTCTGCTCACGGGAGATCGGTACCTGACGTTCGTGATGCTGGTCGCGCTGTCGTTCGGGCTCGCGTTCGAGTTCCCGATCGTCCTGATCTTCCTGCTCCTGGCCGGGGCGGTGACCACCCGGCAGCTGCGGGACTGGCGGCGGGGCGCGATCTTGTTCATCGCGGTTTTCGCCGCGATCATCACGCCGAGCTCGGACCCGTACACGATGCTCGCGATGACGATCCCCATGGTGGTGTTCTACGAAGGCGCTATCATCGTGGGCCGTCTCATGAAGCGCTAGGTGGATTCACCATGGCGATCAAGGGCAAGACCAAAGGGCGAAGCGCGAGGGCCGTCACCCGCGGGCCCAAGCCGGTCTATCAGCCCGTCAAGAAACCGCTGCTCGCCAAGCGCGAGTTCTGGCTGGTGATCCTCAGCATCCTGGGCGTCATGGTGGTCGTCGGGCTCGTCGCGGGCTTCATCGCGGAGCGCAACTCGAGTGCACAGGACGAGCTGGAGCGACGGATGCGGGCCGCCATGAGCTCGTTCCAGGGGCAGGTGGAGCCCGTGCTCACGACGATCGGCCAGGCACAGCCCCCGGCCGGGTACCAGGTGTTCACGGACCTGTCGACGGCTGTGGACGACCTCGTGTCGGAGGAGCCTGATGCGCCGACCGACCCGAAGGCGCTCACGCAGACGGCGACCGGCGCCGCGACCTCCGCCGAGACGGCCCTGGAGGCCCTGCGGGCGATCGACGAGACGGAGCTGATCCGTGGCAAGGGGTTCTCCGAGGAGTTCGTCCTGTACGTGATCAACGCCAAGGGCAACCTCGTCCGGGCGATGACCCTGTACGGCGAGGCGGCGAAGCTGCTCGAGCTCGCGGCCGACGCCCAGGGCGCCGAACGCGCCGAGTTGGCGGCCCGCACCCAGGCGATCCTGAAGGTCGCGACCGAGATCTTCGACCGCGGCTATTCGGATTACGTCGAGGCGCAGAGCGCGGCGGGCGTGTTCGTACCGCCGGCGCCGGGGCTCCCTGCTCCGACCGGCGCTTCATGACCGACGGGCTCCTCCTGCTCCACGCCTGGCCCGTCGACGCCAGGATGTGGCAGCCACAGCTCGCCGCCCTCCCCGACGGCCTGGCCGTGGCGGCGCCTCACCTCCCGGGGTTCGGAGGGTCGGAGCCGGCCGGCGCCGTCCTGACGATGGGCGCGGCCGCCGAACGAGCGCTCGAGGCCCTGGGGGAACGAGGCATCGACCGGGCGGTCGTGTGCGGCCTGTCGATGGGCGGGTACGTGGCGTTCGAGCTGTGGCGGCGGGCCCGCGACCGCGTGATCGGGTTCGTGCTCGCCAACACCCGCGCCGTGGCCGATCCGCCCGAGGCCGCGGCCACCCGGCGCGCGCTGTCCGAACGCCTGCGTTCGGAGGGCAACGTCCTCGCGACGGAGCCGCCCGCGCTGCTCTCGGACCGCGCGCCGCAGGACCTGCGAGCGCGGGTCCGCGGCTGGATCGCGGAGCAGCCGCCGGAGACGATCGCCGCGGCGTCGCTCGGGATGGCCGAGCGCCCGGACTCGACCGCCGACCTCGCGACGATCGACGTGCCGACCCTCGTGCTGACCTCGACCGAGGATCGCCTGATCGCCCCCGAGGTCTCGGCCGAGATGGCGGGTCTGATCCCGCAGGGACGCCTCGAGACGATCGAGGGGGTCGGACACCTGTCGAACCTCGAGGCGCCCGAGGCCTTCGACGCCGCGTTGCTCGAACACCTCGCCGCCAGCGGACTCGGCTGACCTCGAAGGGTCCGCGACGGGCTCCGGGCGGGGCGCCCGTAGACTCGGTCACGTGATCGATCCCGCGCGCTTCGCCGCTCGTTACCCGTTCGAGCTCGACGCGTTCCAGCTGCGCGCGATCGAGGCGCTCCACGGCGGCGAGTCCGTCCTGGTGGCCGCGCCGACCGGTTCGGGCAAGACGGTGGTGGCCGAGTTCGCGGTGGACCGCGCGCTCGCCGCCGACCGGAAGTGCTTCTACACGACCCCGCTCAAAGCGCTCTCGAACCAGAAGTTCGGGGACCTGGTCGCGCGGTTGGGGGCGGCGAAGGTGGGGCTGCTCACCGGGGACAACGCGATCAACGGCGACGCGCCGATCGTGGTGATGACGACGGAGGTGCTGCGAAACATGCTGTACGAGCGCAGCCGCGCGCTCGACGGCCTGGTGACGGTCGTGATGGATGAGGTGCACTACCTCCAGGACCCGTACCGGGGCGGGGTGTGGGAAGAGGTGCTGATCCACCTCCCGCTGTCGATCTCGGTCGTCTGCCTGTCGGCCACGATCTCCAACGCGGAGGAGTTCGGCGAATGGATCGGCACGCTGCGGGGCGTGACGCGCGTCGTGATCGAGGAGAAGCGCCCGGTCCCGCTCGAGCACCACTACCTCGTCGGTCGCGAGCTGCACCCGATGCACGTCGAGCAGAACGGGCAGGCCGCACCTAACCCGTACGTCGTCTCGCTCGATCGCCAGGAGGTCCGGTACAAGACGTACTACCGGCGGGGTTCGGGCACGGCGCAGCACCAGCGGATCCCGCGGCCGCGCGAGGGCCATCGCCGCGTGTACGTCCCCCGGCGGGAGGAGGTGGTCGAGGTCCTCGCCGACCAGGGCCTGCTCCCGGCGATCTACTTCGTGTTCAGCCGAGCCGGCTGCGACCGGAGCGTCGAGTGGCTGATGGGTGCCGGGATCCGGCTCACGACGAGCGAGGAGGCGTCTCGGATCCGGACGTTCGCCGAGATGCGCGTCGCGTGGATGGACGAGGAGGACCTCAAGACCCTGGGCTTCTACGACTTCCAGGACGCCCTGGCGGCCGGGATCTCGGCGCACCACGCGGGGATGCTTCCGGTGTTCAAGGAGACCGTGGAGGAGCTGTTCGAAGCGGGGCTCGTGAGGATCGTGTTCGCCACCGAGACGCTGTCGCTCGGGATCAACATGCCGGCGAGGTCGGTGGTGATCGAGGACCTGTGGAAGTTCCAGGGCGAGCGGCACGAGCTGCTTACCCCCGGCGAGTACACCCAGCTGACCGGGCGGGCGGGTCGCCGCGGGATCGACGAGCTCGGCCACGCCGTGGTCGTGCTCCAGCGCAACGTCGCGTTCGAACGCGTGGCGTCGCTCGCGTCGACCCGGACCTACGAACTCACGTCGTCGTTCCGACCCTCGTACAACATGGCCGTGAACCTCGTCCGCAACTACACCCGCGACGAGGCGCACCACCTACTGAACTCCTCGTTCGCGCAGTTCCTCGCGGATCGGGGGGTCGTGACCCTCGAGCGCGAGCTGGAACGCGACCGCGCGCAGCTCGCCGCGTTCCGGGAGCAGATGCGGTGCCATCTGGGCGACTTCGCCGAATACTGGTCGCTGCGCGAGAAGGCGATGGCTGTCCGCGACGAGTCCCGCAAGGGACGCGAACGGACGCGCACCGAGTCGGTCCGGGAGGGCCTCGCCGCCCTCCGCCCGGGCGACGTCATCTTCGTCCCGCGCGCCCGGCGCCGGGGGCTCGCCGTGGTGTTGTCGAGCCGGGAGGGGAGGCCGACAGTCCTCGCGCAGGACCGCACGTTCTTCCGGCTGGGGCTGCGGGACTTCCAGGAGCCGCCCACGGTCCTCACGAAGGTCCCGCTGCCGCGGTCGGGGAGCGTTCGGAGCGCCCGCTACCGCCGTGACTTGGCGGCACGGCTCGTCGCGCTGGATGTCAGGCCCCCGCGCAAGCCCCGGGGCGGTGTGGATGCGCGGGCCGAGCGAGAGGCGGCCAGGTACGAGCGCCTGGCTGCGGCGCACCCGTGCCACCCGTGTCCCGACCGGCCCGAGCACGAGCGATGGGCGAGGATGGCCTCGCAGATCGAACAGCAGATACGCGGGCTCGACCGGCGCATCCGGACCCGCACCGAGACGCTCGCCCGGCAGTTCGAACGCGTCCTCGCGGTGCTCGAGGAGCTTGGGTACGTACGTGGGTTCGCGATCGAGCCCAAGGGGCGGACGCTGGCGCGGATCTACGGCGAGGGCGACATCCTGATGGCCGAGGCACTCGCGGACGGGCTGCTCGAGGGCCTGGAGCCCTCGGAGGTGGCCGCCGTCGTCTCGACGATCGTGTACGAGTCGCGTGAACGCACACCTCGGGCCGCCGAGATGCCCACGCCGGCCTCGGTCGAGCGGTACGGGGCGTTCCGGGGGATCTGGCGCCGGGTCCGCGAGGCCGAGGATCGGCATCAGGTGGAGCTCTGCCGGGAGCTCGAGGACGGGTTCGCGGCGCCGATCCATCGGTGGGCGCAGGGGGAGTCGCTCGAGGACGTCCTGCGCGAGACGGACATGTCGCCGGGGGACTTCGTCCGCACCTGCAAACAGGTGCTCGACCTGTTGCGTCAGATCGAGGAGGTGGCCCCCGAGGGGGTTGCGGACCTGGTACGGCGCGCCCGCGAGGCGGTCAACCGCGGGGTCGTCGCGTACACCGGTGTGTGATCGGAACCGCGCCGCACGGCACGCCCCGTCGTAGGATTCGCGCGATGTCGAGACCCTTCGGCGAACTGAGCGTGATCGTGAACCCGCACGCGGGCCGTCGCCGCGTCGGGGAGGAGGTCCCGGAGCTCGAGCGGACGCTCCGCTCGCGGGGCCTGCCGTACCGGCTCTCGCGGACGGAGGGCCCGGGCGACGCGACCCGCCTCGCCACCGAGGCGCTCGAGGCGGGGGGGCGGTTCGTGGTCGCCGTGGGCGGGGACGGCACCGTGAACGAGGTCGTGAACGGGATGTTCGACGACGGTGGAAAGCCGCTCGTGCCCGACGCGGTCCTCGGGGTCGTGGCGGCCGGCAGCGGCTGCGACTTCGTCCGGACGTTCGGCCTCCCCGGTGACACGACACGGGGGTGCAACCACCTCGCCGGGGACAACACCTACCCGCTCGACGTCGGCAAGGTGACCCACACGACCGTCGATGGTGGGCGAGCCACGCGTTACTTCGTCAACGTGGCCGAGGCCGGTCTCGGCGCGGCGGTCGCCGCGCGCGCCCAACGCATGTCGCCGCGGTTCGGCCAGTCGAAGTACTTCCTCGGCTTCTGGCTCGAGCTACCGCGGTTCAGGCTCGCGAACGTGCGCGTCCAAGCCGACCGCAGGACGTACGAGGGGCCGGCGTTCCTCGTGGTCGTCGGCAACGGCCAGTACTACGGTGGGGGCATGAAGATCTCGCCCCGTTCGTATCCGGGCGACGCGGTGCTCGACGTCCTCGTGTTCAAGGGTCCGAAATCGGACTCGTTCACGATGATCCCGAAGATCTACCGGGGCGAGCACATCCCGCACGAACACGTCGAGGAGTTCCGCGTCAAGCGCGAGCTGGTGATCGAGGCCGATCGTCCGCTCCCGATCGAGTCCGACGGAGAGGTGTTGGGGACCACGCCGGCCACCGTCGAGCTCCTCGCGCAGCCGATCCAGATGAAGTTGTGACCACGGACCGATACGCCGAGCGGCGCCTCCGAACGCTCGAGGCCGCGGAGGCCGCGGGCCTCGCCGGGATCCTCGTCTCGCCGGGACCGGACCTGGCCTACCTCACGGCGTACACGCCACCACCGCTGGAACGGTTGACGCTGCTCGTGCTCTCGGCCGAGGCCGATCCGACGCTGGTCGTCCCGACGCTCGAACGCCCGCTCGCGGAGTCCGCGACCGGAGCACCGGACCTGACCGTGCGCGAATGGCGCGACGGCCGTGACGACCCGTACGCGATCGTCGCGGGGCTGCTCGGCCCCGGTCGCTACGCGGTCGCCGACCGCACCTGGGCGTCGCACCTGCTCGCGCTCGAGCGGGCGGCGGTCGACCGCGTCTTCGTGGCTGCCGGCGAGGCCGTCCCCTTGCTCCGGGCGGTCAAGGACGCCGACGAGATCGAGCGGCTCCGCGCCGTGGCGAATGCGGCCGACGCGGCGTTCGCCGACGTGATCGAGCTGCGGTTCGCCGGCCGCGCCGAGACGGAGATCGCCGCCGAGCTCGACCGCCTCCTCCGCGAGCACGGCCATCAGCGTGTCGACTTCACGATCGTGGGTTCGGGGCCCAACGGCGCCTCGGGCCACCACGAGCCGGGGGAGCGGCGGATCCAACCGGGCGACGCCGTCGTGATGGACTTCGGCGGGATGCGCGACGACTATTGCTCGGACATCACCCGAACCGTCTTCGTGGGCGAGCCCTCGGACGAGGAGCGGGAGGTGTATGCGATCGTCCGGGCGGCGCAGCAGGCGGCGTTCGAGGCGGTCCGCCCGGGCGCCGCGGCCCAGGACGTCGACCGTGCGGCGCGGGCGGTCATCACGGAGGCGGGCTACGGCGAACGGTTCGTCCACCGGACCGGCCACGGGATCGGGCTCGAGGTCCACGAGCCCCCGTACATCGTCGAGGGCAACGAGACGCCGCTCGAGGCGGGGATGACCTTCTCGGACGAGCCGGGCATCTACCTCCAGGGGCGGTTCGGCGTCCGCATCGAGGACCAGGTCGCGGTGACCGCCCAGGGCGCGGAACGCCTCAACGAGGCCAGCCGGGAGCTCACGGTCGTCGCCTGACGGCCCACGGAACCGCTGAGCCTCTCTCAGCGCGGCCGGACCTTCGTCCCCTCCGGGGTGTCCATGACCTCCAGGCCCATCGCCTGCAACCGGTCTCGGATCTCGTCGCTGCGGGCGAAGTCCTTGGCGGCCCGGGCCTCGTCGCGCTCGGCGATCAGCGCCAGGGCCTCCTGGGACGGCTCGAAGGCCTCGCGCGCGAGGCGCCCGAGATCCAGGCCGAGGACGTGGTCCCAGGTCGTCATCAGGTCGACCTTCTCCGCGTCGGGGACCCGCGCGGTCACGGTCTCATTCAGCACGACGAGCGCGCGCGGCAGGTCGAGGTCGTCGGCCACGGCCTCCCGGAAGCGCGCGTCGAGCGACCGGGCGGCCTCGGACCGGTCCGCCGACGCGGGGCCCCATCCGGCCACCTTCCGGCGGAGCTCGGTGAGCCGGCGGTTCTGCCCCTCGAGCGCGTCCCAGTCGAAGTTCATCTCGCTGCGATACCGGGTCCCGAAGCAGAGCAAGCGGTAGGCGAGCGGGTCGACGCCCTGCGCGGCCAGGTCGGTGACCCGCAGGATGTTCCCCGCGGACTTGGCCATCTTCACCTTGCCCATCCGCAGGAAGCCGCCGTGCACCCAGGTCGAGACGACCGGGTGCCCGACGGCGGCCTCCGACTGTGCGATCTCGTCCTCGTGATGAGGGAACTTGTTGTCGTTGCCGCCCGTGTGGATGTCGAAGCGCTCGCCCAGGTGCTTCATCGACATGGCCGAGCACTCGATGTGCCACCCCGGGTAGCCGTCGCCCCACGGGCTCGGCCACTTGAGCGCCCGGTTGGGGCCGGCCTTCTTCCACAGCGCGAAGTCCTCGGGGTGGCGCTTGGCCGGATCGACCGCGACCTCCTGGCGATGGCCTGCGCGCAGCTGGGCCAGCGTGTTGCCCGAGAGCTTGCCGTAACCGGGGAACGTGGTCACGTCGTAGTACACGTTGCCGTCGACCTCATATGCGTGCCCATTCTCGATCAGCGTCTGGATGATCTTGATCATGTCGTCGATGTGGTCGGTGGCGCGCGGGTACAGGTCGGCGCGTTCGATCCCGGCCAGGTCGGAGTCCAGCAGGAACGCATCGGTGTACTTCCGCGCGATCTCGGCCGCCGACAGGCCCTCGTCCGCCTCGGCGAGCTCCATCTTGTCGCGGCCGGTGTCCGAGACCTCGTCGGTCATGTGCCCCACGTCGGTGATGTTCATGATCCAGCGGACCCGCTGCCCCTCCAGGCGGAGCACACGACGGATCAGATCGCCGAGCATGAACGAGCGCATGTTCCCGATGTGGATGTAGCGATAGACGGTCGGGCCGCACGAGTAGATCTTCACCGTCTCGCCGTCGACGGGCGAGACGTCGTGGAGCTCACGCGTGAGGGAGTCGTACAGACGCACGATCAGGTCAGGATACCGTTGACCTCAGAAGGGGCGTCTACGGGGGCGGCGGAGTGGAGGGGGGACGCGGCGCCTGCCCGTTGCCGTTGCCGGAGGGGCCTGGTGCCCTGCGGCCTCCATCGACCGCCTCGGGCACGACCACGACGCCCTGGTCGGAGCGCGATGTCGGGACCTCGATCGGCTCCCGTTCGCCGAGCTCGGCCATCAGGACCTCGATCTCGTCGCCGACCAGCTCCTCGCGCTCGAGCAAGGCGTCCCGAACGCCCTCGACGACGTGGCGCTTCTTCAAAAGGAGGTTCCGGACGCTGTCCCGGCAGTCGTTCAGGATCGAGTCGATCTCCCTGCGACGCACGTCGTCCGAGAGCACGACGCCGATCGGGTCCGTCTCGCCGTACGGCCCGGGACCGGAGGCCGCGGCCGAGATCAGGCTGCGCCCCATCCCGTACACGCCCACGTAGGCCGCGGCGTTCCGCGTCGCGTTCACCAGGTCCGAGGACGGCCCCGAGGTTGTCTGGCCGTACCAGATCTCCTCCGCGACCAGGCCGGCGAGCGACACCTGGATGCGCGCGAGCAGCTGCTTCTGGGTCCGCAGGAACATCTCCTCGATCTCCTGCGTGGAGACCAGCCCGAGCGCCGACTCGCGCTTCTGGATCGTGATCACCTGGATCTGCAGCTCCTCGCGCTCGAGGGCGTAGGAGGCGACCGCGTGGGCGCCTTCGTGGACCGCGACCATCGCCTTCTCGCGGGGGGAGTATTTGACCGGCTGCTTGAGGCCGATCTCCTCGCTCAGCTTCGCCTGCCACAGGTCGTCCCACCGCAGCGCGTCGCGCCCGTCCTGGAGCGCGAACAGCAGCGCCTCGTTCACGATGTTCTTGAGCGACGCCGGCGAGTACCCGACCGTCATCCGCGAGAGCTTGGCGTAGTCGATCGGCTCGTGTCGGACCTTCGCAAGGTAGTACTGGAGGATGTCCTGGCGCCCCTCGGCGTCCGGAAGCCCGACGTGGATCTTGCGGTCGAACCTACCGGGTCGCACGAGCGCCGGGTCGAGGGTCGAGGCGCGGTTCGTCGCCCCGATCACGAGGATGTTGTAGAAGGGCACCTTCGGCTTGGCGCGGAACGCGAGCCGCCGGACGTGCCGCCACAGCCCCCTAGGGACCGTGAACCCGTCCATCTGCACGAGCAGCTCGTTGATGACACCCATCCCGCCGCCGCCGCCCATGCCCGCGCCCATGAAGATCCGGTCGGTCGCCCGGTCGCCGGAGCGGTCGGTCGTCACGGCGCCCCGCGACCCGACGGCGTCGATCTCGTCGATGAAGATCACGGACCCGCCGTACTTGTCCGACATCACGCGGCCCTTCTTGAACAATTTGCGGACCTTCATGTTCCCGATGCCCATGAACATGTTTGCGAAGCCCGACCCCGTGGCGAACAGGAACGGCACGCCGGAGGCGCCCGCGATCGCCTTGGCCATCAACGTCTTCCCGGTGCCCGGCGGCCCCTCGAACAAGATGCCGTGCGGCGGGTAGCCGCCCATCTGCTTGAAGTCCTTGAAGCCCTCGAAGACCCGCAGGACCTCCTGCGTAGCCTCGACGGCCGCCGGCTGGCCGCGCACGTCGTCGAAGGACGTGTCGTACTCGTTCGGGTAGATGACGTAGTCGTTGCCGCGCGACAAGAACCAGAACAGCGCCACGAACTGCAGGAGGATGAAGAAGACCAGGATCAGCGCCTGGAGCATGACCGGGCGCAGCTGGACCATGACGAGCGACGGCTGCGACAGCGACTGCGAAGGGGACAGCCCCATGAACAGCCAGGCGGCGAACAGATAGATCGCGAGCACCCACGCGGCCCGCTTCAACCAACGGCCGTAACGGCGGTACTGATCCATGGCGGTCGACCTCCCGCAGCTCCGATCAGGGCTCCGGTCGTTGCCTGAG
>DAIOFZ010000033.1:0-20041 GCA_036745475.1 Actinomycetota bacterium | reverse complement strand
CGCGCGCCGCGGAGCTCGGCTACACGATCAAGACCGGGTCCGAGCTCGAGTTCTATCTGTTCCAAGACTCCTACCGCGACGCCGCCGAACGCGGCTACCGAGACCTGCGCCCTAGCTCGCCGTACATCATGGACTACCACATGCTGCAGACGACCCGCGACGAGTGGTTCGTCCGCCAGGTACGCAACGCGATGCTCGGCGCGGGGATCCCCGTGGAGTTCAGCAAGGGTGAGTTCGGCCGGGGCCAGCAGGAGATCAACATCACCTACTCCGGCGCCCTGTCGAACGCCGACCATCACGCGCTCTACAAACACGGCGTCAAGGAGATGGCCGAGCTGAACGGCGTGGCGGCCACGTTCATGGCCAAGTGGACGATGGCCGAGGCCGGCTCGAGCTGCCACCTGCACTCGAGCGTATGGAACGCGGATGGAACCGAGAGCCTGATGTGGTCGGACGAGGGCGAGCACCACATGAGCGATACCTACCGCTGGTACATGGGCGGCCTGATGGCCTGCGCGCGCGAGATGGCGTGGATGTACGCGCCGTTCGTGAACTCCTACAAGCGATACCAGCTGGGTTCGTGGGCGCCGACGGCGATCGTGTGGAGTCGCGACAACCGGACGTGTGGGTTCCGGACGGTCGGCGAGCACACGGGATCACGCGTCGAGTGCCGGATCCCGGGGGCCGACGCGAACCCGTACCTCGCGTTCGCGGCGACCATCGCCGCCGGCCTATGGGGGATCGAGAACAAGGTCGAGCCACCACCGATGTTCGTCGGCAACGCCTACGAGGCGAAGGACGTCCCGCGCGTCCCGTATTCGTTGCACGAGGCGGTCGAGACGTTCCGAGGGTCGACGGTCGCGCGCGAAGCGTTCGGCGACTTCGTGTTCGAGCACCTGCTGAACACGGCGCACCAGGAGCAGGTCATGTTCGACAACACGACCGTCACGGACTGGGAGCTCGCCCGGTACTTCGAACGCGGGTAGGTTTGCCTCGGGGGTCGATCCCGCCGTCTCGGATGTTGGTCGAAAATATCCTTGACATCCGAACGTATGTTCGATAACATCTTGTTTTCATCCTCCCCCGTGACCGAACGAGGTCCGGGTGCAACAGCGCAGCGAAGAAGAACTGATCCGCGAGATCGACGCCGAGCATGCGCGTCTTGCGGCGAGCCATCGTCGGCTGCTCCGGCTTCTCGCCGACGTCGACCGGCGGACGAGCTGGCGGGACGTCGGCGCTCGTGACACGGCCCACTGGCTCTCGATCAGGTACGGCCTGTCCCAGTGGAAGGCGCGGCGATGGATCGCCGCCGCTCATGCGCTCGAGACGCTCCCTCGCACATCCGAGGCGCTCGCATCGGGCGAGCTGCACGTCGACAAGGCGGTCGAGTTGACGCGATTCGCCACACCGGAGACCGAGTCGCGCCTGCTCATCTGGGCCGGTGGCGTTTCGTGCGGCGCGATCCGGCGTAAAGCAGACGTTGTCGCACGCAGGGCGTCGGGCGAGGCCGAGGAGGCGGAACGGAGCCGCTTCCTGTCGTGGTGGACGTTGGACGAGGGACGCCGCTTCGGCCTGGAGGCCGAGCTGCCCTCCGCACAGGGCGCGCTCGTCGCGAAGGTGCTCGACCGGCTCGCGGACGGCCTGCCGGTCATGCCGGAGGAGAGCGGGCCGGCCGGGGCCGGTGCACGGCGGGCGGATGCCCTCGTCGCCCTGTGTTCGTCCGGGGACGATGCCGATCGTGACCCCGACCGGGCGACGCTGGTCGTGCACGCGCGCCTCGACGGATCCGACGACGGGCTGAGCGAGTGCGAGATCGAGGAGGGGCCGGCGATCAGTCCGGACACGGCGCGTCGGTTGGCGTGCAATGCGCGGATCCAGACCGTGGTCGAAGAAGAGAGCGGTCTGCCCGTCAGACTCGGTCGCATGACCAGAGAGCCTCCGGCGTGGATGGTTCGACACCTGAAGTACCGGGACGGCGAGTGCCGGTTCCCCGGCTGTGGCTCTCGACGCTTCACGCAGGCTCACCACATCGTCTGGTGGGACCAAGGCGGGCGAACGGATCTCGACAACCTGGTACTCGTCTGCACGTTCCACCACCGGCTCGTCCACGAGTACGGCTGGCGGGTGCGGCGTGAAGAGGACGGCACGGTCAGCTGGTTCCGTCGCGCGGGGCGTCGCTACCGACCCGGGCCGGCGCCGCCGGAGGCGCTTGCCGCCTCGTAGACATTTCTCCCGCTCAGCGGTCGGAGAAGACCGGCTTCAGCGATGCATACACGTTCCGGTACCTCACGTAGGCCTCGTCATACACCTCGCGGACATCGAGGTCCGGCCGGTGCTCCTCCGGCTGATACGAGACGAAGGCCTCGACGGCGGCGCCGACCGTCGGGTGGATCCCCGCGCCGACGGCGGCCACGATCGCCGCACCGGTCGCCGTGGTCTCCACGCTCGTCGGCACGCGCACCGGAAGGCCGGTCACGTCCGCCTTGATCTGCCGCCACAGGGGGCCCTTCGCGCCGCCGCCCACGATCGTGAGCCGGCGGACGTCCAGACCCGCGTTCGCCATCGCCTCGACGATGTCACGGAGCGCGAACGCGCTGCCTTCTAGGATCGCGCGCGTCATGTGCGCGCGCGAGTGCGCGAGCGTGAGCCCGTAGAACACGCCCCGCGCGGCCCCGTTCCACTCGGGGGCCATCGCCCCCTGCATGCACGGCAGGAACACGAGTCCCTCGGCGCCGGGGGGTACGCGCTCGGCCTCCTTCGAGAGGAGGTCGTAGGCGTCGCCGAGCCCCTCGGCCTCGGCCCCCCGCTCGATCGGAGCGAACTGGTCGCGCCACCACCGCAGGTTGCCGCCCGAGACGAACCCGGGGTTCTCGAGCAGCCATGCGTCGGGGTCGGCGTGCGGGTGGCACTCGACCAGCATCGTCGGGTCCTCGCGCGGCTCGCTCGACGCCGCGCACACCGGCTCCGCGGTCCCGACGACGTCGCACACCTCGCCCGGCTCAAACACGCCGGCGCCGAGCGTCGCCGCCATCTCGTCCCCGCAGCCGACGGCGACGATGGTCGACGTGTCCAGCCCCGTCGCCTCCGCGAACGCCGTCGTGATCGCCGAGATCGGCTCCGTCGCGGCCACCACCTCGGGGAGCATCGACTCGGGGACGTCGACCGCCGCGAGCACCTCGGGCGACCACGCACGCGTGCGAGGATCCAGGAGCGCGAACGAGGATGCGTTCGAGTAGTCCACGGCGACGGGACCTGCGATCTCGCGGAGCGCGTACGTCCCGGGCGACATCAGCGTCGCCGCCTTCTCCCACAGGTCCGGCTCCTCGTCGCGGACCCAGAGGGCCTTGAAGATCGCATGGGAGGAATCCAGGTTCGCGCCGACGTGGCGGTAGAACGTCTCGGGCGGCATCCGCTCGGCGACCGCCGCGGCCTGGGCCTCCGCGCGACGGTCCATCCAGATCATCGCCGGGCGCAGGGGGCGGGCCTGCGCGTCGCACGCCACCATCCCGTCCAGCTGCGACCCGAACGACAGCCCCTTGACGGCGGAAGGGCCCTCGGGCACCTGGTCGAGCAGCTCGCGGACGCCGGCCATGACGGCGGGCGCCCACGCGTCGGGATCCTGCTCGGCGGCACCGGGGAACGGGAACGACAGGTCGTAGGCCTGATAGGACGAGGCGACCAGGATCCCGTCCGCCGCATAGAGCGCGCAGTTCGTCCCCTGCGATCCGACGTCGCAGCCGATCACGTACGGACCCGTCACGGCAGGACGACCGTCTTCAGGCCCGACCCGGAGCGGATCGTCTCGAACGCCTGCGCGATCTCCTCCAACGGGAACCGGTGGGTGACCACGCGAGCCAGGTCCTCCTGCCGCCGGTCCAGGTAATCCATGGTGATCCGGTACTGGCGATGCGTCGCGCCGTACGCGCCGAGGATCGCGAGCTCCTTGTAATGGAGCTCATTCATGTCGAGCGGGCTCACCGGGTCGTGCTTGGGCAGTCCCGCGAAGTAGACGATCCTCGCCCGCTTGGCTGCCATCTCGAGCGCCGCCTGCTGCGCCTGCTTGGAGGGCGCGGCCACGCTCACGCGGTCGGCGCCCGCGCCGCCTGTTTTCGAGAACACCTCGCCCACCCCGTTGTCGTCGCCGGCGACGAATGCCTCGTCGACAAAGGCGCCCACCACGCCCATCGCGAGGTCGAGCCGGTCCTGCTGCACGTCGGTCAGGTAGATGCGGCTCGCGCCCCGGTCCCGGCACATCACGGCCTGCCAGCAGCCGATCGGCCCGGTGCCGAGGATCACCACGGTGTCGCCGAGGCGGACGTCGAGCATCTCGACGCCGTTCAGCGCGCAGGCGAACGGATCCGCGACGGTCGCGAGGTCCGACGGGAGATCGTGGGGCAGCGGGATCAGGTTCTTCGTCGCGATCGGCGGTACGGACGCCCATTCGGCGTAGGCGCCGGGGAAGGGATCGTAGCCATACAGGAGATGGTGCTCGCACAGGTTCTGGAACCCGTCCAGGCACCAGCGGCACTCGCCGCAGGTGAGGATCGAGCCGAGGAACACGCGGTCCCCCTTCGCGACGCCGGGCGGGAGCACGGCGTCGGGGCCGACCTCCTGGAGCACGCCGACCGGCTCGTGGCCGAGCACCCACGGCGCCGGCGCGCGAGGGTCGCCGTTGAAGAACGTCCTCGCATCGGTCCCGCAGATACCGCAGGCCTCGACCCGCAGGACCGCGCCGCGGGGGTCGATCTTGGGCTCCTCGGTCTCACGCACCTCGACCGCGTTCACGTCGGTCATGAACGCGGCTTTCATCGCGAGCCTCCTCCGCGCGCCGAGGCGCCCCTCACCGTCCGAGTTCCTCGGCGAGCGCGTCGTGGGCCTTGTCGGCGCTCCACCGCTCGCGGATCACGCGCGAGAGCGCGCGGGTGATCGCCTCGGGCGAAGCGTGCATGAAGATGTTCCGCCCGACCGAGCACCCGATCGCGCCGGCCTCGACGGCGATCTGCATCCGCCACAGCAGGTCCTTGTCCTCCAGCCGCGAGCCACCCGCGAGCACGACCGGGATGCCGTTCGTCGCCTCCACCAACTTGGCGAACCCCTCCGGATCGCCAGGCCAGTTGGTCTTCACGATGTCCGCGCCGAGCTCCGCACACAGCCGCACGTTCCGGCGCAGGTACTCGAACCCGTACTGCTGTTTCAGCTCCTCGACCGTCGCGTACGTGGTGGGGAACTCGGCCTCAGCGATGAACGGCATGCCGAGCGCGGCGCACTCGCGTCCCACCGACGAGAGGATGTCGAGCATCGACGACTCCGTGTCCCCTCCCAGGGCGGTGAAGAGCACCACGGCGTCGGCGCCGAGCACGAGCGCCTCCTCCACCTCCGCGATCTGCACGATCTCGGGCCGGTCGCCTCCGGGGTCGGCGGAGGCCGACAGGAGCAGCGCGAGCGACGTCGTCGGCGAGAACGCCGGCTCGGCGATCCGGATCATGCCCTTGCTCATCATGATCACGTTCGCGCCGCCGGCCACCGTCTCGCGCGTCCGCCCCTCGATGTCCGCCAGGGGCTCGAGGAACGTCGGCGACGTCATGCCGTGGTCGAGCGCGCAGATCACGGACACGCCGGCGGGGTCGATCACCCGCTTGAGCCGCAGGGACTTGCCGATCGTCGTGGTCATCCTGCCTCCTCGGTCGTGCGGAGTCTGGCAGACGGGCCGGCACAGATGCGAACTCGGACGTCAACCTGCATGCGAGCCGTGCCGGCAGCGGCGGGGCGCGGGCCGCGGGCCAGACCGCCGCTAGACTGACGTCATGCGACCGGTCCTGTTGGTCGGGCACGCCGACTGGGAGACGTTCGGGGTGGTGCCGGGGACCCTCGACGCGGAAGGCCTCCCCTGGATCGAGCACCTCGCACACACGGGGGCCGTGCTCCCCGACCTGGCGGAGGTCTCGGGCGTCGTCGTCTACGGCGGGATCATGAACGTCGACATGACCGACGAGTACCCCTTCCTGCAGACGGAGCGCGAGTACGTCCGCGCGGCGCTCACCGCAGGCGTCCCGTACCTCGGGATCTGCCTCGGCGGCCAGATGCTGGCGAGGGCGCTCGACCATCCCGTGTACTCGGCGGGCGTCCGCGAGATCGGCTTCAACGCCCTGCACCCGACGCCGGAGGCATCCGAGGATCCCCTCATCTCGGTGTTCGACGACGGCGACGTGGTCTTCCACTGGCACGAGGACACGTTCGACCTTCCCGAGGACGCGACGCTGCTCGCGACCGGCAACCTCGTGCGAACGCAGGCGTTCCGCTACGGCGACCGGGCATGGGGGACGCAGTTCCACCTCGAGGTGGACCGGGCCGAGATCGACCTGTGGCTGAAGACCGCCGGTGACGAGGGCGTCCGGGAGTGGGGCACGACTCGGGAGGAGCTCGAGGCGCAGACCGACCGTTTCATCGACGGACATGAGGAGCGCGCGCGGGCGTTGTTCCGGCGGTTCTGGGAGGTCGTCCGTCGCTCGGCCTGACCGCCCGGCTCACGACTGGTGCTGCAGTCGCCCACCGGTCTACGATCAGCTCATCCGATCTCGGCAGGAGGAGGCGTCATGGCCGGTCTGAACGTCGTGAGCTTTCGTCCCGAACGGAGCGACTACGCGTGGACCTTCGGCGGGGTCGAACCCGTGATGAAGGTCGAGCCCGGAGACGTTCTCGAGGTCTGGACCGACGACTGCTTCGCAGGCCTCGTCGAGAGCGTGGGCGATCTCCCGTCCGAGAAGATCACCGCGTTCAACCCGCAAACGGGCCCCTTCTACGTCGAGGGCGCCGAACCCGGCGACACCCTCGCGCTGCACTTCGTCTCGATCGAGCCATCGAGGGACTGGGCAGTCTCGACCACGTTCCCGCTCTTCGGGGCGCTGACGTCCACGACCCGGACCGTGACGCTGCAGGACCCCCTCCCCGAGCTCGTCTGGCGCTACGACGTCGATCGAACGGCGAGGATCGTCCACTTCGAAGCCCGCAACGGCGACTTCGCGACGGACCTGCCGCTCGATCCGATGCACGGGACCGTCGGAGTCTCTCCGGCGGGCGGCGAGGCTCGGTCGTCGCTCGTGCCCGATGCGCACGGGGGCAACATGGACACGCCCGAGATGCGGGCCGGCACGACCTGCTATCTGGGCGTGAACGTCGATGGCGCCCTGTTCTCGCTCGGGGACGGCCACTGCCGACAGGGGGAGGGCGAGACCTGCGGCGTCGCGGTCGAGGCCGCGATGGACACCGTGCTGGTCGTCGATCTCATCAAGGGCCGCGCGACGCCGTGGCCCCGTCTCGAGGACGCAGACCACATCATGTCGACCGGCTCGGCCCGTCCGCTCGAGGACGCCTTCCGCATCGCACACGGCGACCTGGTGCGATGGCTGGCCGAGGAGCACGAGCTCGACCTGCTCGATGCGTATCAGCTCGTGTCCCAGATCGCGGAGAGCCCGGTCGCGAACGTGTGCGACCCCAACTACACGTTCGTGGCCAAGGCCTCCAAGCGCTACCTGCCCTCAAGCGACGTCTACGGATCGATCCGAGCCAGCCTCGTCGAGGTGGCGGGCCGGTATCTCGGCGAGCGGGCTGGGAGCTAGCCCTCTCAGCCCGGGTCCTCGCGCCGAGCTCCCGGTAGCGCTCTCGGAGCGCCATCTTGCGCCGCCGGGCCCGCTGCTACAGTCGCGGAGCCATGGGCACCCGCGCGCGGGACCTCGGGGTCGTGATCGGGCGCCTCGGCCCGGGACCACACAACGCCATCACCGACGTGGACGGCGTGAGCGTCGGCCACGCAACGGTCGTCCGTGACGAACCGTCGGTTGCGCGGACCGGCGTCACCGCGGTCTGGCCGCACCCGGGCGACCCGTGGCGAGAGCGCGTGTACGCCGGCACCGCGATCGTGAACGGCTACGGCGAGCTGATCGGCATCGATCAGATCAACGAGTGGGGGCTCCTCCACTCGCCCGTCGTGATCACCTCGAGCCTCGCGATCGGTGTGGCCTACGACACGACGGCCAGGTGGATCGCCGAACGCGAACCGGCTCAGGGCCGCTCCGACGTGATCATGCCGGTCGTCACCGAGTGCGACGACTCGTTCCTCAACGACGCACGGGCGTTCCCGCTGTCACCTCGGGACATCGTCGCCGCGCTCGACGGCGCCTCGCGAGGCGAGGTGGCGGAGGGGTGCGTCGGGGCCGGAACCGGGATGCAATGCTTCGATTTCAAGGGCGGCATCGGCACGGCGTCGAGAGTGGTTCCCGACGCGGCCGGCGACCTGACGGTCGGCGTGCTCGTCTGCACCAACTTCGGCGCCCGCCCCGACCTGACGATCGGGGGCGTGCCGGTCGGCCCGGCGCTCACCGATCTCATGCCCGAGGGCCACGCGGCAGGCTCGTGCATCGTGGTCGTCGCGACCGATGCCCCGATGCTTCCGCACCAGCTCCGGCGACTCGCCTTCCGCTCGGGGTTGGGGCTCGCTCGCTGCGGGTCGATCGGCGCCAACGGCTCGGGCGAGCTCATGCTGGCGTTCTCGACGGCTCAGACCGTTCCTCGCGCGGCGCCGGGGTCGAGGATCCGCGCCGAGGCGCTCTTGGACGGTGCGTTCTGGCACGAGCCCAGCGCGTTCGATCCCATCTTCACGGCCACGATCGAGGCGACCGAGGAGGCCGTCGTGAACGCGCTCTTCGCGGCCGAGACCACGTCCGGCCGCGACGGGAACGTCCTCCACGCGCTCCCGCGCGACCGGGTCCTCGAGATGCTGGATCTCACCCGTAGGAACGGGTGAGGCTGTTCCGCCTGCGGTGGCCCCCGCGTTGCATCCGGGCACACCTCGGGGGCCCTTCGGCCGCAGGGGTTTCGGCCGAATATCATCCGAAAGTCGGGGTTGCGCACGCCTCCTGGCCGATGCGAGGATGGGCCGACGACGGCAGGTGGGGGCGCGCCCGCACCCGATGAGGTCGTGCTCGCCCCCGGACGGGAGGGTGACGCATGGCAGCACGTGCCGACCAGAAGGCCATGATCTCCGAGAAGGTCGCGCCGGTCCTCGTGGCGCGAACGCTCGGGCCGTTCGACCTGGTCGTGATCTTCGTCGCGATCGTCCTGTTCATCAACAACGCGGCCGGGGTGCAGTTCGCCGGCCCGTCGGTGTTCATCTTCTGGATCGTCGCGTTCGCGACGTTCCTGATCACCGGGGCCTTCATCACGGCTCAGCTCGGACGCATGTTTCCGGAGGAGGGTTCGCTCTACGTCTGGACCCACAAGGTCCTGGGCCCGTTCTGGGGGTTCTTCGCCGGCTTCGTTGCATGGTGGCCCGGCCCGATCTCGCTGGTGTTCATCGGGATCCTGTTCGCGAACTTCCTCCAGCAGTTCGCCGTGTTGGCGAGGCCGAGCTGCGAGTTCCCTTGCATCTTCACCGAGAACTGGCACATCGGCGTCGTGGTCCTCGGCGTGATCTGGTTCAGCGCGCTGATGTCCTATCTCAAGATGCGCGTCACGCAGAACTACGTGAACGTGCTGTTCTGGTTCTACGTGGCCGCGATCTTCCTCATCGGGTTCGCCGGCGTGTGGTGGCTGCTGCAGGGCAACGGGTCCTCCACGGACTTCGGGACGGGGTGGAACCCCTTCCAGGGCGACGAGCTCGCGCTGGGTCTGCCCGCGAACCTCACGTTCTTCTCGTTCGCGATCCTCGCGCTCCTCGGTATCGAGACGCCGCTGAACATGGGCGCCGAGGTCACGGGCGGGGAGAAGGCGATCCGCACGTTCCTGCTCTGGGGCTGCGCGATCGTGATGGTCGCGTACCTGTGGGCGACGTGGGGGAACATGGTCGTGATCGAGGCCGGCGGGGCGAACGGCACCACCGGGGGCGCCGAGACGGTCGGGCTCGCGCTCGGGAGGTGGACCGGCGCGGCCGTGTCACTGGTGTTGGCGTGGGTCGTACTGACGGTCGCCGTCGTCTACAACTACTCGTTCGGGAGGCTGCTGTTCGTGTCCGGCATGGAGAAGCGGCTGCCCCATCAGATCGGCAAGGTCAACCGGAACAAGGTGCCGGCGAACGCGATCACACTCCAATCGGTGATCTCGACGATCCTCACCGTCCTCGTCTTCTTCGTCTTCGGCGCGGGCGAGACCGACCCGTACAAGTACTTCTACATCCTGTACGCGGGCGTCACGATCGTGTGGTGCATCTCGACCGCACTGCTGTTCCTGGACATCTTCTTCGCCAAGCGCGCCGAGCCGGAGCGCTTCGAGCGCGAGCGACGGGTCCCGGTGGGCTGGCTGTACGTGTGCGGTGCGGTCGGGTTCGTCGTCAACCTCCTGGCGGTCCTGTTCATCTTCGTCGGCTCGTGGTACCCGACGGGCTTCCCAACGCTCGCCGAGTGGAACGCCTGGATGGTCGGGTTCACCGCCGTGTCCGTCATCTCCGGCATCGTGATCTACGTCATCTCGCAGTCCGCGAGGCGGGGCAAGACCGACGAGCAACTGATCGAGCTCGGGGAGGCCGAGCGGGAGACCGCGGAGGGCATGCCGAAGGCCTGATCGAATCGATCCGTCGAGCGTGACGCCGGACGAGGCGGTCGCCGTCTGCAGGCAGGCGGGGATCCGCCTCGTCCGGTTCCTGTATTGCGACAACGGAGGCATCGTGCGGGCCAAGGCCGCGCACGTCGAGCGGCTGGCGGACCGGATGCGGACCGGGATCGGCCTGACCGTGGCCATGCAGGCCATGAGCTCCCTCGACCAGCTCCAACCGGTGGAGGGGATGGGCCCGGTCGGCGAGATCCGCCTTGTTCCCGATCCCTCGACGCTGCGGATCCTCCCGTACGCGCCCCACTCGGCGGCCATGCTCGTCGACCACGTCCGGCTGGACGGCGAGCCCTACGAGGCCGACCCGCGCTCGTTCCTCAAACGCATGGACGCCGCGCTTCGCGGCCGCGGGATGGTCCTTCGGTGCTCGGTCGAGAACGAGTTCAGCCTCGCCACGCGCGCCGACGGGGGGTTCGCGCCGATCGACGACAGCCTGTGCTTCTCGACCGTGGGGATGACCGCATCGCAGGAGGTGACGGACGCGATCGTGGCCGCGCTCGAGGCGCAGTCGATCCAGCTCGAGCAGTACTACGTGGAGCTCGGGCACGGCCAGCAGGAGCTGTCGGTCTCGCACCTCCCGGTGCTCGAGGCGGCCGACACGCAGATCCTGGTCCGCGAGACGATCCGGGCCGTCGCCTCGAGCTTCGGGCTTGTGGCCTCGCTCGCCCCCAAGCCGTGGCCGGATCAGGCGGGCAACGGCGCGCACGTCCACTTCAGCGTCTGGGACGAAGCGGGCGAACGGAACCTGTTCCACGACGGCGCGCGACGCTACGCGCTGTCCGAGATCGCCGAACGCTTCGCGGCCGGGATCCTCGCGCACACGCCGGGTCTTCTCGCGCTCACCGCCCCGTCGTTCAACTCGTTCCTCCGGCTCCTCCCGCAACACTGGAGCTCGGCGTTCGTGTGCTGGGGGCCGGACAACCGGGAGGCCACGGTCCGCGTGCCGTCAACGTTCTGGGGGCTCGAGGAGCCGTCGACCAACCTCGAGTACAAGCCGTCGGACGCGAGCTGCAACCCATACCTCGCCTTCGGGGGGCTGATCGCCGCCGGCCTGGACGGGATCGAGCGAGGCCTGGGACTCCCCGAGCCGATGCTGATCGATCCGGCGACGCTCACGGACGCCGAACGCGAGCGCGCCGGCGCCGCGCGGTACCCCGAGACGCTCGCCGCGGCCCTCGACGAGCTCGAGCGCGACGAGGTGCTCACGGGCGCGATGGGCGGCCCGCTCACCGCGTCGTACGTCACCGTGCGCCGCTCCGAGTTCGACGTCTACGGGGCGATGGACGAGGCCGAGCAGTACCGCGGGCACTTCGCGAAGTACTGACCCTGCGCGCTGCGCTGGCTCACTCGGTCAGGCCATGGAGCGCGCGGCAGCTGTCGCCGAGCACCATCGCGCCGAGCCGCTGTGCGTCCCCGGTGTCCACGTAGTCGCGCTCGACGAACCCGTCCAGGACCCGTTCGAGCGCCCGCCGAGCGAGCAGCGCCGAGATCCAGAACGACTCCGGCTCCCCCGCCTCGTCGGAGCCGTACAGGAGCTTGGCCGCCGGTACCGTTCCCACCAGCATCTCGAGCGCCCACTCCACCTGCCCGAACCCCCAGGGGATCAGCTCTGACAGCTCGAGGTAGACGTTCGGGAGCACCGAGGCGATGTAGGCGGACTCGCGGATCCAGGGGTACCCGCTGTGGACGAGCACCACCGGCTGGTCCTGCACGTCGACGAGCAGCGGGAACAGGTTCTCGGGCTTGGCGTGGATCAGGTCGATGTCGGGATCCCCGCCCCCGCAATGGAAGTGGAACGCACGACCCAGCTCCTTCGCCACGGCGAGCGTCCGCCGGATCAGGAAGTCCCTGACCGGCTTGGCGTGGTCGCGCGTCTCGCTCCACTCGTCCCCGCGCCAGCCCGCGAAGGCCTCCCGGGCCTCGGCCTCGCTCGGGTCGCCGACGTCCAGTCCCGTCCGGTACGCGACGATCGACTTGAAGGCCACGCAGTTCGGATCGGCGGCGGCGCGTCGCGCCTCGCCGTCGACGCCCGCGAGCAGGTCGTCGAACGTGCCGTCGCGATGCGCGAGGATCCAGGGCTCGAGCCGTGCGACCCGGTGGACGCGGACGCCGATCGTGCGTTCGAACTCCTCGGCCGGGACCGGCGGCTGGGGGAACCCCTCGTCCGAGAGGACCGCGACGACGCCGGCCGCGTCGAGCAACCCCTTCGTGTACGCGACGGGATCGGCGCGCAGGGCATCTGCCCGAGCCTCGACCACCGCCCGCCGATCCGGTTCGCACCCGAGATGCTCGGCGAGCCATCGGTGCATCGCGATCGCGTAGACCGTCGACCCGGTCAGGGCGTGCACGAACGGCCACAGGTCCTCCCGCAGCCGGGAGGACGACGAAAAGCTCTCGCCGAGGAACATCGCGCGGGTGTCGAACCCATCGGGGTCGCGTTCGAGCATGTCCTCCATGCGGTACGGGTGGGTGTGCGCGTCCACGATGCCCACGCCCGACAGGTCGATCCCCGCCACGTGCTTCCCTCCTTCCCGGCGCTCGGTCTGCCCCGTCAGTACCGCCAGCGGTGCGCGCGGACGACGGCATCGTCGTCCATCCCGTCGAACGCCGCGAGCTCGCCCCTGCGCGTGGCGACGAACGACTCGAAGAGCATGTCCCCCATCGCCTCGCGCAGGACGGCCGAGCGCTCGAGCTCCGCGATCGCGGCCCCGAGCGAGGACGGGAGCTGGGCGATCCCCCGCTTGCGTCGCTCGGCCGCGGTCAGCGCCGCCGGATCCTCGAGGGTCGGCTCGGGGAGCCGCAGGTCGCGCTCGAGCCCGTCGAGGCCGGCGGCGACGATCGACCCGAGGACCAGGTACGGGTTGCCGCTCCCGTCCACGGGCTTGACCTCCAGGTTCGCCGCCTCCGAGCGGCTGCCGACCATCCCCGTCACGAACCGGAGCCCGGCCTCGCGGTTCTCGCGGCCCCACGCCTTGAACGCGCCCGCCCACCGGTGCGGCCGGAGCCGCAGGTAGCTCGCGACCGACGGGCACGAGACCGCGACGATCGCCGGCAGCGACCCGAGGATCCCGGCGGCGAACGCCTCGGCCTCGCGCGTCATCCCCTCGGGCCCGTCGCCGCCGGCGAACCGGTTGCGCCCGCGCCGGTCCCAGAGGCTGAGGTGCAGGTGATCGCCGTTGCCGACCAGGCCGGCGAACACGACCGGGGCGAACGAGACCGCGAGCCCGTTCGCGCGCGCGACCGCCCGGATCGTGTGCCGGGCCACGAGGTTGGTGTCGGCGACCGCGATCCCGGCGCGATGCGGCACGGAGATCTCGAACTGCCCGGTCGAGTACTCGGGATGGAACTGCATCACACCGGTCCCCTGCCGCTCGAGCGCGCGGATCGCGTCGGTCGCGAACGGCTCCTGATCGGCCAGCACGGGGGCGCTGTAGCCGGGACCGACGTGGGCGGGGATCGGCTCCGGCTCGTCGGCCTCGCGCGGCGCGGCGCGGTTCCCGAGGAAGAACTCGAGCTCGTACGCGCCCCGGAGCTCGAGCCCGTGGACCGACAGGCGTTCGAGCATGCGCCTGGCGAAGGTGCGTCCGCACGGCGGCCAGGCGTCCCCCTCCTGGTCGCGCTGGTCCACGGCGGCGAGCGCCCACCCGGGCGAGGCCGCCAGCGCGACCGCCGAGGCGGGATCGGGGACGAGCCGCGTGTCACCGGAGGGGCCCTCGATGCCCGGCGACGAGGTGATGTCGTCGTTGACCAGGAAGACCGAGAACACGTTCGACAGGCCGACGCCGAACCGCGCGACCTCCTCGAACCGCCGGATCGGGATGCACTTCACGCGCGTGATCCCGGCGGGGTCGACCACCGCCAGCGCGACCGCCTCGACCCCGCCCGCCGCCAGGCGCCGCGCCACCGACACGGCTCCGTCGCTCGGGCGCCTGGCCGGAGACCTGCGCGCCGTTCGAGGCTTGGCGGCGGGGCTCAGAACAGCTCCAGGTACTCCGTGCGCTCCCAGTCGCTCACGTGATCGGCGAGCCGGGAGAGCTCGTACCGCCGCATCCTCGTGTAGGCGGTGATGAACTCGTCGCCGAAGAAGTCCCGCGTGGCGGGCTCGGCCTCGAGCGCGTCGAGCGACTCCGAGAGATCGGTCGAGAGCCTCTCGAGCGTGTCGTCCTCCTCGGCGGGGACGCCAGGCTCGGACGGTTCGGGCGCCGTGAGCTTGTCCTCGATCCCGCGGAGCCCGGCCTGGATCAACGCGGCGCCGACGAGGTACGGGTTCGACAGCGCCGAGGGCGCCCGATACTCGATGTGCTTGGATGCGGGGCTCCCGCCCTTGACCCGGATCAGCGCCGAGCGATCCTCGTGTCCCCAGGACACGTTCGTCGGGCTGAACGTGTGACGCCGGCGGCGGCGGAGGCAGTTCACGGTGGGCGCGATCACCGCGTCGATCGCGCGCGCGTACGTGAGGAGGCCGGCGATGAACGAGCGCGCGGTGTCGTTCATGCCGTTCGGATCGCCCTCGTCCGCGAACGCGTTCTCCCCCGAGTCCGCGTGCAGGAGCGAGAGGTGGGTGTGGCACCCGCTCCCCGCGGAGGTCGCGAACGGCTTGCTCATGAACGTCGCGAGATAGCCGTCCTGCTTCGCGATCTCCTTGACGCCGTTCTTGAACGTGAACGCGTTGTCGGGTCCGCGCAGGCCGCGTCCCGGGGCGAAGTTGATCTCCCACTGCGATCCGGCGTACTCGCAGTTGGCCGTGATGACGTCGACGCCGACCCTCGGCATCTCCTCGACGATCCGCCGGATCGTCGGGACGAAGTCGTTGCGGACCGTGTTGAAGATCTGGTAGCCGTCGAACAACGGCTCGTGCGTGTCCGCCGTCAGCAGATAGAACTCGAACTCGAAGCCCATCAGCGGCTCGAACCCCATCTCGCGCGCCCTCTCGACGGCGTCACGGAAGACGTGACGGGGCGTGGCCACGAGCGGCCGCCCGTCGTACCACCGCGCGTCGCAGATGAGGCGGGCGGTCCGATCGGCCCAGGGGATCACGGCGGCGCTCTCCGGATCGGGGAACAGGAGCTGGTCGCCGTACCCGACCTCCTCGTGGTACAGCGTGCCGGGGACGACGTCCGAACGGGAATCCAGGACGCTCACGCCCCCATACATGTTGAGACCGCGCTCGGCGTAGTCGGCGGCGTGGGCGATCGGGATCGTCTTCGAACGCGAGATCCCGTGCATGTCGGGCAGTTCGAACCGGACGAACGCGATCCCGTCCTTCCGCCATCCCTCGAGGACCTTGCCGACGCTCTCCACCCGGCTCCTCCTTCTGGGCACCACCGGCCCGTGCACCTTCGCCCGCAGCCCTTCCCGACCATCCCGTGAGGGGGCGAGCCGACCGATCGCTCGATCGTAGCGTGTTCGGGGGGAGCGACGGGAGGCCCCATGGCGGGGCGGCGGCGCGGTACGCTTCGAACGCCCGGCGGCCCGGCCTCGGCGGGGCGCCGGCCGCACGTCCACGGGCGAGGAGGGCGCGTGACGCGGAGTCTGATCGAGTCGAGCCAGACGCGCGTGCTCCCGCTCGAGTTCGAGCGGGGGTATCCGGTCGTCGTGCGCGGTGACGGCGTCTGGGTGGAAGACGCGTCGGGCAACCGGTACCTGGACGCGATGAGCGGGGGCTCTATGGCCGCGACGCTCGGGCACGGCCGGAGCGACATCGTCGCGGTGGCGCGATCCCAGGCCGAGCGGCTCGCGTACGTGCACAACGAACGGTTGACCAATCCGGCCCAGGAGCGACTCGCCCAGGAGCTCGTGGATGTGGCTCCCGATGGGTTCTCGCGCGTGCGGTTCGTCACGAGCGGGTCGGACGCGAACGAGACCTCGATCCAGCTCGCGCGGAGCTACCACGTCGAACGCGGCGAGCCCTCGCGCTGGCAGGTGATCTCGTTCGCGCAGGCCTACCACGGGCCGACGATGGAGACGCTCGCGCTGACCGGGCGGCCGGGGTTGCAGGGACCGTTCGGGCCCTTCCTCCCCAGGCACCTCCACATCCCACCGAGCACGCCGCGTGCCGACCCGACCGGCCAGTCGGCGCTCGATGCCTTGGATCGAGTCCTCGAGCAGGCTGGGCCGGGCACCGTCTCGGCGTTCTTCTGCGAGGCCATCAGCGCCGCCGCGTTGCCAGCGTCCACGCCGTCTGTCGGCTTCTGGGAGGGCCTGGCCGAACGCCGCGAGCGCCACGGGTTCCTGGTCTGCTTCGACGAGGTGGTCACGGGCGTCGGCCGAACCGGTCGGTGGTTCGCGGGGGAGGGGACGGCGTGCACGCCGGACATCATCGCGACCGCGAAGGGTCTCGGCGCCGGGTACACGGCGATCGGCGCGGTGCTGTGCCGCGAGCCCGTCTACCAGGCCGTCGCGAACGGCTCGCGTCGCTTTCCCCTCGGTCACACCTGGGACGGCGCGCCGCTCTCGTGCGCGGTGGGGCTCGCCGTCCTCGACGTCCTGCGCTCGGAGGACCTGATCCCGCGTGTCGAGGAACGGGGGCGACGCCTGCGGGACGAGCTCGAGGCGGCCCTGGGTGACGTCCCGATCGTGCAGGAGGTCCGTGGGCACGGGTACCTGCTCGGCGTCTCGTTCGCCGACCCGCGGGATGGTTCGTTCCTGCCGCGCGAGCTCCGGGTGGCGGGGCGGATCGACCAGGCAGCGTTCGAACGCGGATTGATCACGCTCTCCACCCAGCCGACGCGCGACGGGTACGCGGGCGACCAGACCCTGTTCGCCCCGCCGTTCACGACCACCGACGACGAGCTGGCCGAGATGGTCTCGCGGTTCGCCGACGCCGTGCACAGCGTCGCCCAGGACGTCGAACCGGAACTCAGCGGGAGCCCATCGCCGACGACAACGGGAGCCGACCGATGACCGAGCCACGCCTGCACACGCTGATCCTCCAGCACGAGGAACCCACGCCTCCAGGGCACGTCACCGGATGGCTCGACGCGCACGGGGCGGAGGTCGACGTGGTGCGGATCGACCTCGACGATCGCGAGCTCGACCCAAGCTCGTACGACCTGATCGTGTCGCTCGGCTCCGAGTTCGCGGCGTTCGACGACCACAAGCCCTTCGTGCCGCGCGAGGCGCGGCTCATGGAGAGGGCGGTGCGGGACGACGTGCCGGTGCTCGGGCTCTGCTTCGGCGGCCAGATGCTGGCGCGCGTGCTGGGTGGCGAGGTGTCTCGGGGCGACGTCGCCGAGATCGGGTGGCTGCCCGTCCGCACGACCGACCCGGAGCTGGTCCCGGAGGGTCCGTGGTTCCAGTGGCACTTCGACACCTTCACGACGCCGCCGGGCGCCACCCTGATCGCGGAAACCGACGTCGGTCCGCAGGCGTTCGTGTCGGGACGCAGCCTCGGGCTCCAGTTCCACCCCGAGGTCACCCCCGAGATCATGCACGACTGGGTCCGCGCGTACCGTCACGAGCTGGACGGTGAGGGCGTCGACCCCGACGCGTTGCTCGCCGAGACCGACCGCAACGCCGAGGAGAACCGCCGCACCGCGATGCGACTGCTCGAACGCTTCCTGGACGGGGTCGCGCGGCTCCGTTCGGCCGCGACCCCGCGATGATCCGCACCGACGGCTCGGCCGTGTTCCATCGCTTCCTCGACCTGCCCTACCCGAGCATCGAGCGGGGCGAGGGCGTGTGGCTGACGACGATCGACGGCCGCAGGATCCTCGACGCGTGCTCCGGCGGCGCGATGGTCGCCTGCCTGGGTCACGGGGTCCGAGAGCTCGCGGCTGCCGCCGCCGAGCAGGCGGAGAAGATCTCGTACTTCTACAACCACCACTTCACGAGCGAGCCGCAGGAACGGCTCGCGGATCGGCTGCTCGGACTGACGCCCGAGATGGCCCGGGTTCGGTTCGTCTCGGGGGGTTCGGAGGCGAACGAGACGGCCCTGCAGCTCGCCCGGCTGTATCACGTCGAATGCGGAGAGACGGACCGGTGGCGCGTGATCTCGCCCGCGCAGGCGTACCACGGGTCCTCGATGGGCACACTGGCCCTCAACGGACGGCCGACCCTCCAGGAGCCGTACACGCCGTACCTCGCGTCGCACCTGCACCTTCCCCCGTCGACGTGGCGCTTCGACCCGACAGGCGAGGCCGCCCTCGACGAGCTCGACCGCCTGCTGGAACGGCACGGCGGCGAGATCGCGGCGTTCCTCTGCGAGCCCGTGAGCGCGGCCGCCCTCCCCGCCTACACGCCACCCGAACGCTTCTGGCACGGCCTCGCCGAACGACGCAAGGAGCACGGGTTCCTGGTCTGCTTCGACGAGGTGGTGACCGGCATCGGCCGCGTCGGCAGCTGGCTGGCCGCGCACCAGCTGCCGATCGAGCCCGACATCGTTGCCGTCGGCAAGGGCCTCGGTGCCGGGTACGCGCCGCTCGGAGCCGTCCTGGTCCGGGCGGAGGTCTACGACGCGATCGACCGGGGCTCGCGCGAGTTCGACCTCGGGCACACGTGGGACGGGGCGCCGCTGTCCTCCGCGGTCGGGCTCGCCGTGCTCGACCTGATTGAGGAACGGCAGCTCGTGGACCGAGTTCGCGACCGGGGTCCCGGCCTGCGGGACGAGCTCGCCGAGGCCCTCGCCCGCTCGAAGATCGTCAGGGAGGTCCGCGGGCGAGGCTTCCTCATGGGCGTGGAGCTCGTCGACCCGCGCGACGGCACGTCGTTCCTGCCGGTCGGGCTCGACGCGGCCGCGATCGTCGACGACACCGCGCTCGAGCACGGCGTGCTGGTGACGTCCACCCATCCCCAGGCGGATGGGTTCGCCGGCGACCAGGTGCTCCTCGCGCCCGCGTACACGAGCACCGATGCCGAGCTCGCCGAGATGGTCGAACGCTTCGCGGTGGCGATGACCGACGTCGAGCGACGCGTCGGCGACGCCCTGGCGGGCTCGCGGTCGTGAGCGCCCGAGCGCCCGGCGCGGGCGAGGAGTTCGTTCTCCTCGCGATCCCCGACATGAACGGGTCGATGCGCGGAAAGGCCCTGCGCCCGGACGCGTTCGAGTCGGCCCTCGAGCATGGCACCGTGATGACCGACCTCATCATCGGGCTCGATCCCATCGACGCGCCGATCGCGGACTACGAGCGGTTCGGGATCCGCGTGGGGGCGCCCGACCTGATCGTGCGCCCCGACCCCGACACGCTCCACGACCTCCGGTGGCGGCCGGGCTGGCGCGTGTGCCTGGCGACGCCGAGCTGGCCCGACGGGTCGCCGGCGTTCGCCTCACGCGAGGTCCTCCGTCGCGTGCTGGAGAACGTGAACGCGCTCGGCTTCGAGGTCGTGGCCGCGATCGAGTACGAGATCCGGATCTGGAACGAGAAAAACGCACCAACGTCGAACGAGATCAACTACAACCTGAACGAGATCAACCGGTACGCACGGTTCCTCGACGAACTAATCCCCG
>DAIOFZ010000032.1:0-20201 GCA_036745475.1 Actinomycetota bacterium | reverse complement strand
CGGGTGAAGAGCTACTTCTACGGCGACGGCCGCAAGAAGGTCGATGACCTGCTCTCCCAGACCGCGTCGGTCGACGGCGTCGCGTGCGGCTCCGAGCTCGAGTCGCTGATCCTCGAGGCGCGGCTGATCCGCGAGCACGAGCCCAAGTACAACCGCCGGGGCAGGACCTGGCGGAAATACACCTACCTGCGGATCGACGACGCCGAGGCATACCCGCGGATCAAGGTCGTGCGCGAGACCAAGGGCGGCGGCGCGTTCCTCGGGCCGTTCCCCTCGTCGCATCTCGCGCGCCTGGCGAAGGAGGCGCTCGAGGACGTCTTCCCGATCCGCCGTTGCACGACGCCGATGCGCGCCTCCACGCGGTTCGCGCCGTGCGCACTCGCCGAGATGCATCGGTGCCTGGCTCCCTGCGACGGGCGCATCGGCCCCGAGCGCTACGAGGAGCTCGTCCGCTCCCTGGTCTCCTCCCTCTCCACACCGGGCGGGCTCCTCGGAACGCTCGAGGCGCGCATGCGCGACCTCGCCGAGCAGGAGCGGTTCGAGGAGGCGGCGCTGGCGCGCGACCGCCTTCGCGCCCTGGCCGAGGCGCTGGCGCGGTCGCGGATCGACGGGTGGCTGCTCTGGACCGACGACCTGGTCCTGCTCGACGCCGAGGGCCATCGCTTCCGCCTCCGGCGCGGTGGGCTGATCCGGAATGCCGGCGACGGGCCGCTGGGGGCGCCGTGTCCGCGGGAGCGAGCGGACGAGCTCTCCGCGCTTCGGGCGTGGGTGGCTCGCAACGACGTCCGCGTCGAATCGACGGCCGCGCCGATCGCGGAACCCGTGTCCGGCGGCGCCGAACTCCACCGGCTGCTCGACGCGCTTCGCGCCCGCGACCGGACCCGCGGCGCACGCTCGGACGACGGCTAGACTTGCTTGGATGGAGCACGCGGTCATCCTCGAGGGCGCACGCACGCCGATCGGCCGCTTCCTCGGTTCGTTCGCGGAGCTGCCCGCCGTCGACCTCGGCGTGCTCGCGGCCCGCGAGGCGATGCGTCGCTCCGGCGTCGAACCCGACCAGATCGACCAGACGATCCTGGGTCACGCGCGCCAGGCGGGCAACGGCCCCAACACCGGCCGCCAGGTCAGCGTCCGCGCGGGGGTTCCTGTTGAGGTCTCCGCGTACAACGTGAACATCGCGTGCGGCTCCGGGATGAAGGCCGTGCAGCTCGGGGCGCAGCAGATCGCGCTCGGCGACTCGGAGGTCGTGCTGGCCGGGGGCATGGAGAACATGACCCGGGTCCCCTACCTGCTCGACCGGATGCGCACCGGCTACCGGATGGGCGACGCGCAGGTGTACGACGCGATGTACCGCGACGGGCTCCTCGACCCGTTGTGCGGGCTCATCATGGGCGAGACCGCAGAGAACCTCGTCGACCGCTACGGCCTGTCGCGGGCGGAGCAGGACGAGTTCGCGCTCGAGTCGCAGCAGAAGGCCGTCGCCGGCGCCCGGGCGCGCGGCGCGGAGATGTTCGCGGTCGAGGTCCCGTCGGGCCAAGGAACGGGGAAGGACAACGTCACCGTGACCGAGGACGAGCACCCCCGACCGGACACGACGCTCGAGCGGCTCGAGGAGCTGCAGCCGGTGTTCCGCGAGGGTGGCAGCGTCACCGCCGGCAACTCGAGCGGGATCACGGACGGAGCCGCCGCGATGCTGCTGATGTCCGCGTCCCGCGCCCAGGCCGAGGGGCGCCGGCCGCTCGCGCGCATCATCGGGATGTCGTGGGCCGGCGTGCCGCCGGAGATCATGGGCATCGGCCCCGTCCCGGCGACCAAGAGGGTGCTCGAAAGGACCGGCCTCTCCCTCGCCGACATCGATCTGATCGAGATCAACGAGGCGTTCGCGGCGCAGGTGCTCGCGTGCGAGCGCGAGCTGAAGTTCGACCGCGACCGGCTGAACGTGCACGGCGGCGGGATCTCGCTCGGTCATCCGATCGGGATGTCGGGTGCCCGGATCATCCTGTCGCTCGCCTACGCGATGCGATCGCGCGGGGCCGCGCTGGGCCTGGCGACCCTCTGTATCTCCGGCGGCCAGGGCCTCGCCGTCGTCTTGGAGCGGGCGTGAGCCCACCTTCGCCGCGGGCGCTGACCCGATGAGCGTGCACGCCGTCGTCCTGATCGAGTGTGAGATCGACGAGATCCCCGAGGCCGCGCAGGCGATCGCAGACCTGGTGGGTGTCTCGGAGGTCTACTCCGTGGCGGGCGAGTTCGACCTGGTCGCGATCGTGCGCGTCGCGAACCACGACGATCTGGCCTCGGTGATCCCCGGCGGGATCTCGAAGGTCGAGGGCGTCGCCAGGACGGAGACGCTCATCGCGTTCCAGGTGTACTCGAAGCACGACCTGGAGCGGCTCTTCTCGATCGGGTTCGACGAGAGCCCCTCGTAGCTCACTCCGGCGGCAGGTCGATCGCGACCGGTCGAGCGGTCCTGGCCCACTCCGACAGGTCGTCGGCGTCGTGAGGCCCGTACTTGCCCAGGAGCAACCGCCGGGCCGGAGCGTCTTCGTCCGGATCGTCCACGAGCCGTCCACGACAGATCAGGTCCCGGTCGCCGAGCCGCAGACCCACGGTGGGATCCACGCGGAGGTTCTTCACCCAGTCGCTCTCCTCGCGGCCTCCTGCGAGGAGGTACACGATGTCGCCCAGGAGCGCGAACCAGATCTCGACCGTGTGGGGGCTCCCGGAACGCCGTCCCTTCGTGGTGACGTAGCAGGAGTCGAGCGCCGCGAGGCTCTCCGGGTCCACCTACGAGACGGCCCACACGATCAGGGCGACGATCACGATCACCCCGACCACGAAGAAGATCAGATCGCCGCGCTTGAGCCTGCCGGGCTGCATCGCGTTGAAGCCCACGTCACGCCCCCTCGGCGAGCCGGTAGATCTCGCGGAACCGGGCCTCCGAGAGCCACGCGATGTGTTGACGGACGGTGGAGGCGAACGTCCGGGCCTCGGTCTCGTCGCGACAGGCCCGCACCGCGACCTCGCGTCCCTGCGGGTCCAGGATCGCAACGCTCCATCCGTTCCCGTGGCCGGTCCTTCGGCCGTTCCCTGTGCCGGTCCCTTGGCCGTTCCGTGTGCCGGTCCCTTGGCCGTCATCACCGTCGCGGACCAGGATCGAGAAGCGGTTCCCGGCCTCGACCTCCCGCCCCGGCGTCACGACCTCACCCACCCCCGTGGGGACGTTCCAGCCGCTCGAGATGCCCGCGGATCTCCCCGAGCACCGACTCGATGTCGAGGACGAAGTCCGGCTCCACGTCGGCCAGCTTCTCGAGCGCATTCTCCAGCGTGTTGCCCGCGCTCTCGGCATCGGCGAGCGAGTCCACCAGCACCACCGCGTAATCCGCCTGGAACGGCTTGCCGTCCCACGGGCAGTGACCCCCGTTTCGGATCACCTGCTCCGCGAGGAACTCTCGGCCGCACCGCCGGCACGTCCCCTTGATCTTCACGCGATCTCCTTCTTCTCCCGCGGCTGCTCATCGGGCCGTGCCGCCGACCGAGCCCGGTAGGACTCGATCAGCTCGACGAGCCGGTCCGCCAGCTCGAACGGGTCGACCGGGCGAACGAGCCACGCGTCCGCCCCCGACCAACGGGCGAGCCACGCATCGTGCTTGCGCTCGAGCACGATCACGATCGGCCCCCGGTACGGATCGACCGCGCCGCGCAGGTCGCGCGCGAGCGAGAACGCTCCCGCCCTCGAGGCGATCTCGTCGGCGACGACCGCGTCGGGGCGCTCGCGAAGCCCGATCCGGGCGCCCTGCTCGCCGTCCTGCGCCTCCAGGAACGACACCGCGTCGCCGAGGCGACGCTCGATGCTCCCGACCGAGATCCGCAGCAGGTCTCGTGCCTCGGCGTCGGGCGACACGAGCAGGACCTTCACGCGGCGCATCCTACCAACCGGTGCTGCGCCGTTGAGCCCGCCACCGGGCACCGCTATCGTCGGTCGGGTCGGCTTCGGACGCGGGGGGGCGGTCGTGGAGAGCACGGGCAAGGCTGCGGTGGCGGAGTTCGTAGCGACGTTCGCGTTGATCTTCATCGGCGCGGGCGCCGTGATCGCGCAGGTGAGTCTCGGGCTCGACCTGACCGGTGTGGCGCTCGCGCACGGCCTCGTGCTCGCGATCATGGTCTCGATCACGGCGCACATCTCGGGCGGCCTGGTGAACCCCGCCGTCACGATCGGCCTGTGGGTCGCCGGGAAGATCCCTTCCCGGCGGGCCCTGATCCTGATCGGCGCGCAGTTCCTCGGCGCCGTGGCCGGTGCGCTCCTGCTCAAGTACCTGGTCCCCACCGCCTGGTTCGACGCCGGCGGCGGCGGGACGCCGGCGCTCGCCCAGGACATCGCGGCCGGCAAGGGCATCGTGATCGAAGCCACCACGACGTTCTTCCTCGTGTTCGCGGTCTTCGGCACGGCGGTCGATCCCCGTGGCCCCTGGTCGAAGACGGCGGGGCTCACGATCGGCCTGGTGATCGCGTTCGACATCATGGCGTTCGGTCCCTACACGGGGGCCGCGATGAACCCGGCGAGATGGTTCGGACCCGCGCTCGTCTTCGGAGACTGGGCGAACTGGTACGTCTGGATCATCGGTCCGGTGGCCGGCGGGATCATCGCGGCGGTCCTGTACGCCACGGTGTTCCTGAAGGACCAGGAGCCGGCCACACCCTGACGCACCCCTTCGGTGGGCGCCCGTATCATGGGGCACGTTTCCCATGGTGACGACGAGCACCTACCTCGATCACGCCTCCGCGACCCCGCTGGACGAGCGGGCGCGGCTCGCGTTGCTCGCCGCGCTGGACGAGTTCGCCGACCCACTACGCGTGCACGGGGACGGACTGGCGGCGAAACGACTGCTCGACGACGCACGGGCGACGGTCGCCGGCGCGCTCGCAGCCCAGCCCGACGAGATCGTGTTCACGAGCGGGGGCACCGAATCGGTGGCGCTGGCGATCTGGGGCGGCGTCCGGCCGGTCCGCGAGCTCGGCACCCGGATCGTCACCACCACGGTCGAACACCCCGCGGTGGGCGGCGTGCTCCACACGCTCGAGACCGACGGGTTCGAGTCCGTGCTCGTCGAGGTGGACCGCAACGGCTCGGTCGACCTCGACGCCTTCGCCGCGGAGATCCGCCGCCCGGGCACGCTCCTCGCGTCCGTGCACCACGCGAACCACGAGGTGGGAACGATCCAGCCGATCGCCGAGTGTGCTCGGCTGTGCCGCGAGGCGGGCGTGCTGTTCCACACGGATGCATGCCAGACGGTGGGCCACCTGCCGGTCGACGCGGTGGCCCTGGAGGTCGACCTGCTTTCGGTCTCGGGACACAAGTTCGGGGGACCGCCGGGGATCGGGGCGCTCTACGTTCGCCGGGGCGTTCCGATCGCCGCGTACCCGTGCGGAGACGACCGAGAGCGGCGACGCCGCTCCGGCGTGGAGAACGTCCCGGGTGTCGCGGCGATGGCCGCGGCCCTCGAGGCTCGCCTCGATGGGATGAACGACGAGGCGGCGCGGGACTGGGCGCTCACCGACACGATCCGCGCAGGCATCGTCGAACGCGTCGAGGGCGCGAGGGTCCACGGCCACGCCACCCAGCGTGTCCCGCACCTCGTCTGCTTCTCGGTCCCGGACCTGGACGCCGAGATCATGAGCATGGCGCTGGACGATCGTGGCTTCCGGATCGCAGCGGGCTCCAATTGCTCCGGCGCGGCCGGCGAGGCGTCCTCGGTCCTGGAGCACATGGGCGTCGCCTCGACGGCGAGCTTCCGGATCGGCGTGGGACCGGACACCACCGAAGACGACGCCGAGCGACTGCTCGCGACGCTCCCGAGCCTCGTGTCCGATCTGCGCGAGATGCGCGCCGCGGGCGACGCCGCGATGGCGCGGTTCCGCTCCTGAGAGCGCTGACCTAGCCGGTTCCCGCGTCCGTCTGGGACACGGTCCAGGTGTCCCCCGAATGCAGGAGCTTGTCCACGCTGCCCGGCCCGAGACGCTCGACCGCCTGCTCGATCTGCGCGGTCATGGCCTCGCCGTAGACGGGCCGCTCCATCTCGCGGAACACGCCGATGCAGGTGGGCTCGTTCGGCCCCCGTGACAGGTGGGCCAGCGCGAACGCAAGCGATGGCCTGCCCTTCGCGTCGTGGGCCACGATCGCCTCCGGCGGCGTGCTCGCCGTCTCCGTGATCACGAGCCGTCCGTTCTCTCCCACCGAGACGCACCGTTTACCTTCGTCGAACACGATCGGCTCGCCGTCCTCGAGGCGGATCTGGTTGTGCGTCCCCTGTTGCTTCTCCCGAAGCAGGTCGAACGCACCGTCGTTGAAGACGTTGCAGTTCTGGTAGATCTCGACGAACGCACTCCCCCGATGGACGGCCGCCTGCCGCAGGACCTGGGTGAGGTGCTGGCGATCGTTGTCGAGCGTTCGCGCCACGAAGGTCGCCTCCGCCCCGAGCGCCAATGCGATCGGGTTGAACGGGTGGTCGACCGACCCGAACGGCGTCGACTTCGTGACCTTGCCCTCCTCCGAGGTCGGCGAGTACTGACCCTTGGTCAGCCCATAGATCTGGTTGTTGAACAGGAGGATCTTCAGGTTCACGTTGCGGCGCAGGGCGTGGATCAGGTGGTTGCCGCCGATCGACAGCCCGTCCCCATCCCCTGTGATCACCCACACCGACAGGTCCGGCCTCGCCGTGGCGATCCCGGTGGCGAGCGCGGGCGCGCGCCCGTGGATGCCGTGCACGCCATAGGTGTCCATGTAGTACGTGAACCGACCCGAACAGCCGATCCCCGAGACGAACACGGTCCGATCCGGTTCGATCCCGAGCTCGGGCATGAACCCCTGCACCGTCGACAGGATCGCGTAGTCCCCGCAGCCCGGGCACCAGCGGACCTCCTGGTCGCTGGTGAAGTCCTTCTTCGTCAGCGTCCCGACCGCGCCGCCGCCGTTGCCGATCGAGGGTCCGCCGTTCGCCGTGCCGTTGCCGCCGTCGCTCATCCGTCCATCACCTTGGCCCCGTCCATCACCGTCTCGTCCCCGACCACAAGCAGGATCTCGTTCTCCAGCTCCTCCGCGAAGATCGGCTGGCCCTGCACCTTCGAGAAGGTCCGCGCGTTGACCAGGTGCTCCGAGCGGATCAGCATCGCGAGCTGCCCGGTGTTGATCTCGGGGATCAGCACCTTCGCGTACCGCTTCACGACCTCGCCGGTGTTGGCCGGCATCGGGTTCAGGTGGACCAGGTGCGCCGTCGCGACCTTGCGTCCACGCTCGCGGACGCGCCTCGCCGCCGCGAGGATCGTCCCGTAGGTCGATCCCCAGCCGAGCACGAGGAGCTCCGCGCCTCCGTCGGGATCGTCCACCTCGAGCGGCGGGATATCGTCGACGATCTTCGCGACCTTCGCCGCCCGCAGTTGCGTCATTCGTTCGTGGTTCTCGGGCTCGTAGCTGATGTCGCCGGTCCCGTCCTCCTTCTCGAGCCCCCCGATCCGATGTCGCAGGCCCGGCGTCCCGGGGATCGCCCACGGGCGGGTCAGCTTCTCGTCGCGCAGGTAGGGCAGGAACTCCTGTCCGGCGTTCGGACCGGTCGCGAACGCCGGGTCGATCGTCGGGAGGCTCTCGACGTCCGGGAGCCTCCACGGCTCGGACGAGTTCGCGAGGAACGTGTCGGACAGCAGGATGACGGGTGTCCGGTACGTGATCGCGATCCGCGCGGCCTCGATCGCCGCGTCGAAGCAGTGCGACGAGGAACGCGCGGCGACGATCGGCATCGGCGACTCCCCGTGGCGGCCGAACAGCGCCAGCAGCAGGTCCGCCTGCTCGGTCTTGGTCGGCATCCCGGTCGACGGGCCTGCGCGCTGAACGTCGACGATCACCATGGGCAGCTCGAGCATCACGGCCAGCCCGAGCGTCTCGGCCTTCAGGTCCATCCCGGGTCCGCTCGTCCCGGTCACGCCGAGGTCACCGGCGAACGCCGCGCCCAGCGCCACGTTGGCGGCCGCGATCTCGTCCTCGGCCTGCAGGGTCATCACGTTGAAGTTCTTGAGCCGCGAGAGCTCGTGGAGCAGCTCGGAGGCCGGCGTGATCGGGTAGCTCGCGTAGAACAGCTGCAGACCGCTCCGCTCGGCCGCCGCGACGAGTCCCCACGCGAGCGCCTGCGCGCCCGACACGTTGCGGTAGATGCCCGGCTCGGCCGGTGCCGGCTTGACCTCGTACGAGGTCGCGAACAGCTCCGTGGTCTCGCCGAAGTTGTAGCCCGCCTTGAAGGCGGCCGCGTTGGCGTCGTAGAGCTGTGCCTTGTCGCCGAACTTCTTGTGCAGCCAGTTGAGGGTGACGTCGGTCGGGCGACCGTACATCCACGAAACGAGGCCCAGCGCGAACATGTTCTTGGAGCGCTCGGCCTCCTTGCGCGTGAGCCCGAGCTCCTCGACGGCACGAACGGTGATCGAGGTCATCGGGACCCGGTAGATCTGGTAGCCGTCGAGCGCCCCATCGGTGAGCGGATCGGAGGCGTACCCGGCCTTCTGCAGGTTCCGCTGCGTGAACGCGTCCTCGTTCACGATGATCGTGCCGCCCTTCTCGACCGAGCCGAGCTCGGCCTTCAGGGCCGCCGGATTCATCGCGACCAGGACGTTCGGGTGGTCGCCGGGGGTCAGGATGTCGGTCGAGGCGAACTGGATCTGGAACGCTGAGACGCCGTGGACGGTGCCGGCGGGGGCCCGGATCTCGGCCGGGAAGTCCGGCATCGTCGCGAGGTCGTTGCCCAGGACCGCCGTGGCATTGGTGAATCGGTCCCCCGTCAGCTGCATCCCGTCGCCGGAATCGCCGGCGAACCGGATCACGACGCGCTGCTTCTCCTCCACCTGCTTGGTCATCGTCGCCGGGTGTGGCCCCGGCCGCCTCCTCCGGATCGGATCGTGAGGATCGCTTGCACAACTAGCGTACCGCGCACCCGCGGAGCGGACAGGTCCACCCGCTAGATTGAGGCGGAGCCGTGTGATGGCCCGCCGACGGACGATCACCCACGGAGGACGAGGCATGCGAAGGAACCGGTTGGGGTCGAGGGGTCCGGAACTGTCCGCGATCGGATTCGGGGCCTGGGAGGCGGGCGGCGGATCCGAATGGGGTGACTCGCCCCCCGAGGAGCAGGTGCTCCGGGCGATCCGGTCGGTGTTCGAGACCGGGATCGACTGGATCGATACGGCCGAGGTCTACGGCGGGGGCCGGTCGGAGGAGCTGGTGGCACGGGCCATCACCGGTCGGCGGGACGAGGTCTTGATCGCCACCAAGGTCGCCCCGCAGCCGGACGGTTCGGGGTTCCGGCCCGCCCAGGTGCGTTCGGCCTGCGAGGGGAGCCTGCGGCGGCTCGGCACCGACCACGTCGACCTGTACCAGCTCCACTGGCCCGACGAACGGGGCCTCCCCGTCGAGGAGACCTGGGGCGCGATGGCCGCACTGTTGGACGACGGCCTCGTCCGATCCATCGGCGTCTCGAACTTCGACCGCGCGCTGATCGAACGGTGCGAGGCGATCCGGCACGTCGACTCGCTCCAACAGGAGTTCTCGATGCTCAGGCTCGAGGACCGTGACCTGATCGGCTGGTGCGGCGAGCAGGGCACGGGCGTGCTGTCCTACGCCCCGCTCGCCTACGGGCTCCTCACGGGCACGATCACGTCCGAGACGCGGTTCGACGAGGGCGACTTCCGCGGAGGCGAGGAGGAAGGGGGCTCGCTGTTCGCCGGGGGCAACCGGGAGCGCAACCTCGCCGTCGTGGATGGTCTGCGACCGATCTCGGAGCGGCTGGGGAGTACGCTCGCCCAGCTCGCGCTCGCGTGGAACGTGGCGCAACCGGGGGTGACCGCTGCGATCGCGGGGAGCCGCAACCCCGACCACGTCCGTTCGAACGCCGCGGCGGGCGCCATCGAGCTGGACGAGGCGACCCTTTCCGAGCTCGAGGCGGTACTCTCGCGGACGGCTCCCGGATAGAAGGGGTTCATCGGCATGACGTACCGGCGGATCGTGGTGGCGACGGACGGATCGGACTCGGCGGAGACAGCCGAGACGATCGCCTCGACCCTGGCGTCGATCGGCGGGGCCAAGCTCACGATCGCCCACGCCTACGCCAACCCCGACCGGGCGAACGAGGCAGTCGTCCGGGCGGAGGAGATCGCCGATCGCGAGGGGGCCCTTCACGAGCTCGCATTGTCCGCCGACGCGCCGGCGGACGCCATCCTCATGACCGCGGACGAGAAGGATGCGGAGCTCATCGTGATCGGGAGCGTCGGGTTCTCGACGTCCGACCAGCTGTTCGGCAGCGTGTCGCGCCGGGTCGTGACGCACGCGCCGTGCGACGTGCTTCTCACGCGGGCGCGCACGATCGGCGAACACGAGAAGCCGGCACCGCCCTATCGGAGGATGCTGATCGCCACCGACGGCTCCTCCACGGCCGACCGGGCCGCGAGGAAGGGCTACGTGCTGGCGAAGGCCCTCAAGGCATCGGTCACGCTGCTGTTCGTCGGCCATCCGAAGACCGGCGAGCTCGTGTTGCAGGACACCGTCGCGACGATCGGCTCATCGACCGGCGTCACGTCGGCGATCGAGATCCGCTCGGGCGACCCCTCCGAGGAGATCGTCGACGCGGCGGCCACCGAGGGGTTCGACCTGGTGGTGATCGGCAACCGCGGCATGACCGGGGCCAAGGCCGCGATGCTGGGTTCGGTGCCGAGGGACGTCGCCGAGTCGGCGCCGTGCGACGTGCTGGTCGCGCGGACCGTGGCACAGAACCTGGACGAGATCGGCCCGGACGAGGGAGGGATCGTGAAGACGGCCGGCCACAAGGTCGCCGTCTATCGGGACAAGAAGGGGAACCTCACGATCCTGTCCGCCACGTGCACGCACCAGGGCTGCACGGTCAAGTGGGATGCCTCTGAGCACGGCTGGCTCTGCCCCTGTCACGGGTCGCGGTACTCGGCCACCGGTCAGGTCGTGGCCGGGCCGGCGGAGCGGCCGCTCCTCCCGACGGACCTCTAGCAAGTCGTCAGAGGACGACGAAGGGCTTGAAGATCATCAGCCAGGCGATGGCCGCGAGCACCCCGATGCCAAACACGGTGTTCCACAGGCCGATCGGCGACCGGAGGATCTCGTCGAGCTCCTCGTCGCTGCGGCGCGGCACGCCGGACGGCCGGACCTCGATCGCCTCCTTCACCCGCTCGTAGTACGGCCGGGCGACGGCCGACATCTCGGCGATCGCCACGACCAGCAGCCCGACCGAGATCCAGAACCAGCCGTCGTTCCACCACTCGCCCTGGATCCCGGCGATCACGCCGAACACGATGAGCCACAGCAGTGCCACGTACATGCCCCTGAGGGACGAACCCGACAGTTGCGTCATGGTGGCGATACGCCCCCGATCCCGTTCTCTGCGAAGCTGGAGCGCCACCATCATCGAGACGCCGTGGAACATCACGAACGCGATCACGCCGGCGACGTGCAAGAACTTCCACCACGTGTACGCGGGGAACGCCAGCATCACGCAGTGACGGTCCTCTCGGCCTCGCGGAGCCGGCGGGCCACGACCGCCAGGATCTTGCCGGCTACTCGGGGCTCGTCCCGGACGACCTTGTCGAACGAGGCCTTGAAGAGCCGGATCGCGACGACGGGCGTCTCGGCGATCACCGAGGCGGTCCTGGGTCCGCCGTCGAGCAGCGAGATCTCGCCGAAGAACTCGCCCGGTCCGGCGCGCGCGATCGTGCGGTCGCCCCGCACGACCCGCACCTCTCCTTCGACGATGACGAAGAACGAGCCGCCCGGCTCCCCGGCCTCGACGATCGTCTCTCTCTCGCGGAACGAGATCTCGTCGGCGTGCTCCGCGATCTGCTTGAGGTGCCTGCGCGACAGTCCTTCGAACAACGGAACCTGCGCGAGCAGGTCGGCCCCCCGCTTCCCGAGCGGCCGGTCCGGTCGGGGTCGCCCCGAAGGCGCGGACTCCCCGATCCCCCCGGTCGCGATCGCGCCCGGGACGGCGCCCGTGAGCGGTTCGAACGCGTCTTTGCCCAACGCCGCTTCCTCCACCGGCTCGGCGAATCCGGACCCGGCAGCGTACCCCACGTGGTGGCCTCGACGGAACGCGGACCTCGCTTGCTGGTCACGCCGGAGGAGGGACGCTAGCGTTGACCCATGCGGGAACGACTTGAGGCGCTGCTGGCCGAACGAATCCTCGTGCTCGACGGCGCCTACGGGACCGCGATCCAGGCCAGGAACCTCGCCGGCGACGATTATCGCGGCGAGCGCTTCCGGGATCACCCGCGCGAGGTCGCCGGCGATCCCGACTTGCTGAACCTCACGCGCCCCGAGGTGGTGGAGGACATCCATCGCTCCTACCTCGCGGCCGGCGCGGACATCGTCACGACCAACACGTTCACCGCCACGGCGATCGCCCAGGCGGACTACGGCCTCGAGGAGGCCGTCTACGACCTCAACCTGGCCGGCGCCCGGATCGCCCGTCGCGCGGCCGACGCGTTCGGGCCCGATCGCTTCGTCGCCGGGTCCGTCGGTCCGACGAACCAGACCCTGTCGCTGTCACCCCGCGTGAACGAGCCGGCGTACCGGACGGTCTCGTTCGACCGGATGGCCGAGGCCTACGCGGAGCAGATCCGTGGGCTCGTCGACGGCGGCATCGACCTGCTGCTGATCGAGACGATCTTCGACACGCTGAACGCCAAGGCGGCGATCGCGGCGGCGAGCGACGTGGCGCCCGACGTGCCGCTCATGATCTCGGTCACGATCACCGACCGGAGCGGCCGGACGCTCTCGGGCCAGACCGTGGACGCGTTCTGGCTCTCGATCACCCACGCGGAACCCTTCAGCGTCGGGGTGAACTGCGCGCTCGGGGCGGCCGAGATGCGCCCGTACCTCGAGTCCCTCGCGCGGATCGCGCCCGCCTACACCAGCTGCCACCCGAACGCCGGGCTGCCGAACGCGTTCGGCGGCTACGACGAGCGGCCCGAGACCACCTCGAAGTACCTCCGCGAGTTCGCCGAGAGCGGCCTCGCGAACGTCCTCGGCGGGTGCTGCGGGACCACCGACGAGCACATCCGGGCGATCGCCGCCGCCGTGAACGGCCTCCCGCCACGCAAGATCCCGGCCGACGGTACCGTCACCTCGTTCAGCGGCCTGGAGCCCTTCTCGATCACGCCCGAGACGGGGTTCGTGATGATCGGCGAGCGGCAGAACGTCACCGGCTCGGCTCGATTCCGCCGGTTGATCGAGGCCGGCGACTACCAGGCCGCGGTCGAGATCGCCGCCGACCAGGTCCGCAGCGGCGCCAACATGCTCGATGTGAACATGGACGCCGACCTGCTCGACGGCGTGAAGGCGATGACGACGTTCCTCAACCTGATCGCGACCGAGCCCGAGATCGCGCGCGTCCCGGTGATGGTCGACTCCTCGAAGTGGGACGTCCTCGAGGCCGGCCTGAAGTGCCTCCAGGGCAAGGGCATCGTGAACTCGATCAGCCTGAAGGAGGGCGAGGAGGAATTCCTCGAGAAGGCGCGCCGCGTCAAGCGCTACGGGGCCGCGGTCGTCGTGATGGCGTTCGACGAGCAGGGTCAGGCCGACACGGTCGAACGCAAGCTCCAGATCCTCGAGCGCTCGGTCGGGCTGCTGATCGACCGGGCCGGCTACGTGCCCGAGGACATCGTCGTCGATCCCTGCATCCTCGCGATCGCGACCGGGATCGAGGAGCACAACGCGTACGGCACGGCGTTCATCGAGGCCACCCGTCGGCTCAAGGAGCGGCTGCCCGGGGTCAAGGTCTCGGGCGGCGTCTCGAACCTGTCCTTCAGCTTCCGGGGCAACGACGCCGTCCGCGAGGCGATCCACTCCGCGTTCCTGTACCACGCGATCGCCGCGGGCCTCGACATGGCGATCGTGAACGCGGGCCAGATCGCCCTGTACGAGGACATCCCCGCCGACCTCCTGGAGCACGTCGAGGACATCATCTTCGATCGGCGGCCGGACGCGACCGAGCGCATGGTCTCCTTCGCCGAGACCGTCAAGGGCGGCGCCATGAAGAAGGAGCTCGACCTCTCATGGCGCGAGACGACCGTCGAGGATCGCCTGAAGCACGCGCTCGTACACGGGATCGACGAGTTCATCGAGGAGGATACGGAGGAGGCGCGGCGGGCCTACGAGCGACCGCTCGACGTGATCGAGGGGCCGTTGATGGCGGGGATGCAGGTCGTGGGCGACCTGTTCGGCGCGGGCAAGATGTTCCTGCCACAGGTCGTCAAGAGCGCGCGGGCGATGAAGCGCGCCGTCGCGTACCTCGAGCCGTTCATGGAGCAGGAGAAGCTCCGGCTCGGGCCCGAGGGGGTCCGAGCCCAGGGCAAGGTGATCCTGTGCACGGTCAAGGGCGACGTGCACGACATCGGCAAGAACATCGTCGGCGTCGTGCTCGGGTGCAACAACTACGAGGTGATCGATCTCGGCGTGATGGTCCCGCCCGACGTCCTGCTCGACACCGCCGCGGCCGAAGGCTGCGACATCGTCGGCTGCTCGGGACTCATCACGCCATCGCTCGGAGAGATGGAGGGCGTCGCCAAGGAGATGGAGCGGCGAGGGCTCGACCTGCCGCTGCTGATCGGAGGTGCCACCACCTCCCGACAGCACACCGCCGTTCGGATCGCGCCCGAGTACGGACAGCCCGTTGTCCACGTCGTCGACGCGTCCCGCGTCGTGGGGGTCGTCTCGGATCTCCTCGACGCCGATCGGCGTACGAAGCTCGACCACGTCAACCGCGAGGATCAGGAACGCCTCCGTCTGCTCCACGCGGAGCGCGAGGCCCAGCCGCTGCTGCCGTACCGGATCGCGATCGAGCGCCGAACGCCGATCGTCTGGAGCCAGCGCGACCTGCCCACGCCGGCGTTCACCGGCACCCGCGTGGTCCAACCGGACCTGGGCGAGCTCCGCCCGTACATCGACTGGACGTTCTTCTTCAGCGCGTGGGAGCTGAAGGGCCGCTACCCGCAGGTCCTCGACCACCCGCGGCACGGCGAGGCTGCCCGGGAGCTGTTCGAGGCCGCGAACGAGCTCCTCGATCGGATCGTGGCCGACCGCTCGCTCTCCGCGCGGGGCGTGTACGGGTTCTGGCCGGCGTCGGCCGAGGGGGACGACGTGGTGCTCCCGGACGGCACGCGGTTCCCGATGCTCCGGCAGCAGGCCGACCACGGCGACGACCGGCCCAGCAGATCGCTCGCCGACTACATCGCGCCCGCCGAGACGGGACTCGTGGACCACATCGGTGCGTTCGCCGTGACCGCCGGTCTCGGGGCCGACGAGCTCGCGGGACGGTTCGAGACGGACCTCGACGACTACCAGGCGATCATGGTCAAGGCGCTCGCCGACCGCCTGGCCGAGGCGTTCGCCGAATGGCTGCACCAGCGTGCCCGGCGCGAGTGGTACGAGTCGGGGCCGGCGATGAGCGGCGACGACCTGCTCGCCGAGCGTTACCGTGGGATCCGGCCCGCGTTCGGCTACCCGGCGTGCCCCGACCACACGCGCAAGGCGACGCTGTTCGACCTGTTGGATGCTCGGGGAGCCGGCATCGACCTGACCGAGCACTTCGCGATGACCCCGGCCGCAAGCGTCTCGGGCCTGTACTTCGCGCACCCGGCGGCCCGGTATTTCAACGTGGGGCGCCTGGGTCGCGATCAGGTCGAGGAGTACGCGGCCCGGTGCGGGATGGACCGGCGCGAGGCGGAGACCTGGCTGCGCCCGAACCTCGCGTACGAACCCTCCTGACATTCAAGGCCCTACCGATCGGGCCCGATACGACTGCTACCGTGAGCGAGCCCGTGGGGACCTTCTGGCACTCCTTCGCCGACATGGCTGCCGTCGAGTCGGGCGGCGAGCTCGTCATCGATCGAGGCGAGGGCGCACACGTCTGGGACGAGCAGGGGCGTCGCTACCTCGATGCGACCGCCGCGCTGTGGTACTGCAACGTCGGCTACGGCCGCGAGGAGATCGCCGCCGCGGCACACCGGCAGATGGTGCGCTTGTCGGCGTACTCGACCTTCGGGGACCAATCGAACCGGCCGGCGATCGAGCTCGCCGAGCGCATCGGCGGGCTCGCGCCGGTCCCCGACTCGAAGGTCTTCCTCACGAGCGGCGGGTCGGACTCGATCGACACGGCGACGAAGATGGCCCGCCGGTACTGGCAGCTCCGCGGCGAGACCGACCGTACGCTGCTGGTCACCCGCCAGCACGCGTACCACGGAATGCACGTCGCCGGGACGAGCCTCGCCGGGATCGAGGCGAACGCGGCCGGTCACGGCCCGCTGGTCGGCGATGTGGTGAAGATCGCCTGGGACTCCCCCGCGGCGCTCCACGATGCGATCGTGGCGGCCGGTCCCGAGCGTGTCGCCGCGTTCTTCTGCGAACCGGTGATCGGCGCCGGGGGCGTGTTCGCGCCGCCGGAGGGGTACCTGGCCGAGGTCCGAGCGATCTGTCGCGACACCGGCGTGCTCTTCGTCGCGGACGAGGTCATCACCGGGTTCGGGCGCGTCGGCGACTGGTTCGCGAGTTCGCGGTGGAGCCTCGAGCCCGACATCCTGACGTGCGCGAAGGGCATCACGAGCGGGTACCTGCCGATGGGCGCGGTGATCGCGGCGCCGTGGATCGCGGAACCCTTCTGGCTGCCCGGCGCGGGGCTGTGGCGGCACGGCTATACGTACTCGGGTCACGCCACCGCCGCGGCGGCGGCGCTCGCGAACCTCGACATCATGGAGCGCGAGGAGCTACCCAAGCGGGCGCTCGAGCTCGAACGCGACCTCGTCACGGCCCTGGCGCCGCTCGCCGATCATCCGCTGGTCGGCGAGGTGCGCGCCGGCACCGGGGTCCTCGCGGCCGTGCAGTTCGCCGGTGATGCCCTCGAGGCCGACCCGGGTCTGCCCGCCCGTGCGGTCGCCGCCTGCAGGGCGAATGGCATCCTGACGCGTGCACTGGGGATCGGCGCGCTCCAGGTCTCGCCCGCGCTCGTCCTGACGGGGGACGAGCTGGACGAGCTCAGCGAAGGGGTACGGGGCGCCCTCGACGCGGCCTGAAGAGCTTTCGGGTCCGGCCGAGGAAAAGCCCGGATCGAGCTCGTTGTTAGGAACGAGCTAGTGGAAGGAGTTCCCGCAGGCGCAGGAGCCCTGGGCGACCGGGTTGTCGATCGTGAACCCAGAAGCCTCGAGCGAGTCCACGAAGTCGATCTTGGCCTCGGAGAGGTACGGCACGCTCATGCGATCGATCACGACGCGGACCCCGAACTGCTCCTCGGCGACATCCTTCTCCGTGAGCTGGTCGTCCAGGTACATCGCGTACCGCAGGCCCGAGCACCCGCCGGGTTGGACGGCAACCCGCAGCGCGATGTCCGAGCGTCCCTCCTCGACCAGGAGCTCCTTGACCTTGCCGGCTGCGGATTCGGTCAGCTGGATCATCGTTCCTCCGTTGAAGACGGTGTGATGCTCGCCCGATGATTCTAACGGTTCGGTGGGACGTTCTGGTCCCGGGAGGCCGTTTCCTTCAGGTCGACGACCTCGGCCGCGGTGGTCCGCTGGAGCTCGCCCGCCGTGGTCCGGAAGACCGCGTCCGGGGTGCCCGCCGCCGCCCAGACCTCCTCGAACGCCAGCAGGTCGCGGTCCACGAACGTCCGGATGGGCTCGGAGTGACCGAACGGCGGCGTCCCGCCCACCGCGAACCCCGTGGCGGCCCGGGCCTCGTTCGGGTCCGCGCGCATGGCCGCCGAGGCCCCGGCAAGGGTCGCCAGGCGGCCGACGTCGACCCGGTTGGCCCCGCTCATGAGCGCCAGCACCGGTTCGCCGTCCGCGACGAACACGAGCGACTTCACGATCTGCCCCACCTCGCACCCGATCGCCCGAGCCGCGTCGGGGGCGGTCTTCGTTCCCTCCGGGAACCGTCGGACATCGACCGGGTGCCCGAGCACCGTGGCGGCGTCGAGGAACCGCTCGATCGCCTTGCTCATGACGCCAACGATAGCGGCCGCATGTCGCCGGGTACGATACGGCGCGCGCACGACGACGAGCCGATCTCGATCGCCAGGCGGTGCCGTTGACCGGCCGGCGGACCCGGCCGACGGACGCAGCCGGCCGGGAAGAAGGAGCGGACAGGTGACGTTGGACCGGACCCAGCTGCTCGGGATCGCCAACGCCGAGCGCGAACGCCTCGGCAGGACGATCCAATACACGTCCCCGGACGCCTGGGACGCCCCGAGCGTCTGCCAGGGATGGCGCAACCGGGACATCGTCGCCCACCTCGCCGCGCAAGACACGGCGGCGGGCCAGCTCCTTGCCGGGGAACCCGCCGCGGAGTTCGACGCGTTCCGGGAAGCCAACGACGGCGAGCTGTGGGTGAACGGATTCAACGAGTGGGCCGTCGAGGTCCGCAAGGACGTCCCGACCCGACAGCTGATCACCGATTGGGGTAAGGCGGCGAAGGTATTCCTCGTTCTGTGCTCGGGACCGACCGACGACGAGTGGGCATCGAAGAAGCTGGAGTGGGTCGCGGGCGAGATCGGCCTGCGCTACCTCGTGCAGTCCCGCACGATCGAATGGTGGTTCCACCAGGAGGACATCCGCGAGGGCGCGGGTCTGGAGGGCAACCCGCAGCACGACCCGGTTTTCCTGACGAACGACATGGCCATACGGATGCTGCCTTGGGCGCTCGGGCAGGCCGGGTTGTCGTTCCCCGGCCGGAGCATCCAGGTGGACCTGGAGGGCGTCGGCGGGGGCACGTGGCACTGGGGCCTCGAACCGCGGTCGACACCTCCGGCGGACAAGAAACCCGACGCGTTCATCAACGGGCGCGGCACCGCGTTCGCGCTGGTTGCCGGCCGACGGGTGGCCGCGGAGTCCTACCTCGACGACGGCGACCTGGTCGTTGGCGGGGACGAGGCGCTCGCGATCGTCGTGCTCGAACTGCTGCGCGCGTTCGTCGAGTAGCGCCCGTCGCGCGGCCGGCGCGTCACCACCAGCCGCTTGATCGTACGCGCCACCGCCCCGAACCGGTATTTGTAGGCGTAGTCGCCCTTCAACATGTCGAACGCCGAACACCCTGCCTCGATCGCGATGCGGATGTCCTCGGCCACGAGCACCATCCCGGGCGATACGGGTTGATAGGCCCGGTCGAACGCCGAGTTGTACAGCGAGGAGGTCCCTTCGAACCGGAAGCCGATCGAGCCCGCGAGCTTCAGATGCTCCGCCGTCTCGATGAACGTCAGGCTGAAGATCCCTCGGGGCAGGAACGCATCGCCCAGCCGGCGGAAGAAGATCTCCATCCCCGGTTGCATGAAGACGCCCTTCGGCCCCTCGCTCGTGCGGTGCAGCTCGACGAAGCGATCGAGGAAGGGCTCGAGCGTCTCCGGTGTGGCCAGGCAGATGTGCCAGGGCCCGACCTCGGCCTCCAGGCGACGCGCCTTCCGCTTGATCTCGTGGCGGAGCTTGGCCGGCAGACGGTCGAGGTACTCGGCGTACGAACCCGGTAAGGGGAGGAAGGGCGCGACCCCGTTCTGGTCGTCGAACACCTCGGTCGAGAACCCTTGCGCCGCAGCCGCCTCGACGAGCAGGCCCAGCCATGGCTGGTCCTCCGGGAGGCCGCGGAGATCTGCCTCGATCCAGTCGTCCGTGCGCGCGAGCGAGGCGAACAGCTCCTTAGCGAAGGTGGGCCGAGCCTCGGGCAGTCCGACCGGTCCCATGTAGTCCGTCACCTCGGTCCCGCCCAGGAACCGCAGCGTCCCTTCCAACCGTTCGAACGCGACCGCGCCGACCTGGTCCCCGTCCTCCTCGGCGAATGCGAGCAGGAGGTGGTCCGGCAGATCCGCGAACTCCTCCCAGTACAGCTTGAGGAAGGCGGGCGTGTGGAAGACGGTGCCGGCCGGGTCGGCCGTGACGAGCGCCGACCAGTCACGCCGGGCGAAGTCCAGCGGGTCTTGGCTGAAGACGATGTCCATCTCGTGCGAGCCCCGCGCTCATCGCCGGTCTCGCGGCGACCCTACCAGGAGCCCCCGCCGCCGCCGCCGCCTCCGCCGCCCGCCGCGCCGCCGCCGAACCCGCCGCCCCCGAACCCGCTCGAGCCCGAGCCGGCCGGGGTCGATGAGATCGTGCCGCTCGTCTGCACCGTGAAGGAG